>DASPPO010000033.1:0-44182 GCA_035625455.1 Nitrososphaerales archaeon | reverse complement strand
AGCCTGGAGGACTGCACGACAGAACCTTCGCCTATCTCTACCAGACCCCTATCCTCGGCGAGCCTTCGCTCTCCCCCATTCGCTGCGGGAAAGCAAGGTCGAAGGCGGGATGGTTTCTAGCTGGCAGCACTCCCCTCACCTTTGCCGGAGAGTGCGGATCGACGGTTGCGAGCCTGCGTGCCTCCATCTTCGAGGTGTTCTGCCTCCATATCTGAGAGAAAGATATGAAGAACCTCTGCTCGGGGGTCAGGCCGCCTATCTTCCTTCGGCTCCCACCCCTGTTGTTGATCCTCCTCTGGAGAGCGTCGAACGCGATGCAAACGCCTCCGAGGTCGGCGATGTTCTCGCCTAGGGTCAGTTTGCCGTTTACGTACAGGCCCGGCAGAATCCTTTGCTGATGGTAAGCCCTCACCACGGCGATGGCTTTGTTGTTAAATCTCCGCCTATCCTCCTTAGTCCACCAGTCCCTCAGGTTCCCCTCGCCGTCGTATTTCCTCCCCTGGTCGTCGTAGCCGTGGGTAATCTCATGTCCGATGACGACGCCAATTCCTCCGTAGTTCACGGCGTCGTCAGCCGTGTGGTCAAAGAAAGGCGGCTGGAGTATTCCGGCGGGGAAGACGATCTCATTTGCTGTTTCCTCGAAATAGGCGTTTACGGTCGGCGGAGTCATGAGCCACTCCTTTCTGTTCACTCTTTTTCCCGCCCGGCTGGTCTGTCTGTGGACCTCGAAAGAAGCTGACCTGCGGACGTTCCCGGCGTAGTCGTGAGGGTCTATCACGACCGCAGAGTAATCGCGGAACTTCTCCGGATGGCCGATTTTTACCTTGAACCTGCTGAACTTCGCAAGGGCCAGTTTTTTCGTCTCTTCCGACATCCAGGGAGTGCCTTCCAGTCTCCTCCTGAACACCTCCCTGAGGTCGTCGACAAGTACGTAGGCACGACGACGTGCCTCTTCCGGGAAGTTGTCCTCGACGTAGAGTTTCCCTAGGGCCTCCCCGATCGACGAATCAGTGGCTCGCAGTGCCCGCTTCCACCTCGGCTGCTGCTTCTTCTGCCCAATGAGCTTCCTATGAAAGAAGTCGAAGTTCTCCCCAACGACTGCAGAATGAAGGTAGGGGGCCGCAGAGTGGAGCGCTCTCCAGCACAGGTAGGCCCTCCAATCGTCGATGTCACCCTCTCCCACCAGGGCGTCCAGCCTCTCGAAGAACTCTGGCTGGCCGACAATGACATATGAGATCGGCGGGACGCCCACGACATCTAGATATCGCTTCAGAGAGAGGGATGGATACTCCTCCCTCAGCTCCCCGACCGTCTTTCTGTTGTAGTTCTTCTCTCTGTCACGAAGGAGTGTCCGCATCCTGCTCGCCCTCGCTAGGGCGGTCTCTACCCTCAGGACACCCGCGCTCCACTTCTTCGCCTGTTGCTCCGACAGCCCCTTGAGGGAGAACATCCGTACCATGTGGTCCATGTACTCCCTGCGAATCTTGGCGAAGTCCCCCGCGAGGTAGTACTCCCGGTCTGGAAGGGATAGGCCCCCCTGTTCGAAGTAGAAAGCGTAATGGTCACTGTCCCTGTCATCGGCTTTTGAGAACCCGTAGAATCCTGCCTCGACCCCCTTCTTCTGGAAGAGTGCGACTGAATCGGCGACCTCTCCCGGCGAGCTCACCCTAGTTGCGGCCTGCCAAAGGTCCTCAATCGGCCCGAACCCTGCTGCCTCAATCCTCCTGGTGTCCATGGCGGACCTGTAGAAGTCCCCGACCATCCGGACGACTGGATCCTTTGAGCTTGCCGCTTCGCGGGCGCATCTTTCGGCTATGATCTTCAGACGCGAAAGGTTCCAATCGAACAGTTCGTTGAAGGCGCCGTACCGCGGCTTGTCCGGCGGGAGCGGATGGGTGTCCAGCCACCTTCCCACGGCATACCGGTAGAAATCCTTCCGTGCGTCGGCGGCCCTGTCCATGTACCTGACTGAGAACCTCGGTGCCTGCACCTGCGCCCCACCCCCCCTTCCACCCAAAGGATGTCCACTCAGGCCCCACAAAGGTGAATATTAGGTTGGTGAACTCGAGTCAAGAGCCAGACCATCACAGGAGGTTTACGGCGAAGCCGAGGACGAACCCAACGAACACCCCCGCGTAGGCGATTCCCAGCCTGTTTGAGGCGGTCCCCGCCAGTATGTGCCTCAGCATTGGCAGGATTACGTAGAGCATTGTGCCTACCGCGAGCCCGTAGAAGACAAGGTCGAACATGGTGTCGTTGTAGAAGTATCCAATCGCACCCCCGAGTATGGTGGGGAGCCCTCCGACCATCAGAGCCCCAGCAATAACGCCGCTTTTCCCCTCGGCAGACCCGAGGAAGGGGGAGGCTATGGGGAATCCTTCGGTCGAATTCTGGAAAATGAACCCGACCAGGACGACCAGGGCAGAGCCCGTGAGCCCGATTCCGACGCTCAGCGCGCCAAAGAGGAGCCCTTCGGTAAGATTCTGAAACGCTATCCCGAGCGCAATAACAAGGGCGAGCTCCGTGGGGGTGAGAACCATCTTCCTCCTGCCTCCGGCAGCGAAGAGGACAAGGAATCCCGCAGTCATCGACAGGGTGAACACAAGGTCATAGCTCGGGGATGACCCATACCCGTACAGGGAACCATTGTAAAGCGACCCGGCAGCGTCAAGGAAAACATCTCCTATCAGGAAGATCAGGATACCCACCGCCACGGCACTGAGGAAGCTCAATCTCCTTTCATCCTGGTTCTTTCTCAGGATGATTGGGAGTGACAGGTAGATCGAGAATCCCATGATGGCGGAGAGCCCGATCGCCTCCATGAAAGTGGCCATTTTCGGCGACCGGTGATAACATATGTTATAACAGTTTGCTGAAAGGGGCCAAGGCCCGCTGCAAACCTTAATGGCGGGGGCGGGAATCATCCAACCGGATGTCTCTCCGGACGAGGCTCACCGAGGCGGCAGGGAAGCAGGCTGAACTTTACAGGAACCTCCCCAACGGCAGGGTCCAGTGCACAGCCTGCGCCCGAAATTGCCAGATCGCCGAGGGACAGATCGGGTTCTGTGGGGTCAGAGGAGTCGTTGGAGGCAAGCTCTACCTGCTTGTCTACGGCCGCGTCATGGCCGGGCACATCGACCCCATTGAGAAGAAGCCCGTTGTGCACTACCGACCCGGCTCGAAGGTCTTCTCCATCGCGACGTCAGGATGTTCGTGGGCCTGCGCCTATTGTCAGAACTCTGACATCAGCCAGCTAAGGAAGATCGAAGGGATAGAGGCAACACCCGAGGACCTCGTCGAAAACGCCATCGCACACGGCTGCGAAGGGATGGCTTACACCTACAACCAACCGACCATATTCATGGAGTATGCGAGGGACGTGGGCCGGTTGGCAAGGTCGAATGGCTTGTTCAACATATTCGTCTCCAACGGCTATGACACGCCGGAGACCGTTGCAATGATGGACGACTTCCTCGACTGCGTCACCGTTGACTTCAAGGGGAGCGGGGAGACGGACTTCGTAAGGCGATATATCGCCATTCCAAACGCGGATCCGATCTTCCAGAGCCTCCTCGAGATCAAGAGAAGGGCGAAGGTCCATGTGGAAATAACTGACCTGATAGTCCCGAAGGTGGGGGACTCGCTGGAAGCGGCCACCAGGCTGTGCCGGTGGCTGTACGACAACCTGGGCCCGGACGTACCCGTCCACTTCCTGAGGTTCCATCCCGACTACAAGATGATGGACTTCCCATGGACCCCGGTAGAGACGCTGGAGAAGCACGTCCGAATCGGGAGGGAGGCGGGCCTGAACTACGTCTACATAGGCAACGTCACTGGCCACCCGGACGAGAGCACATACTGCCCCGGCTGCAGGGGCGTGCTGATCAAACGCTACGGGTACGAGATCTTGGAGTACAACCTCGACGGCAAGAACAGGTGCAAGGCGTGCGGCTACAAGACTCCGATAATCGGTCCGCTCAGCAAGTCGCACACCGAAGACAGGTTCGTCCCTGTGATCAGCTAGCGACCTTCATTTCGAGCTTCTGCTTGATGAACTTCTCAGCGTCCAAGAGCGCCTTGCACCCGTCCGCGGCCGCAGTGATTGCCTGCCTGTATCGATAGTCGTGGACATCTCCTGCCACGAAGACGCCGGGGACGCTGCTTTCTGTCCCGTTCCTTACGGCCACATACCCCTTCGGGTCGAGCTCCACCTCCCCTCTGAGCATCTCCGTGTTCGGGTCGTAGCCTATGGCTACGAACAGCCCGTCCACCGGGAGCTCGCTCTCCTTCTCCATCCTGAGGTTCTTGACCCGCACCCCCTGCACCTTCGTATCCCCGATCACATCCTCCACGACCGAATCCCAGATGAAGCTGATTTTGGGGTTGGCGAAGGCTTCCTTCCTCAGGGCAGCGCTCGCCCTGAGCTCCCCCCTCCTATGGATTACCTGGACTTGTGAGGCGAACTTTGTCAGGAAGTTGGCCTCTTCCATTGCCGTGTCCCCTCCACCGACTACCGCGATTCTCTTCCCTCGGAAGAAGAAACCATCGCAGACGGCGCAGTTCGACACTCCCTTCCCCATCAGCCGCATCTCAGACGGGACGTTCAGACGCCTTGGGTTGGCCCCCGTCGCCAATATCACGGCGAGTGCCTTGGTGGCCCCCGAATCGGTGTATACCTCGAACGGATATGTCCTGAAGTTCACCCTGACCACGTCCTCCTGGATGAGCCGTGCACCGAGCCTTTCGGCCTGCGACTTCATCCTTGCAATGAGGTCGGGCCCGAGAACGGGGTCGGGGAAGCCGGGGAAGTTCTCCACCTCGCTCGTCAGCATCAGCTGTCCGCCGTACTTGGTCCCCATGAATACGAGGGGGTCCAGATCCGCCCTGCAGCCGTAGATGGCCGCCGTGAGGCCCGCAGGCCCAGACCCAATTATCACGAGCTTCTCGACTCGGTCCTCCATGTCATTCACGCCTTCGGCCCCACCCCACCTCATAAATCTGCCCCCATGTCGGGCTTGTCCTACAGGAGCTTTGCTTCTCTCTGGACGGTGTGCAGCTCGTCGGAGAGCTGGTTCAGGGCCTTCTCGAGCCTCTTGGTGTACTGGGGGAGGAGCCTGTCGAAGACCTCCTTCCTCATCTGCCGAGTGTAGTACTGCTGATACAGGTTCAGCTTGTCCTTCGCGGCTCTATCCACCTCCCTCTCTGTCTGGTGGATCTGGTTGACCACTTCGTAGAACTTCTGGCTGGTTGATTTCTGCTTGACTTCGTTCAGCCGCTGGAGCGCCCTGCTCCTGAACGTGTCCAAGCGTGTCCTTAGCTCGTCGAAGTACTCCCTGTCCAGGTCGTTGGGGTCCTTCGACTCGATTTCTGGCCACAGGCTGTTGATGAGGTTAGTCTTCTCTTCGAATGCCTTGATCATGGCCGACGCCAGCTCCGTAGAAGACTCTTCCTCTTCCTCCTCTTCTGCCTCGGCGGTTGTCGTCCTCGACGCGAAGAGCCCGATTAACAGGAGCGAGAACACAATTG
Organism: Nitrososphaerales archaeon; assembly: GCA_035625455.1. Classification (GTDB taxonomy): domain Archaea; phylum Thermoproteota; class Nitrososphaeria; order Nitrososphaerales; family Gagatemarchaeaceae; genus UBA183. The sequence goes on along the minus strand of DASPPO010000033.1, from coordinate 38,656 downwards.
TGGCGAAGGGCACACCGTCGTCGATTGCCCAGCCTACCGAGAGCCCGTAAGAGTAGCTCGTCTGCCCGGTCTGCCACGGGGTTACGCCGGTCAAGGTCGTCGGCGCCGAGCTGGTGGAGGTCGCGCCGTGCGGGAGAGAGAGTTCGATGGTGAACGAGTTGATGAACGCACTGATCGGTGGGGTTTCAGGAATGTCAAGGGTGACCCGGCCCCCAGACACAGAGTAGTAGTGCGACCCGAGTGGGTACTGATACGTAATGGTGAAGTTGCCTCCTGCGGCTACTCCATTGTTGGGATATCCCAACGCAAGTTGAGTAAGGTCGATGGAGTCGCTGATCAGCGAAACAGACACCGGGCTCAGCAGCTTGGGCTCCGTAAGCGTCTCAACCGTCGCCGTCGCGCTCCCCGAAGCGAGCGGCTGGATGTACAGTGTAGACAGGGGCGTCGTTCCAAGGTTCTGGAACTCAATCGTGTCCGTGACCACGGGGTTTCCATGCGAGTCGGCCGAGATCGACCTCACCGCATCGAAGATCCGAAGAGGGTTGAAGTCCTGCGCGGATGAGGCCTGGATGTAGGAGACCGAGGTCACCGCGCCCGGCGTGATTTCGGAGGCGCTGGACGAGTAGGTGTTGTTGGTCCCGACGAGGCTCGCGGTCAGACCCTGAGGGGCAGTCTTGAAGCTCGTGGAGGTCGGCATCTGGACGACATTCAGGAGCGAGTCCACCTTGCTGCCTATCGAGGGGGAGGAGAGGGTGAGCACACTAATCGTCCCGTTGCTTAGCTTGGTGACAACCCCGCCGAGCAGGGTGCGGAGGACGAAGCTCGCGTTCCCGCCTGCCTGGACAGACTCGGTGCTGCTGACGGTGTAGGGCCCTCCTGCCGAGGCAGGGGTGGCAAGCGAGAAGCCACTCCCCGTCAGGTTGTAGGCCTCCACGTCCGAAGAGAGGTTGCCCAGACCGAAGGTCAGGGCGGGAATCGGTACGGCGGAAGTCTGGTTGTTGGTGAACTCCACGCTCTCGTTGACGGTCGCGAACCCGTACCTGTCGAGCGTGTAAACACTCCTTACCGATACTCTCGCACCGGTTGAAGTCGTGCCCGCCTGCGAATGGGCAGGGAGCTGCGCCGATAGCATCACAAGAACGAGCATGAGCAACAGGGCCAGTGACACCGAACGCTTCAAACGATTCGCCCCTCGCCGCTACGTTCTTATTTTAAGCATTTTTCGGCCGGACTCGAGATGCCCGCGTCCCAGAAACAGCATCCTCTGCTTCCGAACCTTGACGAGTCCCTCGTCTCGAAGATGCTCCAGAAGGTGGGCGCCTCTTCGATCGATGAGCTATTCTCGGACATCCCTCCGAAGGTCAGGCTGAACAGGGGGCTGAAGCTCCCTGAGGGAACGTCCGAGTACGAGGTTCGTCGTGAGGTACAGGCGCGACTGGGGGGGAACGCTACCCCGCCGAACTCCATCTGTTTTCTCGGGGGAGGGGTCTGGCCCCACTACGTGCCTGCCGCCGTGGAGTCCATCACCTCGAGGCAGGAGTTCTACACAAGTTACACCCCATACCAGGCGGAGGTTAGCCAGGGGATGCTTCAGGCCCTGTTCGAATACCAGAGCCTGATGTGCGACCTGCTCGGAATGGAGGCGTGCAACAGTTCCCTCTACGATTGGTCATCCGCGGCGGGGGAGGCCGTGCGCATGGCGGCAAGGGTCACAGGGAGAAGGAAGGCGCTGATCGCTGGGAACGCAGGGCCCCACCGGCGAGCCGTGATAGGAACCTACACCGAGCCCCTGGGGTTGGAGCTTGAGACGGTCTCCTTTGACGTGAAGAAGGGGACCGTCGACCCCGCAGACCTCGAGAGCAAGCTCACCGAAGACATCGCGTGCGTCTACTTTGAGAACCCGAACTATTTCGGGGTCATCGAAGATGGCATCGCCCCCCTCCTCGAGAAGGTGCACGGAGCGGGGGCCCTGGCTGTGGTCGGTGTCGACCCGATATCGCTGTCCCTCGTTAAGGAGCCCGGAGCCTACGGCGCCGACGTGGCCGTGGGGGAGGGCCAGCCTCTGGGAATAGCCATGAACTACGGTGGACCCCACCTTGGCATCTTCTCCGTGAAAGACATCAAACTCGCAAGGAGCATGCCCGGGCGACTCATTGGAATTACAAGCACCGTCGCAGACCCAGACCTCAAGGCTTTCTCCATGGTCCTCCAAGCCCGCGAGCAGCACATACGCCGCGAGGCAGCCACCTCGAACGTATGTACCAACCAGTCTCTGATGGCGGTCGCTGCCGCAAGCTACCTGTCTCTGCTCGGGAAGCGGGGTTTCCGCAGGCTTGGGGAGGTGGTCATCTCCAACTCCCACTATGCGGCCCGAAGGCTCTCCAGAGTAAAAGGCGTGAAATCCCCTCTCTTCTCGGGCGCCTTCTTCAAGGAATTCGCAGTCTCCTATGACAGGTCGAACGCAAAGGGGGTCTTCGGCAAGCTTTCGCGGAAGGGGGTCCTCGCAGGTTACCCCATCGAGAAGTCCTTTGGACTCGGCCTTGAAGCCGGCCTCTACTGCGTGACCGAGATTCACACCAGGGACGACATCGAAAGGCTCGCGGCGGCACTGGAGGAGGCGATCTAGACGAAGCGATTCCGCCAGGCCTTCTGGAACGAGCCGCTAATCAAGGAGCTGAGCCGGACCGGCAGAGTGGGCATGGCCATCCCCTCGGACCCGAAGGTCACAGCCCGGTTCAAGAACCCGGCCGCTCTTGTCCCCCCGTCAGTGAGGCGCCAGTCGGTGGAGCTCCCTGAACTCTCCGAACTCCAGGTCCTGAGGCACTTCAACCGCCTCTCCCAGATGAACTTCTCAGTGGAGCTGGGTATGTACCCACTTGGTAGTTGCACCATGAAGTACAACCCCAAGGTCTCAGAAATGATTTCAGGTTCGGACGGCATGAAGTACGCCCACCCGCTCCAACCCCCTGAGACAGTCCAGGGTCTGTTGTCCATCTTCTATGAGCTAGAAGGGTTCCTCAGTGAAATCACCGGGATGCACCGGTTCTCCCTGTCCACCGCCGCCGGGGCCCAGGGGGAGCTCGCGGGGGTTCTCATGATTAGGAAGTACCTCAGGGAGCACGGCCAAGGTGAGAGGAACGAGATTCTCGTCCCCGACTCCGCTCACGGGACCAACCCCGCCAGCGCCGCGATGGGAGGGTTCCAGGTCGTTAAAGTCCCATCCGACTCCAACGGTCAGGTCCGGGGCGCCGCGGTCAGGACGCTCTGCTCTGAGAAGACCGCTGGGATGATGTTCACCGTCCCCAACACCCTCGGCCTTTTCGAGGGGGAGGTTGCGGAGGTGTGCCAGGCCGTCCACGACGCAGGAGGCTTGATGTATTACGACGGAGCGAACATGAACGCACTTCTCGGCAGAGCCAGGCCCGGAGACATGGGCTTCGACATCGTTCACCTCAATCTCCATAAGACATTCGCTACCCCCCACGGAGGAGGTGGGCCCGGGGCGGGGCCCGTCGGGGTCACGCGGAAGTTGGCAGACTACCTCCCTGTCCCAGTCGTTACGAAGGGGAAGAAGGGTTATACTCTCGATTATGGCCTGAAGCATAGCATCGGTCCGCTCAAGGGGTTCGTCGGTAACTCCGCAGTCCTTCTGAGGGCCTACATCTACATCCGTCTCCTAGGCGCGTCCGGTCTTGCCGACGTCTCTTCACTGGCCGTACTCGCAGCCAACTACCTGTGGAAGAGCCTAGACCCCGAGGCGTTTTCCGCGTCCTACGGAGAGGGACTGCACAGAAAGCACGAAGTGGTCGTGTCCACCAAGAGCGAACTGCCGGGGGCCGCCCTCACAGTCGCCAAGGCCATCCTCGACTACGGCATGCACGCCCCCACCGTCTACTTCCCGCTCATCGTCCACGAGGCGCTGATGATTGAGCCGACGGAGTCAGAACCTATGGAGATGCTTGATGAATATAGTGCTGCCATGAACGAGATTTACAGGGAGATGAAGGAGGGGACACTGGGGCCAGTCCCCAAGTACACGAGCGTCGGGAAGATAGACGAAGTGAAGGCGTCGCACCCCATGACACTGCGCGTCCATTGGTGAGCCCAAAGGTCATATAACCTCTGAAATTCCAAGGAGCCCAGCCGTGCCAAGCGAATTGTCGAAGGCGGTCCTCGCCCGCCTGGGCGATCTGGTGGACGAGGAGTCGAAGAGAAAGTTCGGTGAATTAAACATCGTAACGGATGTCTCTGAAATGGCGACCGGCTCAATCCGCGTAAAGTTTCAGCCCCTCTCGGCCTACAGCCCCATAGCAGTGGACACGGGAAGGAGCATCAAGAAGGCCGTACTCTCCATCGACGGAGTGCGGGCGGTAAGGGTCGAGTGTTCAGGGCACATGATGGACGACCTCGTCAACAGACTGGTCAACGAGGACGAGGTTGGCCCAAGGCCGAAAAAATAGTTCGATCAGTATCATCGGGCGCGAGGTAAACAAAAACAACTTTGTCGTCAACAATATTGAGTGATGGGTTTGTTTATTCTCGGCGCCACCAACCTTCGCGCCCTAGAATTGACTCCCAGTAATCGAGACGACGTTACCGCAATCGGAATAGGAACGGCGGGAATAAAGATTGTCTCGCTGTTGAGCAGGAAGGCGGTGTTGGTCGACAGGTTCGCCTACGTCTCCTGCGACGACGGAGACTTCTCCACCGTCGAACCGAAGGACACGATACACATTGAGTCACCTGTAGACCAGAAGCTCACACCAGCCATCGTTCGCGGCCTGGCCCTGAGATCTCACACAAGCATCAGAGACGCTGTGAGGGGCTCAAGGGTGGTCTTTGTAGTGGCCGGCCTCGGCGGAGCCACAGGAAGTGGGCTTGCCCCCGTAGTCGCTTCAATTGCCCGGGAGTGCGGTGCTACGGCGGTGGGGGTCGCCGTCATGCCCTTCGATTTCGAGAAGAAGAACAAGTTCTACGCAGGGGTTTCGCTCAGGCGCCTGAGGGCAACAGCGAGAGGCGTCGTTGTGATTGATAACGAGACTCTCCTCCGCTCTTCTTCTGAGGACACGACCCTGGCAGACATTTACGACACGGCCAACAAGGCGGCGGTCAAGGCGCTCGGCTCGATGCTTTCGAGGGCCGCCGAAGGGTCACGCCCCGTGGGGCTGAACAAGCTTCTCGGTACGGTACTGCGCGAAGGATACTCACTCCTCGGCGTATCGAGCAGCGGCTCGGAAGACAAGGCTGAGGATGCCTTGGCGGGTGCTGTCGTATCGATAGGGAAGCTCGGGGACCCGAAGGAAGCGACCCACGCCCTGGTCAGCATGAATGGCGACTCTACCCTCACCGCTCCAGAGGTGGGCCTGGTCGTTGACCGCGTCGGTTCGGCAACAGGCAATCCTGGGATGGACATCGAATACGGAGTCGATTATTCGGGCACTGCACAGCTCCAGGTGAGCCTGCTGGCATCGGGCTTCGGCTCGACGAAATATGACGACTATGACCCGATCGCAAAGGTGCTGGGGGACAGGGTGCTGGACGACGAAATGGACTGCGCTCTCCCTGAGGGCCTTGACGCCCTCCAGTGCTGCGACTGACTAGCCCAGAAGAACGCGGACTTTGCTGAGGTCTGCTTCCTCGATTTTCCTGAAGATGGGCTTGGGGTCCGTGATTTTCCTCCCCGCCTCCACTCTCAGTGCGGCAGCGGAGTCCCAGTTCAGGTCGTCTGGCGTGCCCTGAAAACCCAGCTGGCCCCAGATCGCCTGTGAGCTGAAGGGGAGGAACGGGCTGATGAGGGTGGCCAGCCCGGCGACGAGGTTACACGAATAGTAAAGGGCAGTTGGTTCGTCCGCCTTCCTCTCCCAAGGCGCTTTCTTCTGGAAGTACTGGTTGCAGTTGGCCGAGAATTCCAGCACCCTCCTGAGCGCCTTGTCGTAGTTCCCCTGCTCGATTAGCCCCCCCGTCTCTCCGACGGCCTTCTCCAGCTCTCCGAGCACCTCCTCCTCAGCAGGTCCTTTCGGTCCCGGAGCCGGTACGACTCCCCCGTGCCTGGTCTGCACGAAGGAGAGCGCCCTGTAGACGAAGTTCCCGACGCTCGCGACCAGCTCGTTGTTTATCTTGTCCCCGAACTCCCTGAGGTCGAAGTTCGAATCCGATTGGCTCAGCGGCGTGATCCTGGTCAGATAGAACCGAAGGTAGTCGGGCGGGAAGTGATCCAGGAACTCCCTTACCGTTATCATCCAGTGCTTGCTCCTTGACACCTTCTTCCCGTGGAGGAGCAGGTGCCCCCTGGTTGGAATGTAGTCGGGGAGCTTGAACTCTCCCTCCCCCATCCTCATGCTAGGAAGGAAGAGGTAGTGGTGGTATACGATGTCCTTCCCGATAAAGTGGTAGAGCTTAGAGCCGTTCCAGTAGCTCCTTCCACCCTCCCCCGTCTTCCCCGCGCACTTGAGGGCGGTCGAAATGTAGCAGAGGTGATTGTCGAACCAGCCGTAGAGGACTTTCCCCTTTGCCTCCTCGAGGGGCACAGGCACCCCCCATGAGATGTCTCTGGTGATGTCCCAGTCCTGCAGGCCCTCCTCGATCCAATTGAGCACATAGTTCTTGACGTCTCCCTGAAGGCCCGGCGTTCCCCGTAGCCACTCCTCGAGCCGTTTTGAAAAGGCGGAGAGCTTGAAGAAGTAGTGGGTGCTCTCCTTCAGGACCGGAGGCCTGCCGCATATGGAGCAGTGGGGGTTCAGTATCTCCCCCGCCTGGAGGGTCCTTCCGCAGTTCTCGCACACATCGGAGTACTGCTCCTGAGTCCCACAGTAGGGGCAGGTCCCCTTGACATACCTGTCGGGGAGGAACTTGCGGTCGTATTCGCAGTAGAACTGATCGAGGTCGGAGACGTATATGAAGCCGTTTTCGTTGAGTTTCGTGAAGAACCTCTGAACGAGCTCGACGTTCTCGGGGGAGCTGGTCCTATCGAACAGATCGTAAACTATGCCGAGCCTTTCAAGGTCCTCTCTGAACCTGGCATTCCAGCGGGCGACATACTCCTTCGGGTCAACATGCTGTTTCTCGGCCGCAATCAGAATGGGGGTCCCAAAGTCGTCCGAGGCACAGACTTGGATTACCTTCGCTCCCTTGAGCTTCAGGTACCTGTAGAGAATGTCAGGCGGAAGGTGAGTGCTTGCGATGTGCCCGAGGTGGAGGTCGTCATAGGCATACGGGAGCGCGGCCGTGATTATGACGTTCTGTCCTTTGAGCTCATCCACCAATCGTGAAACCAAGCTTCTTCTGCTTTAAAATCTTCGGCCTAGATCTTCCAGCTCTTGGCGTACTTCTCCTGTTCGCTGGTGGCGCGCCCGATGGAGACGTCCATTGACTTCAGGGCCGCCCTGGCCACCTCGTCCTCAATCTGAGGTGGAACCCCGTAGACTCTCTTCTCCATCTTCCCATGGTCTTCATGGATTCGGATTGCCGCGAGCATCTGGTTCGCGAATGACATCTGCATCACCTCGGGCGGGTGCCCCTCGGCCGCGACCAGGTTAGCAATCCTCCCCTTGGCAATCAGGTACACCTTCTTCCCCGAAGGTAGGGTGATTTCGTCCACGTTGGGGCGTACCTGCTTCACCCCCCTGGCCCTGGCCATCAGGGTCTTCACGTCGATTTCCACGTCGAAGTGACCGGCGTTAACCAGCATCGCCCCCTCTTCCATCCTGACAACGGCGCTGTAGGGGATCACGTTCTTCTGTCCGGTGGTGGTGATGAACAACTTCCCCGTGGGTGCGGCGTCGTCTATACCGGAAACATCAAATCCGTCGAGGTGCGCCTCAAGGGCCCTTATGGGGTCCACTTCGACCACGGTCACTCTCGCTCCCATCCCTCTGGCCCTCATGGCGACCCCCTTCCCTACCCACCCGTAGCCAACCACCACGGTCTTCACGCCCGCAAGGAGGAGGGCCGTTGCTCTCATGATGCCATCCAGTGTGCTCTGACCCGTCCCGTACCTGTTGTCGAACAGGAACTTCGTCTTTGCGTCGTTCACCGCGATTACCGGATAGGCGAGTTTCCCCTCAGCCTCGAGCGCCTTCAGCCTGATTACCCCCGTGGTCGTCTCCTCAGAGCCTCCGACTATCCCCTTCGTCCGCAAAACATGGGCGGCCACGTGTAGGTCGGCTCCATCGTCGATGAGCTGGTCTGGATGCGAGCCGAGGACCTGTTGAATGCACCAGCCATACTCCTTAGGAGACTGGCCCCTCCAGGCCCAGACCTCTGTCCTGGTAGAGAGGTAGGCGGCAATGTCGTCCTGGGTCGAGAGGGGATTCGCCCCCGCTAGCCTGACTTCCGCGCCCGCCACCAGCAGCGCATCGATAAGAACAGACGTCTCCTTTGTGATGTGCAGACAGACTCCCAGCTTCACCCCCTTCAGCGGTCTCGATTTTCCATACCTTTCCGCCAGGGTGTTCAGTGTCCCCATGTGGGCCTTCGCCCAAATGAAGTTCCTTTCCCCGTCCGCGGCCAGATTCCGGTCTGTCACCTTCGTCATATATTCTCTCCCACCAGTCCCGCGACAGCGGCCTCTATCAGCTCTTTGATTGTCTTCCCCGCCTTCTCCATCGCCCTGAGGACCTCCTCGTGGCCGACCTTGGACTGTATTCCTGCGGCCCAGTTGGTCGCAGTGACGACAGACGCGTATTCCAGCTTCATCTCGTTGGCGAGGACCACCTCTGGGACGCCCGTCATCCCGACGACGTCTCCCCCGAGCGTCCTGAACATCCTGATCTCAGCGGCTGTTTCGAACCTCGGCCCTTCGGCGCACACATAGACCAGACGCTGACGGAGACGGACGCCAATCCTCTTCGCAGCTAACGAGAGCTCCAGATTCAGGCGCCTGCTGTAGGGGTACGTCATATCGGTGTGCGCCACCTTGTCCTCGAAGAAGGTCGACTGCCTCCGCTTCGTGAAATCAAGGAACTGGTCTATCACCCCGATCTCCCCGACTCGGAATCCTCTGTTCATAGAACCCACGGCGCCAGTGGCTATGACCTCTCTCACGCCCAGCCGAGCGAGTGCCGCGATGTTCGCCCTGTAGTTTATCACATGGGGAGGGAATTTGTGGGCGACGCCGTGCCTCGGAAGGACAACGTAGTCTCCTCCCCCCTGAAAGAACACATGCACCCTTCCGAATCTCGTCCTGACGGTTCTCGGCTTGATCAGGTCGAACTGTTCGGTCACCCCCGTGCCCGTGATGACACCGATGGGGTGGGGCCTAGTCATTCTTGGCGATGGAGTAGACTTCGTGTCCCCGGAGCTTCCTTCTCCCGTTCAGCCCGCGGACCTCCGTGACGAATGCGAAGCCAACCACCTTCCCTCCCATCCTCTCCACCAGAGTGGCGACGGCCTTGGATGTCCCCCCGGTAGCCAGCAGGTCGTCAACGATCAGGATCCTGTCCCCCTTCGATATCGAATCGGTGTGCATCTCTATCCCCTGTCTTCCGTACTCTAGGTCGTAGTAGATGCTGACCTTGGAGCCAGGGAGCTTCCCCACCTTCCTCGCGGGGATGAATCCGATCCCAAGCCTGTCAGCAAGCGGTGCGCCCACGATGAATCCCCTTGCCTCTATGCCGACTATCTTCGTGAGCTTCGACCGCTTCCACTTCTTCTCCATGGCGTCGTTGACCTCCTTCGTCAGCTTCCCGTTCTTCCAGAGCGTCGTAAGGTCCTTGAACGGGATGCCCTTCTTCGGGTAGTCTGGGATTATCCTGATGGCGCGCTCGACTTCCCTGCTGAGGGCTCCCATCATGCACTCATCCTCGCGTTCGCGAGTGCCGACCCGCACCCGCAGGTCCGCGTTGGGGGGATTGTCTTCACAACTTCCACGATGAGCCGCCTTAGGCCCTCCATCTTGCTGTTGAAAACCTTGATGACCTCTTCGTGGGAGACCGGCTTGACGCTTGGGTCCCCCTCCAGCCCCGCATCGTAGTCTGTTGCGAGCGAGATGTTGAGGTAGCAGAGCTCCTGTTCCCTGGCGAGCACAGCTTCTGGGTACTGTGTCATGTTAATGACGTCCCACCCCTGGCGGCTGAAGAACCTGCTCTCTGCCGTGGTGGAGAACCTGGGGCCCTGGATTACCACCACCGTCCCGGCTCTGTGGAACTTCAAGCCAAGCTTCTGGGCCGCCTCGATGCCCAACTCTCTCATCTGGGGGCAGTAGGGGTTAGCCATGCCGACATGCGTGGTCTCCGGCCCGTCGTAAAACGTGTCCTCTCGCTCCGTGGCGAAGTTGACGAACTGATCGCAAAAGACGAAGTCCCCCGGCCTGATTCCCGCCTTCAAGCTCCCCACAGCGTTGGGTGCGATTACCCTCGAAATGCCCAGCTGCTTGAAGGCCATCATGTTGGCCCTGTAGGGCACTCGGTGGGGAGGAAACTCATGATGAACCCCATGTCTCGGAAGGAAGGCGACCCTCTTCCCGTGTATTTCTGAGATCGTGACCTTGGCGCTGGGGCTGCCGTAGGGCGTCCTTACCGCAAGCTCCTGGGCTCCCTTGAAGAACTTGTAGAACCCTGAGCCGCCAAAGACGCCGATTTCCGCCCTCGGCTTCACGGTGCACCCCCTTCGGTTTTAGATTTAATCTTTGGCGGACCGCGATGTGTTCCTCTGTCCTGGAATCTCCTGGTATGAATGTGCCATCCCAGAAGACTTGAAATAGCATTGTCAGGAGATTCGGCTATGCCCCGTTCGTACGAGGAGCTGCTTTCGAGGGCGAGGGCTGGCCTCGACAAGGACGCCAAGAAGTCCGGTGCCCTCCGCCTGGAGCTCCCCGAGCCCGACGTAATATGGGTCGGGAACAAGACAATCTTCAGGAACTACACGGAGTTCCCCAAGCTTCTGAGACGGGACTCATCCAGACTCCTGATGTACCTGGCGAAGGAGCTCGCCACGGCGGCTTCTCTGGATGGCGAGAGAGCCATATTCATCGGCCGCAAGGACCGTGATTCGTTCGCCCAGCTCCTCCAGAGGTACGTCAAGGACGCTGTCATCTGTCCGGTATGCGGGAGCCCAGACACTCACCTGGAGAAGGAGAAGCGGATGTGGTTCATGGTCTGCGAGGCCTGCGGGGCCAGGTCGGTAGCAAAGGTTGCCTAGCACGAACGGCAAGGGTTTCTCCGTCCGCACCTCGGAGTACAGGGGCACCATCCTGGTCAACATATGCGATGAGGAGCTTGTGGGGAGGACGGTGACCGAGGGGGAGCTGAAGGTCCATCTTTCAAGGGAGTTCTACTCCGGCGAAGTCGTGGATACAGGAGAGGCTCTGAGGCTCATCCGGACATGTTCCATCGTCAACCTTGCAGGCACGAGGTCGGTGGCGCTGGCTGTGGACAACAATGTGGGGGCCCCCGAGGCGATCCGAGAGATAGAAGAAGTCCCCTTCCTGATGATATACAAGTTCGCAGGCTAGCGCATGTCGCCCAGCTGCTTCAGAAGCTCCTTCTGTTGGCCGCTGATGTTCTTGGGGATTTCCACGTTGACTTTCACGTACTGGTCCCCTTTCCCCCAACCTCTGTACTTCGGGAGCCCCTTCCCCTTGATCGGGAATACGTGCCCCGGCTGGGTCCCGTGTGGTATCTCCAGCTTCACGTTTCCGTAGAGCGTTGGGACGGCGAGCTCTGTCCCAAGCATCGCCTGGACCGCTCCGATACTCGTCTCCAAGTATATGTCGGCTTCCTGTCTCGCGAATAGCCTGTGAGGCGAGATGTTCACCACGACGTACAGATCCCCTGGGGGGACCCCAGCTTCTCCAGCGTTCCCCTCCCCTCTGAGCCTCAGGGTTAGACCGTCCTCCGCTCCCGCCGGAATCATTATGCGTATCTTCCTTGTCTTCTCCACAGTTCCTCTGCCCCTGCATTCCTTGCAGGGGGTATCAATCAGATACCCTCTCCCTTGGCACTTGTTGCATGCCGTGACCCTGACGAGGCGGGCGAAGCCTGCAGACTGCACCCTCTGCACTTGGCCGGTCCCACCGCACGTACCGCATCTCTGGGGGGAGGTGCCCGGCTTCGCGCCGCTTCCACTGCAGGTCGAGCAGACTTCGCTCCTTGGGACTTCGATTTCCTTGTTGGTCTCTTGAACCAGGTCCTCCAGGTTCACCTGGAGATGATATGTCAGGTCCTCACCCCTACTGGGCTGGCGTACCCCGCCCCCGAAGAACTGGGAGAATACGTCGTCGAACCCGAACCCTCCCATCCCCCTGAAGAACTCCCCGAAGTCGACCCCCCGGAAAAGGTCCTCCTGGCTGTACCTCTGATAGACCCCTTCTCTTCCGTAGGCGTCGTACTGTCTCCGTTTCTCGTCGTCCGAAAGAACGGCATAGGCCTCCGAAATCTCCTTGAACCTGGCTTCAGCCTCGGGGGCCTTGTTCCTGTCGGGATGGAACTGGAGCGCCAGCTTCCTATAGGCGTCCTTAATCTGCTCCTTGGTGGCCCCCTTCTGTACACCGAGTACTTCGTAGTAGTCCTTCGCAGCCACGGTGACGAGCCTCCTACTTCCCTTCGTCCACTACCTTATAGTCAGCATCGCTCACCTTCGAGCCACTTCCTGCTGACTCGGGTCGAGCCTGCTGCTGCTTCTGCTGCGTCTGCTGGTATGCCGACGCTCCCACCTCCTGGAGAATCCTCTTCAGCGTCTCGTTCTTGTCCCTGATCTGGGCGGCGTCCTGGCCCTCGAGAGCCTTCCTGAGCTCCTGGGCTGCGGCGTCCAGTCTGTCCAGGTTGGCTTTGTCCACCTTCCCCTCAAGGTCCCTCTTCGTCCTCTCGGTTGTGTACAGCATGGAGTCCGCCTCATTCCTCACCTCAGCCTCCTCTCGCTTTTTCTTGTCCTGATCTGCGAACGACTCGGCTTCTTTGATGAGCCTCTCCTTCTCGTCCTTGGAGAGCTTTGTCGAGGCGGTGATGTCAATCTTGTTCTCCCTCCCTGTCCCCAGATCCTTAGCAGTCACCGTGAGGATACCGTTGGCGTTTATATCGAACGTCACCTCGATCTGAGGCACCCCTCTCGGCGCCGGGGGGATCCCCTCTAGGTTGAACATCCCGAGAGACACGTTGTCCCGGGCCATGCTCCTCTCTCCTTGGACAACATGAACGGTAACCGCGGTCTGGAAGTCTGCGGCCGTCGTGAAAGTCTTGCTCCTCTTCGTCGGGATGGTAGCATTCTTCTCGATTAGGTGTTCGGTAATCCCCCCAAGGGTCTCCACCCCGAGCGAAAGCGGCGTCACGTCCAGGAGTAGTATGTCCTTTATCTCCCCCGCGAGGACCGCTCCCTGAATCGCGGCGCCGATGGCCACCGCCTCCATCGGATCGACTCCCCTCTCGGCCGGCTTTCCTGCGACGTCCTCCACGAACTTACGGACGAGGGGCATCCTCGTCATCCCTCCGATGAGTATCACCTTGTCTACTTGGTCGGGGGCGAGCTTGGCGTCGCTCATGACCCTTCGAATCGTGTCTTCCGTCTTCGAGACTATAGGCCGGGCCACCTCCTCGAGCTTCGTCCTGGTCAGCGTATAGTGAAGATTCTTCGGCCCCGATGAGTCGCTCGCTATGAAGGGGAGGTCAACGTCGGTCGAGGTCAGGTTCGACAGCTGGATCTTCGCCTGTTCAGCCGCTTCCTTCAACCTCGCCATCGCTGTCCTGTCGGCGGACAGGTCGATGCCTGTCTTCGAGCGGAAGTCCTGTAGCAACACCTGTATGATTGCCTTGTCTATGTCGGTGCCGCCAGTCTGGGTGTCCCCCGACGTGGCCAGGACCTGGAAGACTCCCTTACCGAACTCCATGATGGTGGCGTCGTGGGTCCCCCCTCCGAAGCTGAAAACGAGGATCTTCATCTCTTTCTCAGACTTGTCCAGTCCGTAAGCCAGGGAGGCGGCAGTTGGTTCGTTTATTATCCTCACGACCTCGAGGCCCGCTATCTCCCCTGCATCCTTGGTCGACTGGCGCTGATTGTCGTTGAAGTGGGCGGGCACAGTGATGACGGCCTTCTTGACCGGGTATCCGAGGAAGACCTCGGCATCGTGCTTGATTTTCTGGAGGACGTAGGAGCTGAGCTGCTCGGGAGAGTACTCCTTGCCGTAGATGCTCACCCTGTAGTCCGTTCCCATCTTCCGCTTGATCTCGAAGACAGTCCCGTCAGGGTTTGTGACCGCCTGACGCCTTGCGGGGTCTCCCACTAGGAGCTGTCCGTCCTTGGTGTATGCCACCACAGAGGGGAACATCTTCCCCGCGGGAGTCGCACCCTCAGCGCTCGGGACCACCACCGGCCTCCCCGCTTCAACCACTGCAGCGGCGGAGTTCGTCGTCCCAAGGTCAATCCCGAGTATCTTCTCTCGTGCGCTACTCAGTTGGCTTCGCCTCCTTGGCTGGCTTGGACGCCAATTCAACCTTTACCATGGTCGGCCTCAGGAGCTGCCCCCTGAACGCGAAACCTGGTCTGATTTCCTCCACGACCACGTCTCTGTCCGAATCTCCCTGGACCTTCTCCACGGCCTCGTGGACCGAAGGATCGAAGGGCTTTCCTACGGCGTCGATCCGCTCGACGCCCACGGACGAAAGCGCCGCTTCAAGGTTCTTTCTGACCATGCCTATCCCCTCCCCAAGTTCTGCGTCCGCCGTGCCGCCCTTCGCAAGCTTCGCTGCCAGGTCCAGCTCATCCTGCACTACCAGCAGTCTGGTCACAAGGCCCTTCGTCAGTGATTCTCCGGCGTCTTTCATCTCCTTGTCCATCCTCTTCCTGTAGTTCTCAAAGTCCGCCTGAGTATACATCAGTCGGGTCAGAAGCCCCTCGTTCTTCTTCTTCTCGTCTGCGAGTTCCTGCCGCAGAGTCTCTAACTCCGCCTCTGGAGATTCCCTGGTTTCCTCGCTGCTCTTTGCCTTCATTCTCTTTCTATACCTGGACTTTTTTCGCGCGTGGTCTCATACGTATAAATTTACACCTGCGATGGGCCCCGTGTGGCCGACCCAGACGAATCAAGGAAGATGGAGGAGAGACTTCTCCGTATAGAAAGGGAGAGCCGGTATCTCCGGAAGGACTCCGACCAGAGGAAGGTGTTTGAGGAGGTCTTCGACCAGGCGACCCTCCTCGCGATAGAGGAGCTGGTGGCTAGGAAAGACCTCCACGAGCTGAACGGGGTGGTGAATGCGGGCAAGGAGGCGCGGGTGTACTTCGGCGAAGACACTGAGGGAGCCCCCGTGGCCGTCAAAATCTACCTCATGTCTGCGTCCGACTTCCGCAGACGCCTGGGCTACATCGCCGGGGACAGAAGGTTCGGGAAGCTCCCCTCTGGGTCCAGGGGCACAATCTACCTCTGGACGCGCAAGGAGTTCAAGAATCTCCAGCTGGCCGACGCCTCCGGGGTCAGGGTCCCCAGGCCCATCGCATTCCTCAAGAACATCTTGGTCATGGAGTACATAGGCACTCCCCCTGAGCCCGCTCCCACCTTCGCAGAAACCGAGGTGTACGAGACTGACTACGACTGGACGTTCGAGACCATCGAAAGGCTCTGGAGGAAGGCGAAGCTCGTCCACGCCGACTTCTCCGAATTCAACGTCTTCAAGACCGATAAGGAGAGGATCCTATTCGACATGGGCTCCGCGGTGCTTTCTTCCCACCCTCAGTCCGAGGAGTTCCTCAAGAGGGACGTCTCCAACATGGTCAGGTTCTTTAGGAAGCGCGGCATCGTCAAGACAGACGCTGATTCCTGGATGGAGAAGATTGCGAAATGAGTTTCGAGCAGGTCGTGCGCATCCCGGTAGAAAGGGTCGGAGCCGTCATCGGCAAGGAGGGGGGAACAAAGCGCTTCCTGGAGAACGAGATGGGGGTGACGCTGAAGGTTGACGGCAAGGAGGGCGTTGTAACGGTTAAATCCGAAAAGGCTCTCAAGACAGATCCCTTCTCCGCCACGAGGGTTATCGAGGCAATAGGTCGGGGTTTCTCCCCCCAGCGGGCGAGACGCCTCCTTGACGAAGGGACCGCCCTTGAGGTGATCGACCTGCGCAACTACGCCGGAAGGAGCGTCAACTCCCTCGAGAGGATCAGGGGGAGGGTCATAGGCCTCAAGGGGAAGTCAAGGAGGGTCATTGAGGAGCTCACGGCGTGCCACATATCCGTGTACGGCCGCACCGTAGCCATCATAGGCGAGGCTTTGGAAGTGCAGCTGGCGTCGGAGGCGGTCAAGTCCTTGGCCACCGGGAGCCAACACAAGACGGTGTACAACTCGCTCCAGAAGGCAAGGACGAAGCGCAAAATGGAGCGCATGTTCCTATGGGAAGGGACCTCCCCGGAAACGATCGAGGAGAAACTACGAAAAATCGAGCGCTAGCAAATATACGAACCTCCTCGATACCTGCGCGGCGGGGCGCAGGTCCCTGCAAAAAGGAAATAACTCGATTGAGAGACTCAACAAGGTCATCCGGCTTGAGGGAGGTGGTGGACACTGAGTAGCAAGACAACTTTCGCTGAAATCTCGCCCTCAGAATTTTTCTACCGTAACCGCGACCTCGCGGGTTTCACTAACCCGGCTCGGGCCCTCTACATGGCCGTCAGAGAACTGGTCGAGAACAGCATGGACGCTGCCGAGTTGGCGGGTGTCCTCCCTGAGATTTACGTCCGGATGACCTCGGAGAACCCGAATCCGGAGGTCCCAGACCCCAAGCCGTACCGTATTGTTGTCATCGACAACGGACCGGGCGTAGCCCCCCAACATGTCCCCAGCGCCTTCGGAAAGGTCTTCTACGGCTCAAAGTACGTCCTCCGCCAGTCAAGAGGCATGTTCGGCCTCGGGGGGACCATGGCCATGCTCTACGGGCAGATTACGACTAACCACCCATTCACCATCATCACGTCCCCCGACGGGAAGAGGAAGTATGGCTTCCAGATGATGATTGACATCACGGAGAACAGGCCAATGGTGCTCAAGCGCTTCAACAGCGATGCCAACGGCACCACCGGGACCCGGGTCGAGATGGTCCTCGAGGGGGACTACCTTCGCGCCTCCCAGAAGATAGGGGACTACTTCAAGCAGACTGCGCTCGTCGCCAGCTACGCCAACCTGACCTTCGTAGACCCCCTGGGGCAGGTCACATTCTTCGAGAGGGGGACGAACTCGATGCCCTCCCCTCCCAAGGAGACCCTACCACACCCCTATGGCGTCGACGTGGAGGCGTTCAAGCGGATTGTGAAGCTCTCGGAGGAGCACGACATGAAGAGCTTCATGGTGACCCACTTTCACAGGGTGGGTGAGAAGATAGCAACCAAGTTCCTGGAGTTCGCGGGCATCAGCCCGCGCCTCCCCCCGAAGCGGCTCAACACGAACCAGATTGTAGCGATTGTTGACGCGCTCCAGCGGTTCCCGGACTTCCTGCAGCCCGATGCGGCAGTCCTCTCACCGATAGGGGAGGACATACTACTGGCGGGAATCAACAAGGAGCTCCAGCCCGAGTTCGCGACTGTAGTCGACAGGCCCCCGTCCTCCTACTCGGGATTCCCCTTCCTGGTCGAGGTCGGGGTCGCCTATGGTGGCAAGATCCTTCAACCCGGGGTTAAGCTCTTCAGGTTCGCCAACCGCATCCCGCTGCTCTACGACGAAAGCAGCGATGTCAGCTTCGAGGTCCTCAACCAGGAGGTGGACTGGCGGAGGTACCACGTGTCTCAGGACGCACCCGTCGGGGTGATTACTCATATCTGTTCTACGAGGATTCCTTACAAGACCGTCGGCAAAGAGTACATAGCCGATAGGCCGGAGATCCAGAGAGAGATTAGGAACGCGGCCAGGGAGGCCCTCAGGCGCCTCGGAATATTCCTCTCCAGGAAGGGGAGCATGGAGGCAGTCCAGAGGAAGATGAACATCTACGGCAAATACCTCCCGCTGATAGCGAGGTTCTCCACGGATCTTGCGGACAAGAAGAATCTGCCCAACTATCGCGCCCTCATCGGCGAAGGGGGCGAAGAAACCCAGGAAGGTGAGGCTGAGGCCCCGGCGGAGGAGCAGCCGGCGGAAATGAAGGAGGGGGAGGATGCCAGCCAGGAAAAAGTCGGTCAAGAAACGATCGACAAGTACAGCGGAAGCTAGGCAGACCGCCGTCCAGGCCCTGCTGAAGGATCTCGGCGGGAGCGTCTACAGCGACCTGGATGAAGGTCGCTTCCCCAGCCTGACGCTTGCGAGCAGGTCGGTCAGGAACATAGTTTACGACAAGAAGCTGCAGCAGTTCGTACTCGGTCCCACCACCGTCAGGAAGTCGTCGGGAAACATCAAACACATTCGTCCCTTCACTCAGCTGGTCTGGCTGGCCTACTTCGCGAAGAAACTTGTTGACGAGAAGCGCACCTCAACCCTGAGAGATGTCTTTTACTCGGCTCAGGCGTTCAACGTCGAGTTCCAGGACCAGGCCGAGTCTGACGAACTCATCACGGACCTGGAGGTGCTTATGGGGATGGCCCGGGAGGGCATGAACATCTACCCCGAAGAGCGGAGCGCCATCTTCGGAAACATGACTATCGAATATACGGTTCCCGGCTACGAGGGGAAGGTCGCTGACCTCTCAGCCAACCCCGACGGCGTTATGATCGGTCCTGCTCTGACAACGGCGGAGTTTCGCGACACCGACGCCGAAATCGTACTCGCCATAGAGAAGGGAGGCCTGTTCACGAGGTTCACCGAAGAGAGGGTCCATCAGCGGTACAAGGCCATTCTCATCAACACGGCAGGGCAGCCTCCGCGTTCGACCCGGTACCTCATTCGTCGACTCAATCAGGAGCTGGGTCTCCCTGTCGGCATACTCTGCGACGCCGACCCGTGGGGGGCCCACATCGCGATGGTCATACGGTCAGGCTCAGCCAACGCGGCCCACATTCGTGAGTTGACTACGCCGAACGCAGTCTGGTTGGGAGTCTATGCCTCGGATATCAACAGGTACAAGCTCCCCTCGGACAAGCTGACGGAGGTCGACATCAAGAGGCTCTACGAGCTGAAGGCCGACCCAAGGTACACGGAGAAAATGTGGCACGACGAGCTCGAGACGTTCCTGAAGTACAAGCGCAAGAGCGAGCAGGAGGCATTCGCGAGGTACGGTCTCAGCTACATCGTCGACAAGTACCTTCCTGAAAAGCTCGAGCTCATGAAGAGCTCCTGAGCCTCTTCTCACCGCTCTCTGCAAGGACCGATCCAACCGAAATTGCTCTAATGGCGGCGAATAACCGCTATATACCCTGACCCGACTGGCCGGGAAAGACCAGTTTGACCTTAGAAGCGCAACAGTCCAGGGTGGACGCGCTCATCCGCCTCATAGGACTCATCGTTCTGGTTTTCGGTCTTGTCCTGATCTACTTCACCTACACCAACGCTGATCAGGGCCTCGCCTCAGAGATCGTGACGGTCAACTACGCCCTTGGCCTGCTCCTCTCGGGGGTCGGCGCATTCGCCACCTTCGCGAAGTTCAAGTGACAGGCTTGGCCGTCAAGATTGCAATCGCCGGAGTAGGAAACTGTGCGTCGGTGTTCGTACAGGGCCTGAGGTTCTACTCTGGAAGTGAGCGAAGGGGGCTCTGGCACCCGAACGTGGCAGGCCTGAAGCCAAGGGACCTGCAGATTGTCTCTGCCTTCGACGTCGATTCTCGGAAAGTCGGCCAGGAGCTCTCCAAGGCCATCTTTTCACCCCCGAACGTGGCCAGACGATACGTGACGGTCCCGAGGGGGAGGGTCATGGTCGACCCGGGTATCTCGAAGGGGGACGCTGCGCCGCATCTCAGGAGCGTCAGGCTGGACAGGACAGGAGCGGACGATGTGACGAGGGAGCTGGAGGGTTCGGGCGCAGATCTTCTTGTGAACCTGATCTCGTCCGGTTCTCTTGCCTCTTCGGAAGAGTACGCGAGGTCTGCGTTGAGGGCGGGATGCGGGTTCATCAACTGTACCCCGAGCCTGGTACTCAGGAACAACAAGCTGGTGGCCGACTTCCAGAAGGCGAAACTCCCTCTAATCGGGGACGACCTGATGAGCCAGTTCGGGGGTACCATCTTCCACAAGGGGCTCCTCAACCTGATGTTCAGGCGCGGCGTCAAGGTTTCCAAGAGCTACCAGCTCGACGTTGGGGGAGGATCTGAGACTCTGAACACAATCGACGAGGCAATCAGGATGGCGAAGCGCGAGGTGAAGACTACGACGGTGGCCTCCGAAGTCCCGTACAAGTTCGAGACAATCGCTGGCACCACCGACTTCGTGGACTACCTTGGCAACGACAGGACGAGCTACTTCTGGTTCGAAGGGAGTACGTTCATGGACAGCGGCGTGTCCGTAGACATCTACCTCCGCTCCTCCGACGGGGCAAACGCAGGGAACATACTGTTCGACGTTGTCAGGGCCGCATACAGGTGCAGGCAGATACGCAAGACGGGGACAGTCGGCGAGATATGCGCCTACGGTTTCAAGTCTCCGCCGAAGCCGATGCACCACGACGAGGCCTACACCAAGTTCGCTGCCCTTTACATCCGTTGAGCTGGCGCGGCAAGTTCATTAGTGAAGAGCCAGAGGGGAGTCCGTGAATTCTCCGAGACTCGCACTTGTGGTCCTCGGGGTGCTGGTCCTCCTTGCAGGGGTGGTCTTCAGCCTTCAGGGAGCAAACATCATCACCGGGAGTTCCCTCATGAGCGGAAACACGACCTACATCTACGTTGGTGCCATCGTGGCCATCATCGGCCTGGCCCTGCTGGCACTGTCGTCCCGCGTTGGCAACAGGTCGGCGTCCCCAACGCCTTCGGGGGTGCCCCAGGCTCCGTGACGGTCGTCAGGAAACGACATTAAGGGTCGACATTACGTATCCCGTTGCGCCCGACGGGAACGTGTCGGTTTGGGCCGACGTCTGGAGTGCGCCCAGTCCGTCGGTCGCCCGCGCATAGATCACGTAGTTGCCGGGCTTCGGATTCCACTCGAAGGCCCAGAGAACCCATGTCAGGTCCGACGCCGGAGGCTTCAGCGTCGCCGGTTGCCATGTGTTCCCTCCATCGACGCTGACCTCGACCTTCGAGATTCCTCTGTCCCCGGCGAACGCCACACCTCCGAGTACGACGGAACCGCCGACCTGCGTGAGACTCACCGTGGCGCCATCCGCAGGGACGCGGATGAACGCTACCGTCTGGACCGTGGCTTCGTTCGACCACCCCCTGGTCTGCCAGAAGCCAAGGTAGACGGAATCGCTGAGCACCACCTGACGTACCCACTTCGCACTCATCATCCCGTAGAGGCCCGGTATGACGGCCCTCAGGGGGTATCCGTGACGCTGCGGAAGTGCGACGCCGTTCATTTCGTAAGCCAACATGCTCGACTGGTCAAGAGCCCGCGCTAGGGGGACCCCGACACTGTAGCCGTCGACGGAATGAAACACAACATACTGCGCTCCTGGAGAGGCTCCTCCGGCATCGGCGAGGAGGTCAGAGATTCTGACCCCTCCCCACTTGGCGTTGCTGACGAGTCCCCCGTTGATGAGGTTGCTGACGCAGATGAATGTGTCATACTCCTCTACCTTCGAGAGGGTCATGATGTCATCGAGGGTGTAGCTCTTGGGGTTGGCGACCAAACCCCCAAGAGACAGCGACCAGGCGGACGCGTCCACGCTCGGGTCGAAAATATCGATGGCCACCCGGTAGAACGAATCGTTGGACGTCACCTCTGAGTTGACCAGCGCCGAAAGCTGTGGGTTCAAGAAGATGGCAGGCGCGTCCTGTAGGTCGATCGACGTCCCCGGGAGGATAGCGGAGCTCCCTTCGCCCAGCAGCCCTCCCTCAGAGGCCAGGGTCCCGAGCGCTGACCCAAGGCTGGCCAGCACCAAGACCGCGGAGCCCGCCATCACCACCGCTCGTTCTATGAACGTCCTCCTTGCGGCGTCCCGAGGAACGAGCTGTTCGACTGCCACCACGTTCGTCCCCTTGGCCGGCAACATGCTTTCTTGCGTCCTCCCCCAGAGGAGGACCCCCCAGAGTAACTGAAACACGAGCGTCGTCAGGGGGAAAGCCCAGACGACGGTGGGTGAAGCAAAATCCGAATCAACGCCGAAGAATGAAGCCCCCGAAAGTGGCAGAACTATGGCTCCGAACAACAACCAGGGAATCAGAGAGTACACCAGGGTGTTCTCAAGCCTTGACAGCGAGTTGCGAGTGCCCAATCTCGGGAGGTAGTATCTCTCGTAGACGATTCCCAGCGCACCATACACCGCCGCCGCCGCCAGCACAGCGACGGCAAGCCCCAGGAGGCCCGCCATCTCTCCCAAGTTCTGGACAGCTGGTTCCTGAAGCGATTCGGGTATTACTGTGAGGAAGGATCCGAGGGCGGACTCAGGGGGGTAGGGTGCTAGTCCCCCCAGCCTCACTAGGAACCAGAGCACGAGGGTGATGAATCCGGCGCCGAAACCTCTGGAAAACGAGCCCCATGGGGCATGTCTGTTGTCTGCTTCGGTCACGCTTTCGTTCAGAGGAGAATCTACCCCTAATTAGACTCACCTCAGGGAGGCTGGAATCACTGAAATGACCCGTACTCGATGAAATAAAACGGGGATAAGGGACTCTCAGTCTTTTCGGGTGAACTCGATTCTCTCCCACTTGTTGTTGTGGAGGATCTCGCTGTACAGCCTTGAAGTGTTTTTTGCGATGATTCTGCCGTCTTTGATGACGTATAGCGGAGGGCCGAGTGTCCTTAGGGCGTCGATGACAGTGAAGGCATTGGCAAGGACGAAGTTTGCCTTCTTCCCCTCCTCGAGCCCGTATTCGGACGTGTTCCTCCACGCCTTGGACGCGTTGTAGGTTATGAGGTTGATGGAGTCCGCCAGTTCCTGCTGTCCCATCATCTGGTCAACATGGACCGCCATGAAGAGGCACTGCAGCATGTCCCCTACTCCTAACGGATACCAGGGGTCCATGATGCAGTCGTGGCCGAGACTGACGTTGACGCCAGAGGAAAGGAAGAACTTGATTGGAGCCATGCCTCTCCTCTTGGGATAGCCGTCGAGCCTCCCCTGGAGATGCATGTTGATGAGAGGGTTGGCGACGATGGTGATGCCTGCCCTGGCGATTAGGCTGGAGATCCTGTACCTGTATGCCTGGTCCCAGCTGTGGCTCGCCGTAACGTGTCCAGCCGCCACCCTGCCGGTCCACTTGTTCCTGACTGCGTTGGTTGCTACAACTTCGAGGAACCTGGAGGACGGGTCGTCTGTTTCGTCAATGTGGCCGTCAATGTCTTTGTTGTACTTCTTGGCGAGCCCGAAGGCGTCCTCTATGGACCTAACTCCATCTTCCCTTGTCCATTCGTTGTGCGGAATCATCCCCACATTGTCGGCGCCCAGCTCGAGCGACTTCTCGAGTCGCTCTAGGTTACCGGGATCTGTCCTTATCCCGTCCTGGGGGAAGGAAGTCACCTGTATGTTGACAAGGTCCTTCAGCTCTTTCCTGCCCCTTACGAGGGCCTTGACTGTGTTGAGGTTCGATGTCGTTGTGTCTGCATGAGTCCTCAGCCATAGGGTCCCGTAGGCGGCCATCCACTTTACCGCCTTCTCAACCCTGGAGAGGATTTCTGTCTCGCTCAGCTTGTTCTTGACCTCTGCCCAGATTTGGATCCCTTCCCAGAGTGTCCCGCTGACGTTGTACCTGGGGTCCCCGATCTTGAGCACCGAGTCGAGGTGGAAGTGCATGTTGTAGAAGCCCGGGAGGATCAGCTTCCCGCCAGCGTCGATGTCCTCTCCGCTCTTGCCCGCGATGTGAGGTGATACTCTTCTGATCCTATCGCCGGATACCCCGATGTCGAATGTCTTGTCTGTTGGTCTTCCGAGGACGCGCGCCCCTCGAATGACGAGGTCGTAACTCTCTGCCACGAATCACCCGCTCCTAGAAGTTTCGTCGGACGGAGTGGTTGGTTTGATTTCCTTCTTGTTTGTAACGCTTCCGGACCTGACGATTCCGAAGGTGGTCGCGGTGTCGTCGGCGATGTACCCCTTCAACAGGCTCCCCTTGAGCTCGGGCTGGTACTTCGGGATGATCCAGCCAGCCATCAGCACTGTGTAGATGAGGCCTGCGATTAGTATCGCGGAGATCCAGGCGTTCTGGAAGACCCAGTCCTGCCCGGGGAAAAGTATGGAGTAATTCGGAGGGGCCGGCGAGTTGCTTACTGGAAGTGAGGCGATCCAGCTCGCAGGGAGATATTCGCTGGGCGGAAAGACCAAGATCATGGAAATCGCGAACGCTATGACCGCCGCTGGATTGATGCCGTGGAAGTATCTGAACCGTCCCTTGTGATAGAAGAGGTCGTAGATTTCGAATTTGAAGCGCCTCAGGACTGCGTAGTCGAAGACGATGACTCCCTCGATCCCCCCGAGTATCGCGCCGTATGTCAAGAGCCAGTCCTCGATGTACGATTGGGCGCTTGCATAGTAGCTCCACGCCTGCAGCAGGGCGGCGATGACGACCACTACGATCACCCCCATGAACCAGGTTATCTTCTTGGGATAGATGTTGGAGAAATCGTAGCCCGGCCCGATGGTGTCGGCGAATATGTTGACTACGATCACTCCTAACAACAGGAGGATGAGTGTGAGGTATGCGAGTGGCTGGCTCGCAATCACAAGAGCCGACAGCAAGACCGGGTCCCAAATCGGCGTTCCGAACTTCACGATTGACGCCCCAGTGGTGACAAGGGCCAGGGCTCCTATCCCTCCCATCAGCAGGGGGAGCGGGAGCTGGCCGACGGTCTGAGAGAACTGCGACTTTGCATAGCGTGTGAAGTCAGGCATGCTAATCGCCATGGTGGCCCAGAAGGCTACATTCGCGTTGATGAGGGCGATGAGACTGTACCAGAAGGCTGACCCTGTGGCGGTGGTCTGGATGTTGAGAATCGTGGTCCACTGCCAGTTGGTGATGCTCATCATGCTGAAGAAGAGAATTCCGAACCCCAGGAACCCTATGAACGGAACCGTCCAGGAGATGATTTGCAGTGTTCTTTGGCCCCCTTTTGGCGGCGAGTAGAACAATATGACGAGTCTGATCGCTATCGTGAAGAGGAATGTCGCCCAGAACAGGGTGGGGACTACGCCTGCGATGACCCAGGGAGGCGCGGCCGAGGTCGCGGCACTGGTAAGTGTCGAGATTTGATTTGTGCTAACTAGGTAGATGGCTCCGACGCATTCCGCGATGATCCAAGTGTCGATTCCCCACCAGCCGGCGCCGATGACCCCGCGTATGATCGAAGGAATCCAGTTCCCGTAGATGCCCCATCTGCTTCTTGTCAGGGGGGTCTCAGGGACCCCATACCGGGCGCCGCCGTGGCTCTGAATGATCATGGGTATCAGGACTATGAGGTTGCCGATCACCACTGACATGACAGACCAGAACCAGTTGAGGCCGAAGGAGTAGCCGACGGAGACCAGGGCCCAGGACTCCACTTCGATGGCCATCCCGAACCATATGCCGAAGAACGTCCAGGAGCCCCACCTCCTCTTTTCGACTGGTGTTGGAGCGAAGTCTTCGTTCCAGAGGTATTTCTCGTCTGGGAATGTTTTGTCTAATTCAAGATATCCCTTATCTTTTTCGTACCTTACGTATTTCACTCGGTCATCATCTTGCGACGATGACATAAGCAGGGCACCCTTGGTCGGACACTGCTTAAGAGGCTTTTATTTCAGGAAGGAGGCGCTTTGGGGCGACCAAGAGCGCAGGCGCTCGCTTCCCCGAATACACTTCAGTGTCGTACCGACCGACGGCCCTGAAGAGGCTGTAGGCTGCCTCGCGTACGAACCCGTTCACGAGGGCGAGCAGCAAGCTCCCCCCGACTCGGAGCCCTTCGTCGTTCGGCCAGTCGAGTTCCCTCTTGCTGAACATGGTATCTCTGTTCGCCCCCTCGACGGTCCTCTGGATTCTGGAGATTGCTGTGGCCCTCTCTTCCTCAGGCAGCTGGAGAGCTTCCTCCACCTTCTTCATGGCTTCCCTCGCAAAGGTCTGTTGTGAAGCCACCCACCTGAACGTCGCCTCGTCTATGAGGCCGTGCCTGAACTTGAGCTCGTTCAGGGCGGTGGCGACATCGTAGCTTGAATTGATTATTTGCTCGCGCGTCATGGAGTCGGTCTCGTAGGAGAGGATTGACTTCCACGTGTGGAAGAGGAGGGCCCGCCTGTGCTCCTCGAGGGAGCCGTAGAAGTGGGTGCATCCGTTAGAGGGGTCCTCGAAGGCGCTGCACCCAGGGTCCAGGAAGGGCCCCAGCGGGGAGACGAAGAACTTCAGGCGCCTGTCCTCGTCCGCCAGCTTCAGCAGGCGTTCGCAGTAGGGGACGACTGACATCACATCATCGCAAGTCTGGTGAGGGAGGCCTACCATGAAGAAGAGATCGAGCCTGTTGCACCCATGCGCCAGTGCGCTCTTTACTGTCTCCTCGATTGCCTGATTCGGGACCGCGAACTTCAGTCTATCGAGCCTCCTCAGCTCTTCGCTCGGCGTTTCGATCGAAATCTGGAGGCTCCACCTGGCCACGCTCCGGCTCACCATCCCGAAGAAACCGTCTCCCGCGGGGAAGAACAACTCGAAGATGAGCTCGTTGGCTACATTCTCCTTCCTAAGGAGCTCGAAGAAGTGCCTGGCCCGCTGCCCCCCGCCTATCCTGGGGTCGTGAATCAACATGATTGGCCCCCGAGAGAAAGTCCTGATCGCCCTGATATCCGAGAGCAATTTCTCTGGAGACCTGAAGGCTGGCGCCGAACGTAAGCAGATTGCCCTGTAGGCCGATGCCGAGCCCCCGCAGACAGAACAGTCGAAAGAGCACCCCCGCGCCCCGAGTAGCATTGTGGTCGGGTGCTTCAACCAGCGGGCGTAGGGCGCGATGTCTTCGAGGCTCCTGTACTTGAAGACAGTCGTGACCGCGTAGAGGTAGTCTGGGACGTTGACGTAATCCAGGTCCGTCGGGATGAACGTGAGCGGATTGACGACCACTTCGCCGTTCTCTCTCTTCCATGTCAGATTCTCGACCGAATCTAGAGGCGCGCCCCTGCGAAGGGCACTCAGCAGCTGTCTGCACGGCTCCTCTGTGGAGTCCCCCCTTATGACGAAGTCCACGAACGGGTATCTGATCAGCTCCTCATGGTAGTAGCTGGACGAGAGTCCACCGTAGAGAACGTAGCTCCTCGGATGAAACTTCTTGACGAGCTCTCCTATGGCGAGCGCCCCATTGGCGTGGGGGAGCCAGTGGAGGTCGATGCCGAAGACGGTGGAGCGCATCCCCCGTAGACGGTCGACTACGTCGTAGGAGGGATTCCGGAGCATCCTGTAGGCCAGGTTTACAATCCGCACGTTGTAGTGGTTCCTCCCGAGGTAGGTAGCTATGCTCGTGAGGCCCACCGGGTACATTTCGAACTCGTCAGTGGAGGGGACCGCATCCGCCACAGGGCCGAGCATCATTGTCCTTTTCCGGAAGTCGTAGACGGACGGCGCGTGGAGCAGGGTCAGGTCCGTGCGCACCACGTCCCCGAGTCCCATCGCTATCCCACCTCCTTGACTCCCACGAAAATCCCACGGCGGACGTTCAATACACCTATTCCCTAATCAACGCGGCTGATTCACCAAAACGATTATCCGAAAGGCGAGGAAGGTGCAAAGGTTTGCACGAGCTCTCTCTGGTCCAGGGAATTATCGACGCGGTCGGTGAGACTGCCAGCGAGAAGAGGGGGCGGGTCCTGAGCGTCAAGATAGGAGTGGGGGAGCTCGCCCAATTCGACATACGCCTCGTGAGAGGCCTCCTCAACGACATGAAGAAGGGGACCTCGCTCGAGGGGGCAAGGATTACAGTAGAGCCCGAGAGGTCGAAAGTGAAGTGCCTAAGTTGCGGCAGGATCTGGAACTTCCAGGAGCTCGCCGGGCCCATATCCAGCGACGAGAGAGAAATGATGCACTTCCTCCCTGAGCTCTTGAACTCGTGCTCCAGGTGTCCAAACTGTTCCAAGAGCTACTTCGAGATCGAGGAAGGGAGGAGCGTCAGAATCATCGAGGTGGTCCTGGACGCCTGAGTCTGAATCAGGCCTAGATTTCAGGCGGGGCATGATTGACAGGCGCCTGGCCCACACCAAACGTGTCCTTCTAGTCCTCAGTGGAAAGGGGGGCGTGGGGAAGAGCGTGGTGTCGGCAGCTCTGGCCAGCATCTTCGCCGCATCAGGATTGAAGGCAGGCCTGATGGACGCCGACATCTACGGGCCCTCATCCGCTCTGCTCTTTGGTGCGAAGGGGTTCCCCGTCGAAGGAGAGTCCGGGCTGGTCCCTCCGATCCTCAGCGGAGTGAAGGTGATGTCGGTAGATCTCTTCGCGTCCGGACGTCCTATCCCGCTTGCCGGGTCAGGTGCCAACGAAATCCTGCTTGAGCTCCTGGCGCTGACCGATTGGGGAGATCTGGACTGCCTTGTCGTTGATATGCCTCCCGCCACAGGGGACATAATGCTGACCCTCACCTCGCTTCGAAAGGACGATGTGGCGGCGTTGGTGGTCACGATGCCTGACCGACTGTCAATTTCAGTGGCACACCGGGTCCTCGAGCTGCTCAAAGCCGGAGGGGTGACAACCGTCGGGGTGCTCGGGAACATGGTCCGCGGCTCCGCGAAGTCCAAAGGCACCGGTCCCACGAACCTGGCCGGGGAGTTCGGGGTGCCACTCCTCGGACTGTTGCCCTTCGACCCTTCAGTCTCCAGAGCTGTGGAAAGGGGAAACGCAGAAGCACTGCTCCGGACGAAGTTCGCTCGGGGTCTCCGAAAGTCGATGAGCTCCTACCTCCGCGGCGCGAGGGGAAGCGCACCCCACGCCGAGGGGTGACCTGCACACATTTGTACGCATGGGCGTAAAAGGTCGGCTTCTTCATTTTTTCAAACGTGGGAGCCGAGCTAACTCGCCGTGATTTCCTGAAGCTCTGCGCCCTGCTGGGTGTAGGGGCAGTGGTCACCCTGTACTCTTCCGAAATTAAGCGAGTGTTTTCCCAGGTCGCCGAACAGAGCGGCGGCAAGATTCACCTGATTTGGCTGAACCTCGCCAGCGACACGGGGTGCACGATATCAATGCTCCAGGCTTCCAATCCTGATCTGATAGAAGCCGTTGAGGAGTTGGGAATCTCCGCCGACTTCTGGAAGGCGCTGATGACGCCAGACTACGACCTCGGCTGGGTTACGGCGGGTTACACCCAGGAGGACCTTTCGCAGGTGCCGCTCTTCAATGCGGCCTTCGGAAACGCACCCGTCGACGTGCTTGTGGTTGAAGGCACCCCCCAGCTCGGCACCCCGCGTGGAAACACCCAAGGGTACTTCTGTACCACTGGCAAGCTCAATGGGACCCCTGTTACAGGGTACGATTTACTGCAGAAGCTCGCCGCCAAGGCCTCCTATGTCGTCGCGGTGGGCCAGTGCTCTTCCTTCGGGGGCATCCCCGCCGCCAGCGGCAACCTCACCGGAGCGGTATCGGTCAGCGACGCACTGAAGCAGGCGTCGGTTTCGACGAAACATCAAATCATCAACCTCCCTGGTTGCCCTGCGAACCCCGACTGGACGCTCGTAACCCTGGCCACGGTCCTGCAGGGGATCGACCCTGACTTGGACGGCCAGGGACGTCCGAAGGCGTTTTTCACCTCGTATATCCACGACAATTGCCCGAGAAGGGATGCATACAACAGGGGGCAGATGGCGAAGACATTCGACGACCCCGTGGGATGCTTCTGGGATCTCGGCTGCAAGGGGCCCATCACTCAGTCTTCATGCGCGATTACAAAGTGGAACGGAGGAACTGGCTTCTGCACCCTGGCGGGTCCGATGTGCTGGGGGTGCATGCATCCGAACTTCCCCGATCCTCCTACCAGTGCTTTCTACGCCCCTGTCGCGGATACGGCCACCATTCTTGGTGTCAACGTGGATGAGGTCGGAGAGGTCGCAATCGCGGGTACTGCCGGAATACTCGCGGTCCACGCAATCCGTAGGAGCTTAGGCAAGAAAGAAGGGGAACCCGAGAAGGAAAACGCCACTTCCTCTGAGCCGTCTTCGGAGGCGACGCATTGACAAGGACAGTAGTCATCGACCCGGTGACGAGAATAGAGGGGGAGCTTTCCCTCGAACTGAGTGTAGACGAGACAAGCAGCACCGTGACTTCAGCCAGGGCGACGGGGACGCTCTTCCGCGGGTTCGAGAACATCGTGCTGAATAGAGATCCGAGAGACGCGGCCCCCATCCTATCGGCCATTTGTGGAGTCTGCTATTGTGACCATCATGTCGCCTCGGTCAGGGCCGTAGAGAATGCGGCAGGTATGACCAGCTACTCGTCAGACTACTCCACCGAGCAGACGTCCATTCCGTCGAACGCCGTCCTGGGAAGAAACGTGGTGATGGGCGCCGACTGGGCATACTCGCACATGGTCCACATACTGGCCCTGGCAGGCCCCGACTACCATCTGTACGGGCTGATAGATGCACTCAAGCCGGCCTACTCGCTCTCTGGCTACGCAGACCTTCTCCGCCAGTTCATCCTTCCTGCCCAGCAATACATGAACCAGGCCATCACGCTTTGGGGAGGAAAGACACCACACCCGAGGGCGACTGTCCCAGGGGGGAACCCTGTCCGGCCAACCGCAGACGTAATCGAACAGACGAGGGGCAAGATCGCCCAGGCCCGTGCACTGACGGACGTCATAGTGCCCATCGTGTGGAACTACCTCACGGCGAACGTCGCTCAGCTTGGAGCCCTCGGTCATGGTCCCGGCAACTTCCTGTCCATGGGGGCGTTCCCAGATCCAACCACCTCTACCGGTACCGGAAACATGCCCCTCCTCATTCCGCGCGGCGTGATCTCAATTCTAGGCACCGCCCCTGCTCCATTCGATCCAAACAAGATTACGGAGAACACGTCGCTGTCGTGGTACGACCAGCCGCCGTCAGAGTCCGTTATTGGCGAACAGACTCCCGTCCCCGACATGTCGAGCTCGCCCGCATACACTTGGACGAAGGCACCCATGTACGACGGAAAGGTGTGCGAGACAGGTGCCCTGGCACGCGAATGCGTCTCGGGAATCTACCCCAGGCTGGGCAGAATCATCCATGGAGCGGCATCCGGGGTGGCAGGGCTCCCCTACAGCCCCTACGGGTCGGCATTCGACAGGATGACCGTGGAGGCCCTCGAGCTCCTCGCTCTCGTCGGTTCTGCGAACGCGACCCCCAGCCTGCAGTTCCTAGGCCAGCCGCTCGGCATGTCGCCCGTGGACGTGCTCCAAGGTCTGGGCCTGCCGCAGACCGGCTTAATCGAAAGCTGGCTGGACGGGATGCAAGTTGGCCAGCCGTCTTACACCTCCAGCTATTCGAACCCCGGGAACGCCGAAGGGATCGGACTCTGGGAGGCGCCAAGGGGCTCGCTCCTTCATTGGATTCGTATTGGGAACTCCAAGGTGGCCAACTACCAGGTGCTCGCACCTACCACGTGGAACGCCTCCCCTGGCGGACCCCTGGAGACCTCTCTGGTGGGGACCCCGGTCGGCCAGACCGGGACCGACGACGACTTTCGCCCCACCGCCTACGTCGTAAGGTCGTTCAACGTGTGCATGGCCTGCGCAATCCATGCCGTCGACGCCCGCGGCAACGACCGGTACATGAGGGTCGGATGAAATGACATCACCAGAGCGAACAAGAGTGCTCAGGCACGACCTCCTGTTCAGGATCGCGCACTGGTGCATATTCATCGAAGGGGGACTGCTCGTGATTACCGGCTTCCAGCTCGGAGGGATAATAGGGGGGGCACTCTTCCCTGTGAGCAACGTCACTGCCCACGTGCTTATCGGTATCGCGTTCATAGCCACTGCGACGATTTACCTCCTTGGCATACTCACGGGCGGAGATTATCACTGGGTCGGCCTCCGGAGGATACCATACTCCTTCAGGTTCATCGTCAGGGAGACGAGAGGATGGTTCGGTCTGGCCCCAAAGCCTGCCAACCCGATAGCCTATGACACGGCCACCGGGGAGTATACAGAGAAGCTCGTTCCCAGCGTCATCGTCGTCTTCTGGTCGTTCGCGATCCTCGGTGTGGTTCTTGCCCTTACCGGGCTCGCGCTCGCCTTCCCTCAGCAGTTCAGCTTCGTCTTCACTCTGACCGACCTGATAGGCGGCCCATTAACAGGGGTCACCGGGATGGCTTTCATGCTCACCCTTCACAGGCTTGTTACGTTTGCGCTTGTTGCCCTGGTGATGATGCACGTGTATGCCAGCTTCATCTTTGGTCTCGTGGGCTCAATGATTACGGGGAAGCGAAAGGAGCGCGTCTTCTCGCACGCAGGATGAAGGTGAATTGGATTGCCCTCGCCGGTGAGTCTCCAGCACGGAGCAGAGCACCCCATAGAGGAACCGACGGCCCCCGACCCGGATGAGCTCGCGGCCGGAAAGACAGTTGTGCTGGGCCTCGGGAACCCCTACCTCAGAGACGATGGAGTTGGAGTTGCAGTGGCAAGGGAGCTCCAGCGGCGTAGCACTGCGGGAGACGCCATCGTGCGCGCTCACCAGACGTTCGATCTTTGGCTCCTGTCAGAGTTCAGTGGCGCTTCTAAGCTGATCATAATCGACGCGGTGAGGTCAGGTTCTGCCCCAGGGACGGTAACGGAGTACGAGGTAGCGCCCCGGAGGGGCCCGCTGTCGCCGCTCCCCGGGCTCCACTCGCTGGAACTCCATGATCTGATTGATTTTGCGAGCCGAATGGGCCTCCTTAGCTGCCCGGTGACCATTATCGGAATCGAGCCAAAGGATTGTGGGGTCGGTGAGGGTCTCTCCCCGGAGGTGGAGCGGGCGATCCCAGACGTGGTCACCCTGGTGGCCGTCAAGTCGCAGCAGCGCCCTAAACCTGTTGCTGGTGTGTAAGCCCTCGTTACGGCGGGGGGAATTCATTTCGAGCTTGCTGAGGGTCGTCCGTTCCGGATGTTGTACCACGCAACCTTCCACTCCCTATTTCGTCCGTTGTTCCCCAGGGCCGGCTCTGACGGGACTCCCATCCAGATTGAAAGAGGTGGTGGGGAGGAGGCGAGCCGAGCGCAACTCGGTTCTTCGAATGGTAATGCCTATAATTCAGACCCATAAACTGAGCTGAAGTGATTCTACAATGAGCGAGAAGGGACCTATGACTGCTGCGGGAGCACGGGGCATGTCGAACAGAGATTGGTGGCCCAATCAGCTGAACCTGAAGGTGTTGCACCAGCACTCGCCGCTGTCGAACCCAATGGGTAAGGACTTCGACTACGCCAAGGAGTTCAAGAGTCTCGACCTCGCGGCCGTGAAGAAGGACCTTCGGGCCCTAATGACCGACTCGCAGGACTGGTGGCCGGCGGACTTCGGCAGCTACGGACCTTTGTTAATACGCATGGCATGGCACAGCGCTGGCACATACCGCAGGGGCGACGGGCGGGGGGGCGCCGGCAGCGGCCAGCAGCGCTTTGCACCGCTCAATAGTTGGCCCGATAACGCCAACCTCGACAAGGCTCGTCGTTTGCTCTGGCCGGTCAAGCAAAAATATGGCAAGAAAATCTCATGGGCAGACCTCATGATTCTTGCGGGTAACGTCGCCTTCGAGTCGATGGGCCTCAAGACCTTTGGCTTTGGCGGAGGTCGTGTGGATGCCTGGGAGCCCGATGAAGATGTCTACTGGGGCGCCGAGAACAAGTGGCTGGATGACAAACGCTACTCCGGCGACCGAAACCTCGAGAATCCACTCGCTGCCGTGCAAATGGGGCTAATCTACGTCAATCCGGAGGGCCCAAACGGCAACCCAGATCCGATTGCAGCGGCCAGGGATATCCGAGAGACCTTCGCCCGCATGTCCATGAACGATGAAGAGACGGTCGCACTCATCGCTGGCGGCCACACTTTCGGTAAAACCCACGGCGCTGGCCCCGCGTCCTACGTCGGCCCCGCACCTGAAGCGGCCGGCGTCGAGGAACAGGGTCTCGGCTGGAGGAGCAGTTTCGGCACGGGCAAGGGCGACGACGCAATCACAGGAGGACCGGAGGTCATCTGGTCCAATACACCAACGAAGTGGAGCAACAACTTCTTCAAGAATCTGTTTGGCTATGAATGGGAGCTGACGAAGAGTCCGGCCGGTGCGTATCAGTGGAGACCGAAGAGTGGCGCAGGAGCCGGAATGGTCCCGGATGCCCACGACTCGTCTAAGCGTCGCACCCCAGGCATGCTGACAACCGACCTTGCCTTGAGGTTCGACCCTGCCTACGAAAAGATCTCAAGGCGCTTCTACGAGAACCCAGACCAGTTCGCAGACGCATTCGCCCGCGCATGGTTCAAGCTCACTCACCGCGACATGGGTCCGCGCTCGCGTTATCTCGGCCCGGAGGTCCCCGCCGAAGAGCTCATCTGGCAGGATCCCATCCCTCCGGTCAACCACAAGCTGGTTGATGCGCAGGACATCGCCTCCCTCAAGGGAGTGATCCTGGCTTCGGGGCTGTCCGTATCACAACTCGTCTCGACTGCCTGGGCGTCTGCGTCCACTTTCCGTGGATCCGACAAGCGAGGTGGGGCGAACGGCGCGCGCATACGCCTTTCCCCGCAAAAGGATTGGGAGGTCAATCAGCCGGACAAGCTGGCGACTGTGTTGCAGACCCTTGAGAGAATCCAGAAGGAGTTCAACAGCGCGCAATCGGGGGGGGAGAAGGTTTCGTTCGCCGACTTGATAGTCCTGGGGGGATGCGCGGGGGTCGAGCAAGCTGCGAAGAATGCCGGTCAGGATGTCACCGTTCCCTTCACACCGGGACGCATGGATGCGTCGCAGGACCAAACGGACGTGGAGTCATTCGCCGTACTCGAACCTGTTGCGGATGGCTTTCGCAACTACCTTAGAACCAAGTTCGCTGTGTCTGCAGAGGAACTGCTCGTCGATAGGGCGCAACTGCTCACACTGACCGCTCCCGAGATGACGAGTCTCATTGGCGGCATGCGTGTCCTGAATACCAACTTTCGCCAGACCCCGCACGGCGTCTTTACGAGGAGGCCGGAGGCACTCACCAACGACTTCTTCGTGAACCTGCTCGACATGGGTACGGAGTGGAGGGCGATCTCGAAAGACGCTGACGTGTTTGAGGGCCGCGACCGCGCCACAGATAAGGTCAAGTGGACCGGCACCCGCGTTGACCTGATTTTTGGTTCGAACTCCCAACTACGCGCATTGGCGGAAGTTTACGGATTTGAGGACTCCCAAGAGAAGTTCTTGCAAGACTTTGTCGCGGCGTGGGACAAGGTGATGAGCCTGGACCGTTTCGACCTTGTTCGAGGGTGAAAAGCGAAGGGCCACCAAACTGCCGGGAATCTGGCTCATTGGCCAGAGTGCACGTTGGCAAATTTTCGACGGCGACTCTCTCGACCGAATTGTGTTCCTGACCCGAACTCTCCCACCGAAATCTTGACCGCAAGCGCGTATCTCGCCAACCGGGGGTGACCTCGCCGCGTCATCAGGTTACCGATAATGGTCAGAGAAGAGTCGTTCAAGAACGACGTTTAATTACGGTCAACTAACCGAAAACAGGCTCTTGCCTGTCGAGGACGCGTTTACTAAGAGAAGCATCGAGGTAATCTGCGGACTGCAGGAAGAAGACGGTGGGATTCTTGCAACGCGAAGGGACGACGCCTACCCCTTCGTATACCCGAGGGATGCGTCAGTGATGACGATTGCTCTGAACATGCACGGTTTCCATTCCCGGTCGATGAAATTCTACCGCTATCTCAACCGGGTCAGAAGACAGGACGGAGAGGTATACCAGAGATACAACAAAGGAATGCCCTACGTAACACGGAAGAGAGAGGCTGATGTCACCCCACTCGTAATCCAGGGCGCTTACGACACTTACATGTCTTCAGGCGACCGCGACTTCTTGGAAAGCATGTGGGGACTGGTTGCCGAGGGGGCGAGCTTCATTGTTCGCGGCGTAGACCCCCACACAGGGCTGATCCAGACCAACTGTTCCATACACGAGAACGTGACCCTCGAGGAAGGCTTCGAAATATGGGCAAATTCTGCTTCGGTGAAGGGACTGTTAGACGCATCCAAGGTTGCGTCGGCCCTCAAGCATCGCGAGCCTTCCGAGAGGTGGTTAGAGGAGGCGAGGAGGCTATGGGGCAGGATTCTCGAACGCCTCTACGATGGCGAAAGCGGTTTGTTTGTGAAGAATCTGAGGGCAGACGGAACTCTGTTAAGTGCTCCTGACGTTGCCCAGCTCGCCCCCTTCTACTTCGGGCTCTCCAAGGACCGGAAGACTCTGGAAAGGACTATGCGTCATCTTAGGGAGACGCTCTGGAACGCAGGGGTCGGTGGCGTGAACCGATTCCGCGACTTCGAGGTGGTGAAGGACTGGCACTGGTACACTGGGGGGACTGGTGCGTCCTGGCCCCTGTTTACCCTCTGGATGGCCAGGTTCTATCAGAGACTGGGAGACTTGGACTCGATGGAAGAATGTCTACGTTTCATTCGGAGTGCGTCAACCCCGGGGATGGAAATACCTGAAAAAGTAGCTCCTATGAAAGGTTACGAGGAGTGGAGGGAGAACGAGACGGAGTTTAACGAAAGGGTCACTAACGGGATGAGGAGGACCGAGAGCACTCCGATATCGATACCCGACTATGTTGCCTGGGCCTGCCCTCTCGGCTGGTCGGGTGCAGAGTACGTCTTGCTCGGAAGAAATGAAAGTGGTACAGACGAAGAGGACCTGCTATCAGATGGGCACGGGAATGACCGCTCCCCGTCTTAGCTGCGGTGCGTCCCTTGGCTTGACCAGGCACCCGCTACCCGTTTCCCTGCGCCTCCTCCTCTTTTTCAGGTCTCGCGATCAGTTGCCTCTCGGGTATGAGAGAATCAGCTACTCTTAGCGCCCGGCCGAACTCCCTCTCAAGGAAGACCTTCTGGGACTTGCCGTATTGAATGACATAGCCGGACTTTGTCCGGGTGAGGTAGACTGCTGAGGCAACGATTAGAGGAATGGAGGGCAGAATGACACGTAAGGCCATAAGCAGCGCGCCTGACGCCGCAACGACAGAGCCTAATCTCACTGATCTGAGCAATGCTCCAATCTGTGCTGGGGCCATGAACTCCGCTGCAAAACAAGCGGCCGAAAGGGCCAGGCCGACGGCGAGAACGCGCCACGAATGCCGGACGAATCTGTCTATTCTTATTATCTCAGCGTACGGAACGGAAATGATCCACTTACCTCCTCTCACCGAAGACATGATGAGTCTCTTCGTGGTCACCACAAGTTTCTTTCCTCCCTGAACCCTCGCCTCCACGAGAGTCTCCCTCGCCTCCTCGATTGGAGCCATCCCGGGCTCTTTCGAGAGTTTCGCCATGAGCTTCTGCGAGAGCCCGGCGATTAGATTTGAGAGGGTGGCCCGCGATGACGTTCGAAGGGCTCCTTTAGAGAGCTTGTTTCGCACCTTCGAGTTCCTCAACAGTGACCTAATCGCAGCGGAAGCGCCTTCAACATCGTCCGGCCCCTTGAGGACAACTCCGTTGACTCCGTTTTGAACCACCCAAGACTGCCCGCCCACGCCTGAGGTTATGACTGGGACACCCCTGTACATGAATTCGAGCTGCGCGATTCCAAGTGCCTCGCTTCTGCTCATGGTGATGTTCACGAACGTCTCGTCGATGAGCCGTGCCTTCTCCTCGTCCGTTATCTCCCCCAGGAGGGTCAGGTTCCCCATCCCCTCAACGGCCGCTTTGACCTGATCAGCGTAGGAGCCTTGCAGCCTTCCCGCGATTACGAAGTGAACCCCGTCGTCCTTGGAGAAGGTCTTGGCAACCTCGACGACCGAGAGGACATTCTTCCTCTCCTCAACGGTTCCGAGACAAGTGACCAGCTTAACCGACCCCCGAAGGCCAAGCGTGTGTCTGATGGTTTCGTTCTTCTCCCCCGTTTCGAAGATTTCGTCATCGATTCCCCCGGGTAGGAGGATGAACTTGTTGTCGTCCGCACCCAGTGCTTTCATTTGCTCTCTCTCCAGAGGGGTTGTGACGATGACGAAGTCCGCCTGATGCATGATCTCCTCTAGGCTTATCCTATTCCACACCTCTCTGAACGTTCGTTCCTCGATCGTATACCTCTCGTCGCTGGCCTCCTGGAAGTGGCTCATGTGGCAGAAGAGGATGGGCGGATTCTGGGCGCCCTCCCTCTCCAAGCGCCTGTTCCAGACTACGAATTTGATTGTGTCCTCCGGGCCATTCCAGAGGGTAGAATGAGTTATCAAAACGTTCAGTTTAAGGTCAGAAACAATCTTCGTCAGTACCCCTACGAAGTTCCTGAAGAGGATCCTCCGCGGGGGCCAGCTTGCGGCTTCGCTCCCTACTCGAATGACGGGTATGTCAAGGCTCGGATCGAAGGTGTGCAGATACCCGCCCCTCCTCTCTATTTCTTCTTCCGAGACTACAGGCTCCCAGTCGTGATAGGCGCTTGTGATAAGGTAGGCTGAGTGACCGAGGTGATTGAACTCTCTCACCATCCTCTGAGCCACAAGTTCCTGACCCTTCGAGCGGCTGGTTTCGTACATTATCACGCCGACCCTCAGCATTCAGGCTGTCACTTCCTCTCCAAGGGCCCAAGACACCCCTTCTGAGAATGC
>DASPPO010000032.1:0-4962 GCA_035625455.1 Nitrososphaerales archaeon | reverse complement strand
CCCTGGCCTTTCCCCAAGGAGGACCCCGAAGTAAGGAAGAAGGACTTCAGCGAAGTGCAGGAGGAGTACACACTGGAGCAGGTGAGGAGCGAAGCGGACAGATGCCTAAGGTGCGGCAATCCCGTCTGCATGGATGCCTGCCCCGTCCAGATGGACGTCCGGGGGATGTGCGACGCGGTTGCGAAGGGGGACCTCAAGAAGGCGTACCATCGGATCAGGGAGTCCAACGCACTGGTAGGTGTGACCGCGAGGTGTTGCCCCCAGCTTCAGGGGCTCTGCGAAGACGCCTGCGTCATGCGCTGGAACGGGCACCCGATCTCCATCGGGATGATTCAGAAGTACGTCGCCGACTGGGAACAGAGGGAGTCCAGGCAACCCGATCCGGCGGTGGAACCGGACACAGGGAAGTCGGTATCGATAGTCGGGGCAGGTCCCGCGGGGCTCGCGGCGGCCTCTCTGCTGAGGAGGTATGGCCACAAGGTCACGGTGTACGAGGAGCTCGGGACCCCCGGTGGAACCGCCTTGTATGGGATCCCCGACTACCATCTTCCGAAGGATGTCCTAGAATATGAGGTTGACCGGATAAAAGGGCTCGGAGTGGAGATCAGGACGGGCGTGAAGGTCGGAGAGTCCGTCACCCTCTCCACCCTGCTCTCCGAGTCTGACGCAGTCTTGTTGGCAACGGGGTCGAAGGATGTCCACGCTCTCGATACGCCGGGGGTGGGCTTGGAAGGCGTCATCGACGCCTATCGATTCCTTGAGGACGTCTATGTCGACGGCGTGGAAGCCTACCGAGGCCAGAAGCAAAAGTATGACCTCGGTAAGGAAGTGATCGTCGTAGGGGGAGGGGACACCGCCCTCGATGCCGCGAGAACCGCCCTCAGGCTGACCCAGGGTCACGTGACCGTGGTCTATCGAAGGACCGAGGTCGAAATGCGGGCCGACCCGCTGATGACCGAGGAGGCGAAGGAGGAGGGAGTGGAATTCGAGTTCCTGACAGACCCGACGGAGTACAGGGGGACCGCTGGGAGGGTCTCCAGCGTCGTCCTTTCTCTGATGCAGCTAGGGAAGCCCGACGCGAGCGGGAGGAAGGCCCCAGAGCCCACGGGGAAAACCTCCGAGACGCCCTGTGACAGCGTGCTTCTTGCCATCGGCAGGGGGCCTAACTCATTCCTCCAGAAGAAGGAGGGTCTGAAGACGGGCAAGCACGACTCGATCGCGATTGACGAGGGGTTCTCGACCTCGATGACCCGCGTCTTCGCGGCTGGGGACGTGACCACGGGCGAGACTCTCGTGGTCAAGGCGATGGGACAGGGGAGGGAGGCCGCCCAGAGAGTACACGAGTTCCTGAAAGGGATAACACACAAGCACGTGTCCCTCTACGAGGAGTACTACCAGAGAAAGACGAGCGAGCAGGCGTACCAGGATATGCTGCTTGGGAAGGAGGAGGTCAACCCTCCGGACTAGCCCTCCTAAGGCTCATATCGGCCGGCGAGTTAGAGTAGCAACGGCTTTTCATGCGACAGGAAAAGAGACGATTGGGGCAGCTTGGCTGTCCGTAGGTTCAGATCACGGAGACTTTGTAATCTCTCCCCTCCCATGTGTTGCTCTCGACCCACAGAAACGTGAAGAGTATGGGACTCTCCTGGGAGGCTGAGAATTCTATGTCTGTGTATTCGATCCCAAGAGATACCGGGGTGGACCTTGTATCCGTGACGGTGTGCCAGCCGTCCAGGGACCAGTGCAAGACGAAGGCACTTTTCGCCTGAATACGAAGCGTATGGTCTCTTCTCACTGTGCTGATCCGGCGGTTCTCCTTCCAGATTTCCAGCCTCTTGAGTCTCGACCTGTCCTCAATGTAGCGCGCGGCGACCTCTGGTATCAGGTCGAAGACTCTGCCATCATGCGCCGAGCGAAGGAGTTTGATGTATTCTGCGTGCGCCCACATCAGGGGCATGGCCGACCCTGTTGGCCCGCCGAAATGCATGTGCACATCCTTTAGGTCCGGCTCATCCCAAATCTGCTCGGGGAGGAGCCCTCCAGAAGACGAAAAGCCCTCCATCGCCTTGATGAAGGGGGCAGGGTCTCGATCGGCAGCGATTTCATAGTGACCCCGTTCTCCAGTGAGGAGGGGCCACGCCCTCCCTCTCCCCCACCCTTCATAGGGGCCCCCATCCTCTCTCTGACCGTATCCGTCGTGGTTGTATCTGTGCCAGCAAGGTCCGAACGGCGTGTCGACCTTAAGAGTCCGATCCACGATTTCGAGCGAGTCAATCACAATCGGATCGCTAGCCTTCCTGATGCCATATCGTACTAGTTCAAGGAAACCAGCGCTGACTATCTCTTTGGCTGGAAAGCTAAC
This sequence comes from Nitrososphaerales archaeon, assembly GCA_035625455.1. Taxonomy (GTDB): domain Archaea; phylum Thermoproteota; class Nitrososphaeria; order Nitrososphaerales; family Gagatemarchaeaceae; genus UBA183. The sequence continues at coordinate 2,600 of DASPPO010000032.1, read as the reverse complement.
CTGCATTCCCGGCTGCGCATTAGCCAAGGTCAGGGTTCCCACATTAGGGTCCTCCCGCGGAGTTGGGTCATTGATGTCAGCTGGCTGAATCCTGATGTAGTGCGTCTCGATTCCCGGAACCAAGGTACCCTGAGTGGTCACCGTCCACCTTTCGATGTGGCATTCGAGGAAGTCAGCATACTCCTCCAGATATTTCGCTGTCTTTTCCTCGCCGCGTTCCCGAGCAAACTGAGAGGCACAAATCAGAGCGGCGATGTTTGATGCGAGAGTAGAGGGGGAATACCCTCCTGCCTCCTCCCACCTGTCCTGTTGCGTTACCGGACCCTTTTGAACAAGGTACTTCGCGCCTCGCAGGACCATGGGGTAGGGGTCGAAGTTCCCGAGTGCCTTTTCCCCTCTAAGTCGCCAGGCAAGGATTATTGGCAGTGCCACTTCGTCGAGTTGCGTGCCGTTCCAGTAGGGCTCGCCGTCAATCCAGAAGTTCTGCGCAAACCCTCCGTCCTCCTTCTGTGTCACCGCAAGATAGATCAGCGTCCTGAGCGGAGTGTCTTTGTCCCCTGCAGCGAGGAAAGCAGACGCGATCTTCACGAGATCGCGCGTCCAAACCAGGTGGTACCCTCCTCTGTCTTCATCCCCCTTGGCTTCGCCCCAGGGAATTGAAAGAGACGCGATGAAGGCGCCTGGGTAGCTCTTGTCCTCGTGAGCGAGGAGAAGGCTGTAGCTGGAGCGGTAGAGGGACCCTCCATCCCCCGAGGCGGTTTCGAGGGGGACGATCTTCCTATAAGCTCGTTCCCACTGCTCGACGAATCGCCTTCGGCTCTCCCCAAACGGTGTGGCCAGGGAATGGAAGAGCGTGGTAACAGAGTTGTGAAGGCTGCTACCGAATGCCAAGCCAAGTGTGAATTCACGCGACTTCGACAGATCCACCTGACCTGTCAAAGCCACGTTTCCGTTCAGCGCGTTGTCAAACTCCCAGTCCATCCGCATGTTCTGGGAGAGGTCAGTCCATCCGTCGCTGAAGCCGACGTACCCGCTGGAGAGACGCGTGAACGGAACTGTCGCACAAAGGGTGAGCCAGATTCCTTTGTTCTCCGCCGCGAGGATTCTCCTGCCGGCGATGTCGATAACGCGGGCATTGTTCAACTTCCCGCCTACACCAAGGTGGGGCGCGCAAAGGGCGTAGAGCTTGAGACATGAAAGGAGCCGCTCTTCACCTTCCACCTTTGTGTGCTGCAGCACGCAGGGAAGGTGGGGATCCGCGATTATCTCTTTCCGAATTCTGTAGGCTCCGCTCGGGTCTGAGTTGGTGGCGATGTATCCGAGTGCATGACGGGACAGCCTCTGAAGACTTGAGTCGAGATGCTTTTTTTCCTCATGAAAGAAGGTCCTGCCGTCAGTGATTAGATATTCTAAATCTCGAAGTTGCGGCTGGTCGATAGTCGGATAGTAAACTTCTGTAATGGTCCCCCTCCAAAGTGTGGCCCAAACCTTGCTGTCATCAGAATATGCAGTGACGACCCCTTCCTTGTTTCCCCTCGTCCAACGCGGATCTATCCCTGGCCACCCGAAGGCAGAGCGTCCCGTTAATGATTCGCCCGTTTTTCATACACCTTTTAGCGCGTTTGCGACCTATAGATCTCGAGCAACTCGACCCACGGCTCGTTCACCCTTGGGAAGCATGGGATTGCGTGCCAAAGAAAGTCCATTGGAACCCCGCCGAGTGGGTCAGGATTATCCCGGACATGCATGGAAAGAATCGGAAGGGGACCCATTTGAACTCACCGTTTCCCCCTTGGCTCTAACTTGTCCTCTCGATGGAAAAAACCATACCAGGCCCTGGCCTCTCCCAGCCCGCCTCGGAAATGGCTCGGAATGTACTTCGTCAGACAAATAGGGTCTGATTCCAGCTTTTCCCAAGTACAAACCCGCAACCTGACTCAGCCGTTCTGCCGCATGGAGACAAGGCCCGCACCCCGAAACGTGAAACGCGGCAAGCTGTGTCGTACTCCCTGCAGTGTGTAGTAACCGAAGACTTCAAAGAACCAATGGCAACAACGGACGCACACATGTCGTCACGCCCCCCGCTTCAAGTGGTTTTTGACTGCAAAGACCCCGACAGCCTTGCCAGATTTTACGCTGAGGCGCTTCACTACAAGTTGCAAGACCCGCCCGAAGGGTACGAGACTTGGGAGCAGTGGCTGAAGGAGCATGGAGTACCCGAGGCAGAGTGGAACTCTGCGAGCGCGATCGTCGACCCATCTGCTAAAGGGCCGAGAATATACTTCCAACAGTTGGACACGCCTAAGCTCGGAAAGAACAGGCTGCACATCGACATGAACTTGAGTGAAGGGTCGAGGGCGGCTCACGAGGCTAGGAAGAAGCAAGTGGATTCCGAAGTGGACCGCATAGCAAGGTTGGGCGCCAGGAAGGACCATGAGCTTGATGAGAACGGAGAATATTGCGTCATAATGCTCGACCCCGAGGGGAACGAGTTCTGCGTACAGTGAGACCCAAGTCGGTGGTGGCTATGACTCCGAGCCGAACGGAATACGCAATTCCAGACACACCGTGGCGCGAATCACGCCGAATGAGAATACGAT
>DASPPO010000031.1:0-59079 GCA_035625455.1 Nitrososphaerales archaeon | reverse complement strand
CTCCAGGATCTCCATCCCTGGCTTCAGGTCCCCCCTGCGGACCGCCGCCGTTATCATCGCCTTGTAGACCCTGTCCTTCAGGCTCTCGGTGGGGTTGAAGAACTCCAGCTTAGCGAATATCTCCGAGTCCAGCTTCTCGGCGGCGGGGATCCTCGAGAGCCTGATTGTGGGGGTGTTCCCTATGATTTCCAGTATCGATTTGCCTTGATCCACCAACTGACTACACCCGGGAGATCATCTGTGCCTTGAGCCCATTACCATGGCCATGACCGCCTTCTGGACGTGCAGTCTGTTTTCGGCCTGCTCGAAGTAGAGGGAGTACTTCGGGCTGTCGATGACCTCGTCCGTCGCCTCCTGACCCCTGTCCGCGGGTCCGCAGTGCATGTACTTCCCCCTGTTCGTCAGGTCCATCATCTCCTGGGTGCACTTCCAGTCCTTGAACTGGTCCTGGTACTGCGACGCGCCATCCTTGTTCACGTTGTTGCTGTAGGGCGGAACGAATCCCTTTGGAGACCAGGCCTTGGGGTACACGAAGTCAGCCCCTTCGAATGACTCCTTCATGTCGTTCGAGACTTCGAAGCTCCCACCGTACCTGTCCGCGTTCTTTTCGCAGGCCGCGATGACGTCGTCCTCAAGCTCGAACCCCTTCGGGTGGGCCAAGACAACATTCATCCCGAACTGGGTCCCTATCAGGACGCAGCTCTGGGGCACGGCCAGGGGCTTGAGTCCCCCCGAATATGCGTAGGACACCACGAACTTCTTCCCCTTCGGCTTCGGGCTGACATCGGTAATGGCCTTCATGTCCGCCAGCGCCTGGAACGGGTGGTACAGGTCGTCTTCCATATTGAGGACAGGGATGTCGCTCCACTTCGCGAACTCCTGGATTATCCTGTGCCCCCTCCCGATTGTCCACTTCGCCGCATCACCGTACACCCTGATGGCAATCGAGTCGCCATATCTCGAAAGTACCCGCCCGACGTCGGCTATCGCCTCTGTCTGGTACGGGACCATGTCTTCCGGGAGAGTCGGAGTATAGACGTCACTGGGGCTCAGGAAGTGCGCGTGGCCGCCGAGTTGATAGATCCCAGCCTCGAAGGAGTTCCTGGTCCTGAGCGACCTGTTGTAGAAGAGCATGAAGAGAGTCCGGCCGGGCAGATAGTGGGTCGGGGCCCTCTTTCTGAACTTGACCCTAAGGTCCTCCGCTGCCTTTAGGATCTTTGCGATTTCCTCCTGAGAATGGTCGTTTGTGTCCAGGAAGTCTCTTCCTGCCATTGAACCGACATACGGTGGTGCTTTCATGACAGGGCAACCCTCGGAGCAGCGACTTATACGCGGTTCGAATGAACGGGCTCCCTGGAGCCTCTGACCAGCTGGGCAGGGTAGTTAGGGTTCTGCATGGGGCATGAAGTTTTTAATCCTCAGAAGACGCTCTCAGGGTAGAAAGTTGTAATGTCGACTCTGGAACTGTACTCCCCTACGGACCTGAGTGACGCCCTTCGGTTCTTGGAGCACGGTGGCGGAAACGTGACCGTCATGGCAAGCGGGACGGACCTCCTGCCGCGTATGAGGAGGAAGCAGGTCTCCCCGGCGACCGTGGTAGACATCTCTTCCTTCACTGAGGACCTGAGGTACATACGCCAGTCAGACGGGACAATCCACGTGGGGGCGCTGACCACCATCACAGACCTGCTCGAGTCCCCCATGTTCTACGGCAAGCTTTCGATAATACGGGAGGCCGGGATGCTCTTCGGGGCACCACAGGTGCGGAACGTCGCCACGGTCGGGGGGAACATCTGCTCTGCCACGTCATCGGAAGACCTGATTCCTGTGTTCATGGCCCTGGACGCCAACGTTAAGCTTGTCAGGGCCGGGGGCGAGCGGACCGTACCGCTGAAGAATTTCATCGTGGGCAAGAGGGAGACCGCCCTGGAGCCCCACGAGATGCTCGCCGAGGTCAGCCTAAGTCCCCCGGGGGGGCACGGCTGGGCCGCCTATGAGAAGCTGGGGCGAAGAAACATGCTCATCGTGGCCATTGTCAACGAGGCCCTCTCCCTGACGCTGGAGGACGACCTCCGAACCATCCGTTCTGCGCGGGTAGCCCTCAACAGAGTCTCCGGAAGGATACCTGGATTGGCCGTCAAGACGAATGACTTTCTCTCGGGGAAGAAGGTCACCGACCAGACAATCACCCAAGCCCGGAGGGTCCTAGCCTCGGAGCTGTCCCTCACTTCTGATTTCAGGGGATCGGGCGCCTACAGGACAGAGGTGGCCCAGGTGTACCTGGGGAGGCTCATGGAACGGTGCGCCCGGCAGATTGGAGGGCCTTCCTGAGATGGCGCAGCGTGCCATCACAATCAATGTGAACGGCACCGAGCACCCGGTGCAGATCGACACCCTCGACAGGCTCATCGATGTGCTCAGGGACCAGCTGAATCTGAAGTCTGTGAAGGAGGGTTGCAGCACGGGGGATTGCGGCATCTGCGCCGTCCTGGTGGACGGGAAGCTTGTGAACAGTTGCCTGATGCTCGCCGCCCAGTGCGATGGGAGGAGGGTCACGACCCTGGAGGGTCTGCTGGAGGACCCAATCATGAAGCGGATGCAGGGAATTTTCATAACCAACAACGCTGCCCAGTGCGGGTTCTGTACACCAGCCATGCTTATGGCGTCCTGGGACCTTGCCAGGCACTCGCCTGAACCCTCTAGCGAGGAAATCAAGGTCGCTATAAGTGGCATACTCTGCCGCTGCACCGGTTACTACCAGATCATCGACTCCATCCGCGAAGGCTGCGGGAGGGGAAAGCGGTGAGCGAACAGGTGGCGCAGCTGCTGGATTCTCTGCGGGCGAAGGCGGAGAGAGGGGAGCTCCTCTACGTCGGAGAGAACGTGGTCAGGGTCGACTCCCTGGAGAAGGTCCTGGGGAACCCCGTCTACACTGCGGACCTGATCCCCAAGGGGACGGTGTACGCCAAACTGTTCCACTCGTCAATCCCGCACGGGATCATCAAGAGGATGGAGCTAGGCGCTGCAAGGTCGCACCCCGGGGTCCTGGGGGTGCTAACCTCGAAGGACATCCCGGGGCTGAACGAGTCCTCGGCTGTCCTCCCCGACAGGCAGCTGTTTGCCGATCCGGTCGTCCGCTCGACTGGCGACATCCTAGGCGCAATCATCGCCGAAACCTCGCCGGGTGCAGCCGATGCGGCGGCGAAGGTCAGGGTTGACTACGAGAAGCTCCCTGCAATATTCGACCCGGTGAGCGCCCTCGAGGAGGGTGCCGTAAGGGTCCACGAGAAGGGGAACGTCGCGAGGCAGATGAAGATCAGAAAGGGGAACGTCGAGGAAGGGTTCTCGAAGTCCGATGTCATCCTTGAAAAGACCTACAGGACACAGTTCCAGGACGCCGCCCCCCTGGAGCCGGAGGTCGGGCTCGCGATCCCCGAGGACGGAGGAGTGAGGGTCATCGGTTCTATGCAGAGCCCGCACCACACCCAGGCGGCCGTCGCCAAGGTCCTCAAGCTTCCCCCGGAGAAGGTCAGGGTCATACAGGCGGTAACAGGAGGGGCCTTCGGACCGAAGTCGGACGAAACACCCTTCGATGTCTGCTCGACCGCCGCGCTGGCCGCCGTCAAGTTCCGGAGGCCGGTCTACTGCGGCATGGACAGGGAAGACTCCATGGTCATGCACACGAAAAGGCACCCCTTCATCATACGCCACAAAACGGGCGTGAGCAAGGATGGAATGCTGCTCGCGGACGAGTCTAGAATCGTCGGGGACACGGGAGCCTACGCTTCACTTGGCGTCTTCGTGATAGTCAGGGCGACCTTCCACACAGTGGGGGCTTACGAAGTGCCCAACGTGAAGGCAGACTCCTTCCTCGTCTACACGAACAACACCTACGCAGGGAGTCTGAGGGGGTTCGGGGGACCCCAGGCAATCTTCGCGATCGAGAGCCAGATGGAGGAGCTCGCCCGAAAGCTCGGGATGGACCCGCTCGAGTTCAGGCTGAGGAACATGCTCGTACCCGGTAAGAGGAGCGCGACCAGCGCCCTGATGGACACAAGCTGCGGTCTTCCTCAGTGCGTGGAGAAGGTAGTCGAATCCAGCAACTACAGGGAGAAGGCGACACGCTACCGGAGCCAGACGGGGAGCGTCAGGAGAGGGCTCGGGATTGCCCTACTGATGCATGGAAATTCGCTCGGTCCGGAGGGGAACGACTACGGAGCGGTCCATATCGAAGTGCTTTCCGACGGGACCGTCTCCGTCGGCTCCGGCCTGACCGAGTACGGGACGGGCGCCATCTCCGGGATGATGCAGGTCGCATCGAGTATCCTCGGTGTCCCGCTGTCCCGATTCAGGTTGGAACGCCCTGACACCTCTAGGCACAGGGAGAGCGGGCCGACGGTGGCGTCCAGGGTTGTGGTAATCGGGGGGAACGCGTCCAAGCTCGCAGCAGAGAAGCTGAGGAGCAGGATAATCCCCCTCGCGGCCGAGATGTTGAAGGTTGACCGTGGGGAGGTGGCCATGGCGGACGGCGTAGCCTTCGGTCGCCGCAATCCATCTGTGACGGTGCAGTGGGACGACGTTGTCGCCGAAGCGTACAGGAGGGGTGTCAACTTGAAGGAGGATGGCTTCTTCATGGCGCCGGCAGCGCCCTGGGACCAGGAGGTTGGTCAGGGGACGCCCTACCTCCAGTACACGTGGGGGGCGCTCATCGTTGAGGTAGAGGTCGACATGGGGACCGGATACTACAGGGTCCTCGGGGCCCACGCAGCCTATGACGTAGGGAAGGCTGTCAATCCGGGGGGAGTGCTCGGCCAGATCTACGGCGGGACGGTGCAGGGACTTGGTTACGCGATGATGGAGGAGCTGCTCCACAAGGACGGCGTCGTCGTGAACCCCAACCTTGGAGACTACTACATCCCCACGTCCATGGATATTCCCCCGGAATTCAAGGCGTTCATAGTCGAGGTCCCTGGACCCCTGGGTCCATTCGGGGCCAAGATCATAGCGGAACCCCCGATAGTTCTCCCGGCAGCGGCAGTGCGGAATGCAGTGCTGAACGCTACGGGGGTTTCCGTGGACGACCTCCCCGTCACCTCCGAGAAGGTCCTGATGGGGATGAAGCGGGAACCCGCCGCCCTGTCCCGATGATGCAGCTCAGCTAGTGAAGGGCGGGACGAACTTCTGCCTGTCAACGTCGAAGATGCCCCGATCGGTGATTCTAGCGTGGGGTATCACGGAGAGCGCCAGGAGGTTAGGGAGAGGCATGTAGGGGTGGTCAAGGACCCCCATGGTCTTGAACGCCCTCCTTAGGGCATCCATGTCTTTGGAGACTTCGATTAGGGACCGGTCAGACATCAGCCCCGCTATGGGGAGCCTGATTCTGGCGAGGGTCTCCTTCCTTCGGACCGCGGCTATGCCTCCGCGACTCCTGATCACCAGATTCGCGGCCATGCACATGTCTTCGGGGTTCGTCCCTACGACGAGGAGATTGTGGGCGTCGTGCGCCACGGTTGTGGCCAGCGCTCCCTCCCTGATGAGGTTCCGTACGAAGCCGAAGCCCCTCCCCCCGTTCCTTCCATGTCTTTCGAACACAAACACCAGGGCCGTGTCTTTGAGGGAGAGCTTGCCGTCGGTCACGTTCACCTTCACCTTGCTGAGCCTGGTCAGGATCATCTCGGCGAAGGCTTCCCCCTTGTCCTCGTGATTCGACTCTCCGAAGTCTACGGTGTTGATGTAGACCGGGCCGTCATTCACCGGCGGCTCGACCCTGAAGTCCTCCACGCTGAGTGGGCTGAGTTTCATCGTCTCCCTGGCCGGGCCGTCCAGGACCCTCTTGTTGATCCGTACCAGTAGTCTCCCTTCCTTGGCCACGGGCACGCCGTTGGCAATCACGAGATCAACGGTGAACTTCTCCAGGTCATTCAGAAGCAGAATGTCGGCAATCCGCCCCGGTGCTATGGCTCCCAGATGTGGCATCCTCATGTGGAGGGCAGGCCTCAGGGTGGCGCTCCTCACCACCTCGACAGGGTCCATCCCGGCCTGCATGAATGCGCGGCAGGCGTAGTCGAGATGCCCCAAGCGGGCGAGGTTGTCGGGCATTACGTCGTCTGTGCAGAATATCAGGTTGTAGGGGTGGGGGACGACCTTCAGGGCGTCCGCGAACCTCTGCGCATCGAGCACGTAGGGGCCCCTCAGCTTGACGTACATTCCGAGTCTGAGCTTCTCCATGGTCGTCTCGACTGTGAAGTTCTCGTGATCCGCCTCGGCGCCCGAGGCGATGTATGCGTTGAGCTCACGCCCCGAAAGGAGGGGAGCGTGACCATCTATGACCACATCCCGGGTGGCTGCCGAGTCGAGAATCCTAGAAATCTTCCTACCACCGTTCAGCACAGCGGGGTAGTCCATGACCTCCCCTAACCCCCACACGCCCTCCCAGCCTAGCATCTCGTTGATGTCCTCCGGGGTGAGCTCCGCGCCCGAGGTAACCGCCTTCGACTCGGGGACGCAGGTGGGGGCGTAGAAGTATAGTTTGAGCGGGAGCCCTCTGCTGTCCTCCACCATCGCCTTCACCCCCGCCTTGCCCATGACGTTTGCAATCTCGTGGGGGTCGGCGAACGCCGTGGTGAGGCCGTGGGGAAGGGCCGCTTCTGCAAATCTGGACGGCGTTACCATACTGCTTTCGACGTGCATGTGGGACTCGATCAGGCCTGGGATTGCGGTAAGTCCCCTCGCATCTATTGACCTGGTCGCGGTCGGGGCGTTCGAGTCGGGGCCGACGTACACGATCCTGTCTTTGTAAATGCCTATCGCGGTTTCGTAAGTCTCTCCTGTGAACACGTTAAGGAGGTTCGTGTTCCTTATGAGTAACGTGAGTTTCCTCTGGCCTAGGGCGGCGGAGACGAGCTCGTGGACCTGACCGGACATTACGGGGTTTCTTCGAGACGGTCTAATAAGTCTGATACCTGATTGTCATCTGAGAGAGACGGGTCTACGGCGACCAGCCCCCCCTTGCACCCTTCTGCCCCCCCTTCGCCTACGACATCGAGCAACCTTGGGTTGATAACGTAGACCGGCGCAGGAGAGTGATGGCGTCCCTTGTCAGGGGCTGAGTTTCAGGATCGCTCTTGCCACCTCGCCGTCTGACTCCTTCAGCGCGGCCGCGGCTCTTTCCTTCGAGGCTCCCGTCTGCTGCTGGACGAGGAGTACGTCTTCTTCACTGAACGTCTTCTTCTCGACTTCGACCTCCTCCACGTCTCCCGCAACCTGGAACATCCTGTTTCCCTGGGCGTTTACCTCGGAAACCGAGGCGTTCGTGATGTGCAGCTCCTTATCAGAGGTCTTGATGATGACCTCCTGGACGTTCTGGATCTCCTTCATGTTGATTCCCAACCGATCCATCATGCGCCTGGCGTTCCTGTTGTCCATCTTCATTTGCTAAGGCCTGCTCTGACCTTCACGGCCGCCCCCGACTTAAACTGTGTCATCACGGCTCCATTCAGGATGGCCATGCCGACTCCGATGACCCTTCCGCTCCCGTTGAGGATGGCCACTTCGCTCTTGGGATACACGTTCTTCCCGGCCCATCTGACGAATTTACAGAAGACCGACTTCCCCCCCTTCACGAACTCTGCGACGTCGTCGGAGACTTGGACGCAGTTCTGTTTGAACTTAGGGCTGCGGGCAAGTATTGTTGCCCCGGCGACGGAGAGTGCCATTACTCCATTCGGTTTGACGGTGGCGAAGAGCGTCCCGTTGTAGAAGACGGTCTTCACTCTCCCCGATCTACGAGAGTAGTACAGGCGAAACCCCCCATTCGGGAGGGCCCTGCTGACCCCCCTCCCGAAGAGGTAGTCGACCATTAACGCCAGGCGCCTGTTGTCGGCATCGGAACCCAACTGAGCCGGGGACCTTATGACCCCCGATAAAGGAATGGCGATTCGTCTAAGCGAAGACAGCACTGCTGACCATGAAGACCAGCGCCAGCAACAACAAAAGGGCGACCGCCATGGTTGCCATGTTGGCCCTCCTGAGCAGCTTCGGAAGCTCCGGAGGAGGGGGCCCCGGCGGTCCGCTCATGGCCTGTTGGGCGATTCTGCTCACCCTGCTGACGGTTGGGAGTGTTACGGCCATGGCGACGAGGTAGGCTATCAGTCCAAAGCCGAAACCTGTTTCTATGTAATTGGGCCAGGACGAGTAATCAGTCCCGAAGGCAGCGAAGAGTAAAGCCAGACCGAACACGATGGTCCCCGTCGCGGTCCCTGCGAAGAACCCAATCTGTTTTGGCCCCACCTTGGTCAGGTACTCGAGCAGGGCGGGTTGTGTGAAAGCCCTTACACCCGGCCCGACAGCCGACAGGAAGAAGGCAACTCCCCCAAGCCACCCCATGGCGGTGACGATGTGAAGGAAGGTCAGGACTGCGATGACCGACTGGTCAGCCAACTATCCTAGCGGCTGGGATTGACTAGATAAGACTGAGCCTCTCCTTGTCGTGGGTCCACGCTTCGAGGGCCTAAGGAGCCTCCAATCGTTCATCTAGTCGGCTTGGAGGCGGTCACCCCGCGGATGAAGAGCATCAGGGTTCTGCGTGTGGGACAGCGCTATGTCCGGGACGATAGAACACTCACCCACCTCTGCCTTGTTTCCAGGGCTCTGGGGGCAGAATCAATTTACCTCGAGGACGCCGAGAAGGATGTTACCGGCACTCTCGAGGAGGTCAACAGGACCTGGGGAGGGAAGTTCGAGGCGACCCTCGGTGCGTCATGGACGAGGGTAATCAGAGAAGCCAAAAATGAAGGGCGGAGCGTTGTGCACCTGACGATGTATGGCCTGCCGATCCAGGACGTCATCCAGGACCTCAGAAAGCTGGACAGTCTACTGTTGGTCGTGGGGGGGCCGAAGGTGCCGGGGAGGGTCTACCACGAAGCGGACTTTAACGTCGCTGTCACTTCACAGCCTCATTCAGAGGTGGCAGCCCTGGCGATCGCGCTGCACGAAATCCAGAGCGGGGAAGAGCTTAAGAGGACGTTTCCAAAAAGCAGACTCAGAATCTTGCCCACCGCCCATGGCAAGAGGGTTGTAGAGAATTGAAAATCGAATATGAGGACACGTTTGTAAAGGTAGCCGGCCTCATCGGCGGGCCCGACTACGTCAGGGTTGCAAGGGCGCTCTTGAACAACGAGAACGCCACCGACGAGGAGATCGCTTCCGCGACGGGGCTGAAGATCAAGACCGTAAGGAAGGCGCTCTACGACCTGTTCGGGCGGAGCCTCATCACGGGAGTCAGGGTGAGAGACCCGAAGAGGGGGTGGTTCGTGTACAGATGGAAAGCCCAGCGGGACCAGACTGACGGCTTTATCCAGACCCAGAGGAGAAAGGTCCTCACTAGGCTGAAGCAAAGGCTAGAGTATGAGGAGATGCACGAGTTCTACCACTGCGGGACCCCCACCTGCCAGACAAGGACATTTGAGGACGCCATGGAGAACTTCTTCAAGTGCCCCACGTGCGGAAAGCCACTGAACCGCTTGGACAATACAGAGCTGAAGGACGCTCTCCACTGGAAGATAAACCAGCTAGAAGAGGAACTCGCCAAGTGATCCCCTCCGAAGGGGAGGCCATGGCGATACACGCGAAGTGCAAGACTGGAGTCCACATCGTGGGGCACTGTCAGGCGGTGGCCATGGCCGCCAAGATAATGGCTGACGAGGCCGAGCGCAGGGGCCTGGTTTTGGACAAGCAGGCCGTGATTGCCGGAGCTCTCCTACATGACGTCGGGAGGACACGGTCCCAGACGGTAAGGCATGGTGTTGAGGGCGCCGAGATCCTCGAGAAAGAAGGGGTGGACACGAAGGTGGTCGAGATCGTGAGGAGGCACGTCGGCGCGGGCATATCGCCCGAAGAAGCGAAGAAGTTGGGACTTCCGGACCTCGATTACATCCCCCGCACCCTAGAGGAGAGGATAGTCTGCTTCGCCGACAAGATGGTGGACGCCGACAGGGTGAGGCCGTTCGGAGAGGAGGTCCGCAGGTTCACCGCGAAGTCCCACGACGTGGGGAGGCTGCTCGCGCTGAAACGGGGTCTGGCCGAGGAGCTGGGAGCGGACCCGGAGAAGCTCATCTTCGACAAAATTAAAGAATCCGGGTCGAAGGCGGCCAAGTAATGGCCTCCTGCATCTGCAAGGTATGCAGGCACAAGGACTACGAAAGCTGCTCCAAGTGCACCTGCTGCAGGTACCACAGGGCAGCGTGCATGCAGTATCCAGTTTCTCAGTAAGCCTGCTGGGAAGACTTAAGGACGATGCGTTTCAAGCTAATCAAAGCGAGGTGGGGAAGCCAGACCCCTTGCGGGGGTAAGGATCATCCCGGCGGGCTCATAAGCGAAAGCCGAGAGACCCGCAGAGCGGAGAAGGGGTAAACCCCTCCGTTTGTTCAAATCCTCCCCTCGCTACTTCTGGACTCGTTCACTCGAAGCTTGCCCTGAGCAGTTCGATTATTCTCTTCGCCGATGCGGCTCTCCTGTCCATGGACGGGTTGTAAGCGGCAAGCTCGAGCACCCGCACCTTCCCCGTTCTGATGAGCCTCCGGATGACCATGGATGTCTCTTCCAGCGTTAGTCCACCCGGGGTGGGGTAGTTCACCGAAGGAATGAGGTCCGGGTCTACGACATCGACGTCAAGATGGCAGGCTATCCAGTCCGACCTGTTGTCGAGGTGTCTGGCAGCCTCTTCGGCGACGTCAGCCGCCCCGATTTTCTTCACTTGCTGCGTTGTGAAGAGCTTGGCGGGGGAGGAGTTGAACGCGACCACCTCTGGAGTGTCCAGCGCGCGCGAACCCACGTGGACAAGGCGCTCCCCTGCGAGCGGTGGCGGCGTCGGGCCTATCCCGAGGTCGAGGCCGACAGCCATCCCGCAAGCCATTGCGAGGCACATCCCCCCGATGTACCCCGACGGCGAGGTCTCTGGTACGTTGAAGTCACCATGGGCATCCAGCCAGAGCATCCCGGGTTTCCCTCCGTAAGCCCTGGCGAGTCCTGCCATGGCGCCAACAGTCTCCGAGCACTCGCCTCCGATTATCATGACGGGCGCCTCCTTCTCCTCGCTGGTGGCCCTGAAGATTCTCGATGAAGCTTCCCTGAAGTGAGCGAGGTTCTTGGTCTTCCCTTCTTGCACGTCCTTCTTCAGGTGAGGGATTTCAACATCCCCTCTGTCGTTCAACAGCCCGAGCACAGTACCTATCCCCGCCTTCCTGAGGGCGGCTGGAGCCTCTCCCATCCCCTTGTAGCTGGAGAGGGTGTAAATCGGCGCCCCGAGCAGTGTCCAGGGACCCACGGCTCCGACACACCGACGCCTTATGAAAGGTCTTCACCGAGCTACGTATTTACACCCCTATCGGAGGCGCAGGCGACTTGCCCGGGGATTCCACGCGTTCGGTCCACGAGGCCGAGCCCTTCGATGAGCGAACGGGATCTGTCACAACTCCTATCTTCGAGACGTCGACGTTCGGATTCAGGAGAGCGGAGGACGTCCCTTTGGCGGTTGGGGGCTTCGGAGAGAAGGGGTTCACCTACTCTAGGTGGGAGAACCCCACCGTCGTCAGGCTTGAGAAAAAGATCACTGCCCTCGAACACGGGGGGGACGGGGCGGGGTTTTCGTCCGGGATGGCGGCGATCTCGACTTCGGTCTTCTCGTTCCTTAAGAAGGGGGTCCATGCCCTGGCCATCAAGGACCTCTATGGGGGGACCTATGCTCTTCTACACGATATTCTCCCTGACATGGGATTCGACACCACTCTGGTCGAGAGCTCAGACTTCGGTGCCCTGGAACGAGGGGTGAAGAAGAACACCCGCATCGTCTACGTCGAGAGCCCTACCAACCCGACGCTGAAGATAGTCGACATACGTAGGGCTGCGAAGCTCGCCCACTCGAATGGGGCGGTCCTCATGGTGGACAACACCTTCGCTTCGCCCATCAACCAGAACCCTATCGACCTGGGGGCGGACGTCGTCCTCCACAGCGTGACGAAGTACATCAACGGGCATGCAGACCTGATAGCCGGGGCGGCTGTGGCAGACAAGGATAACATTCACAAAATCAAGATGATGCGGCGGGACTTTGGGGGGACCCTCGACCCTCTCCCGGCCTGGCTGATCCTCAGGGGGATGAAGACGATGGCCATCAGGGTGAGGCAGCAGAACGCCAACGCGATGGCCCTGGCGGAGCTCCTATCGAATCACGGGAAGGTGGCGAAGGTCCACTACCCTGGATTGAAGACCCACCCACAGTACCAACTCGCCAAGAAGCAGATGAGCGGCTTCGGAGGGATGCTGAGCCTCGAGATCAAGGGGACCACGAAGGACGCCATGAAGTTCACCGAATCACTGAAGGTCGCCACCCTGGCCGCGAGCCTCGGGGGCGTGCAGACTCTGGTGTCGCAGCCGTACAACATGACGCACACTCAGTTGTCTCCGAAGGAGAGGGCCCTGACGGGCATTCCCGAGACTCTCGTGAGAGTGTCTGTGGGGATAGAGGATGTCGAGGATCTACTCGAGGACTTCAAACGCGCACTAGCGGCTGTGTAGGTGCTCCCTCCAGCCAGCCTTCGATCGCAGGTTCACTCGTGCGTTTTTCTCTGCCATACCTGACCAGGGGCTTCGTGAGGTGCCGGTTCGCTCGAGGGGACGAGATGAAGATCCCCCTTGGGATTCCGCGCCTTCTTCCGGTCGCCGAGGTGAGCTCAAATTTCTCCATGTTAAGCACGGTCGGGTGAAGTGACGTAGCCCTCCTTACGCCTCCGAAGGCCCTGACGTTGTCCCCCGGGCGAAGCAGCTTGGCGGTCCTCCTAAGGTCGCCGGTGGGTTCGTACGCCGCTATGTTCCGGCTCTTTCCGTTGGACCGAAGGGTGATGTACACGTGCCCCCCGGCGCCTACCGTCACCTCCTCCACCGTACCCTGGAGCCACCCTGACGAATAGACCTTCCATTCGAGCTCCGCCTGCAGATGGGCATCGGTGTGCTGATTGGAGACGTAGATCATGTGACCCTGAAGGGGTTCGTAATGTCGAATCATACCGAAGGCTCCCAGAACTGCGCCAGGTGTGTCTCCCCTGATCCCACAGAAGACAGGGTCGGGGCCGTGGGGTGCGATCAGAACCTTCCTCTTCTGGTAATCGTAGTTGTTGAAGGTGTGAGGGAAGGTCTTCGCGTCGGTGTCTCTGACCGAGGAGCTGTCGATAATGCGCCTCGTCCCCCAAGATTCCTTCCTCCGGTAGGCGATAAGCTCGAAGGTGTGGTCGAACTTCGTGCTGAATCCGAGGGAGCTCGCCGCGCCGACCAGGCCCATTCCGTTCCCCAGCTCCACGGTCCTCACTCCCAGGCGCCTGACAAACCGCCTGACGCTGTGGGGGCTCACGAGCCCGGTCAGCGCCTCGAGATAGAGAGGCTCGAACTTCGAGGCGATTTGGGCGTTGTCCAGAAACACCACTCCAGAGTTGGCGCCCCCCCGCACGTCCGAGAGCTCCTTCACCTTGGCCGCGATTAGTTCGAAGGCACTGTCAGGATCTCCTGTTTCTATGCGCAGAGAGACGGCCGCGTTCCCTCTCGTCTTGAAGGGGATGTTCGGGTTAAGCCTCACGAGCCTGGGGTATGGGAGGACGACAACGTTTGGGCGAAGGTCGCAGGCTATCCTGTAGGCGAGATAGGTCGTACAGTACCCCCGGGAAGAGTCGGTGTCGTCGATGCCCACCAGGCAGCGCATGAAACAGACTTTGGGGTTCGGCTTATTTAACGTGGGAAGCTGACTGCTTCTATGCCTCGACCACGATCATGGTGAGGGTGCTCCTCACCTTGTCGAGGCGGCGTATGTGCCAGGTGATGGTCTCCTTGACCTTCTCCATGGTGTCCGCCTCCACCCTGGCGACGATGTCGTAGACGCCGTAGACTACGTAGACTTCTTTGACGTTCGGGATCTCTCTGAGCTTCTTCAGGAGATCCTCTTCCGCTCCTAGGTCTGCGTTAATTAATACGAAGGCTTGAGGAATGGTCGCTCTACCTCTCCGCTTCTAGCTTATCATACAGTAATAACCCTTGCTCCTTATTTTCCTCCGGCCACTCGTTTAGTGTGCCCAAATATCACTCCTGGCGTCAGGTCGCAGGGTATTTCGATGGCGACGGGACAATAGCTACATCAGACATTTCCAACCGGCCCTACAAGTTGGGCTTGTCGCTTGTTTTCGTAGATCAGTCGGCTGACCAAATTGCAAACGTGAGAGATTTCCTGAACAATCACGGCGTGCGGACTAGCAGAATCTTGGGGAGGTCGGATGGCAATGCCTACGAACTCGCAATCAGCGAATTCACCTCCGTGAAAAGGATGCTTAGAAGGATGATACCATATCTTTGCAAGAAAGAAATCGAAGGCAGAGCCGCCCTCGATTACTGCGTAGGCAGAATCACTGGTAACCAGCTCTTGGCTGTCTTCCAAGCCGAGGTTGACGCGGGACGGCGCGAGCGACACCCCCGCCAAGTCGCACTCGACATCCCATACTCTCGCTTCGAAGGACGGAATTTGATGAGAAGTTTGAGGAAACAAAGGGTTAGGGATGCAATGGGGAAGTATCGGGCCAAGTTGACTCCTGAAGACTTCACGAACATTCGGGTGAAACACTTCGACGAGGGGAAGCGGGTTTGTGATTTGGTCAGAGAGTATCCCAAATACTCTCGAGAGGCCATTAGAAGAATTCTGGGAAAGGGACGCCGCTATATTCTTGTCAAGGGCATCGGCCGAGTCGACACCACCGACACCACCATAAGGGACGCATTTAGGGCGCATCACAGAGCAGAAGAATGGTCCTAGGCGTTTTCGCACTCGAGATGGGTCAGGACGACCCCGCGAAGTGCACCGCAAGGAAGATGATCAACATGGACCTGGCCAGAGGGGTCAGCAGGAAGTTCCACGCATCTGACAAGGTAATTGTACTGAACCCCTGGGCGCACCGGGTCCTGTCCCCTCCTGACAGGGGGGCAAAGGCGGTCCTTGTGGTCGACTGCTCCTGGAACCAGGCCCAGGAGGTCTTCTTCAGGAGGCTGGGAGGGAAGCATCGCAGGCTCCCGATACTCTTGGCTGCGAACCCCACCAACTACTCCAGGGCAGGGATGCTTAGCTCGCTTGAGGCTGTGGCGGCGACCATGTACGTCCTAGGGGAGGTGGAGGAATCGAACCGATACCTCGGTATCTACAAGTGGGGACCCACCTTCGCCACCCTGAATCAGGAGCCCCTGGAGGCGTACCGCAGGTCTAGGACCGAGGGGAAGGTATTGCAGGCCGAGAGAGAATATTTTCCTCAGCTCTTCGAGCCTGCCGGCTCTTCCCAGCGGGTCAACTGAGGTCTCCATTCCACGAAACGGGTTTGTCATGCATTCCTCATGAAGAATTCGAGGCAAAGTCAACTGTCGGCGGTCGTGTAAAGGCAGCCGGTGGTGGCCAGGGAGCGGACCGTCGGGTCTTTCACCAGGATCGCCCTCCCTGTTATGGAGAATTCCCTACAGAACCGTTCCAGTCCTTGACCAGAGAATGTATGCACTTTCCATCCCTCTGGAGGTCGTGCGCCCTGGGGGAAGGGGCTCCATGGAGGCGAAGAGGTGTCCTGAGCTCACGAAGGGGGTGAAGGGGTGGACCCGCGGGTACCCGCTCTTCCTGACTGGTCCGATGCACATCGCCTTTCTGACATGCGCCGTGCCCCAAAGGTCGCCATATCAGGCGCTTCTTTCTAGAATTGTTCCCAGGTGAGCACTTGCGCCGCTCGGACCGAGGCGGGCTAAACTGCCTTTCGGAGGGACTGGGAAAGGGTTAATTGCAGAGGCAGGTACGGTCGTTCTGACTCGAGCCGGTGGACGGGCCACAGGGATCTCCTGGGGAAGTTCCTCCCTCGCGGCAGGACGCACGGCGCCAGGAGGCGCGACCAGGGATGGTCGGCTCCAGAACAGAAACGAGACCCGGCCCATCAGGGGCGATGATGGGGCGACCTTGAGGTCGATGGGGACCGGGATGAAACGGCTGACCCGTGCGGAGCAAGGCCAAACGTGGCCGATGAAAGGCCTGCAGGAGGCCAGGGTAGGCCGCTTAGCTGAATCCCGTCCAGAACAGAAGGAGGACTACGGCCGGGACGGGTCGAACTCCTGGGCGGGGGAGAAAAACCCTCGCCTGGGGCTCTTGCTACTGCTCGATGCCCGCAGCGCTTTCACCCGACTCCTGCTGATTCTGTGGCTGAGCCTGCGGAGACGCCTGGGGTGGGGCCTGTGGCTGGGCAGCGATGGTGGTCTGAGGGGGACTCACACCGAGTGTTAGGTCGACTCGAGCGTAGTCCTCTTCGTACTTCACTGAGAATCCCATCTCCCTGCAGAGGGAGAGCATCGGCGCGTTGTCCCTGAGGACCACACCGAAGATGGACTCGTACCTCCGTTCTTCGGCGATGTTGATGAGCATGTCCACCAGCTTGCGCCCGAGACCCTTTGTCTGATACTGGTCTGCGATGACCACGGCGAACTCGCCTCTCCTGCGGTCGGGCTCGGCGATGAGCCTCCCCACGCCAATTTCTCGGCGGCGCCCCCCTTCGGTTATCTCGGCGACTATCGCCATCTCCCTGTCGTAGTCGATGTTGCAGAATCGGACCAGGTCGGAGTGTGGGAGGTTCCTGACGATGTTGAAGAACCTGTAGCGGCTGGTCTCCTCCGACAGGCCGTTGATGAACTCGGATTCCATTACCTCGTCCTCTGGGCGGATGGGTCTTAGGAGCACGTCAGTGCCGTCCTCTAGCTTCCAGGGGACCACGTACTTCGTCGGGTAGGGGAGAATGACCATGTGAGGATACGGGATGGTGTGGTCGATCGGGTTCGGGTCTAGGAGGATTCGTACGTCGACGGCGAAGACCTTCCCTTCACCCACGGAGAGCGGGTTGACGTCCATCTCCGCGATTTCTGGGAAGTCAGCGATCATGCTGGAGAAGCGGACGATGACCTCCTCTAGTGCCTTGAGGTTCGCGGGGGGGTGGTTTCTAAGCCCCTTCGAAAGGGCCTTGTAGATTATGGTCTCCTCCATCATACGCCGGGCGAGGACCTGGTTGATCGGAGGGAGGCCTATGGCGAAATCCCGGAAGAGCTCGACTCCTACACCCCCGGACCCGAACAGAAGCACAGCACCGAAGTCTCTGTCCTTCTTCGATCCCAGGATAAGCTCGTAATCTATGCTCTTTGCCATCTTCTGGACGTACACCCCGTCAATCTTAGCCTCTGGCTTCAGTATCTTTACCCTGTCAATCAGCTTGTTGTACTCGTGGGCCAGCATCTCGCTGTTTGTGATGTTTGTGACCACTCCGCCTATGTCAGACTTGTGAACTATCTCCTGTGACACGATTTTGAGTACGACCGGGTAACCCACCTTCCGGGCGATCATCAGCGCTTCCTCCTCTCCTCTGGCGAACCCTCCCCCGAGCCTCGGGATGTTGTAGGCGTCCAGGAACTTGTCGGCGTCGGATTGCGAGAGGAGGAGCTTCCCATCGGCGATTGCTTTCCTCACCATGAGCCTCAGATGGCTGTTCGGAGGCATCAGGTCAACGGGTATCTCGTTGGGGGTCTCGTAGAGCAGGTCTAGGTTCCGCCTGTACCTGTACATGTACATGTATGTCTTGACCGCCTCTTCGGGCGTTGCGTAAGACGGAATGCTGTTCTCTGCAAACTTGCGTCTCGCATCGGCTACGCCCTTCTCCCCCATCCACACCGTCAGGACGGGCTTGTGCTTGTCCTTGGAGAGCCTCACCACCATCGAAGCGAGGTCCGTCGCGGGGGTAACCCCCTGGGGGGTGCACACGGCGAGCAGGCCATCGACGTTCGAGTCCCCGTATAGCGTAGTCATGGCGTGCTCGTAGCGGTCCACGTCTGCGTCTCCGAGGACGTCGACCGGGTTGCCGTGACTCCAGTATGAAGGAAGTTGCTCGTTGAGAGCCTTCATCGAGCTGTCGGAGAGCTTCGCCAGTTCCCCCCCGAGGTCTGTGATTTTGTCGGAAGCCACCACCCCCGGCCCGCCTGCGTTGGTTACGATGGCGAGCTTCGGGCCCGACGGGAGGCGCCTCGAGTCTAGGACGCTGGCACAATTGAACAGGTCCCCTATCTCGTCCACCCTGAGGACTCCGACCCTCTTGAAAGCGGCGTCGTAGACCTCGAAGTCCCCTGCCAGGGCGCCCGTGTGGGACTGGACCGCCTTCGCGCCTGTCGTGTATTTCCCCGCTTTGAGGACGACGATGGGTTTGGTGCGGGCGAACCCCCTCGCGGCGCTCATGAATTTCTTTGCGTTTCCTATACCCTCGACGTAGACGATGATACTGCGCGTGTTGGGGTCGGTCCCGAGGAAGTCGATCAGATCGCCGAAGTCCAGGTCCAGCATTGACCCCATGGAGGCGAAGAGGCTGAATCCTACGTGAGAAACCGTCGCCCAGTCGAGGATGGCGGATCCCAGTGCGCCGCTCTGTGAGATGAAGGCTATCGAGCCGGGTTCGGGGCTGTCCCTTAGGAAGGTGGCGTTGAGGCGGATGGAGGGCCTTGCGAACCCGACACAGTTGGGCCCGAGGAGCCTGAGGCCGTACTTCGCGCGAATGGCTTTGATCTCCTCTTCGAGCTTGGCCCCTTCCGGTCCTATTTCCCTGAATCCAGCCGAGATTATTACTACCCCGTCGACCCCTGCCGCCCCGCACTCTTCCACGACTTCCGGGACTGACTTCGCAGGTGTGGCAATGACAGCTAGGTCAACGTGCTCAGGGATCGAGGCAATGTTCGGGTAGCACTTCAGGCCGGCCACCATGTCGTGGCCGGGGTTTACAGGGTAGACAGTGTGCTTACCCTTGCCTTGCAGGAGGTTCTTTAGGGTCGCCTGACCAACGGTCCCCTCTTTGTCGGTCGCACCTATGAGAGCGACCGTCCTGGGGGTGAACATCCTGTCAATGTCTGCCATTCCCCTTCAGGAGACCGACGAGCGAAGCGAGTATTATTGCCTTTTTCCATATGGGTTAGGCCTAGGCGCCCAAGGCGGTGATCATTGATGTACCGTTCCTCTTCTCGACTCTGTATATGTGGTCGGCCATGGATTCCAGCTCCTTCTCGTGCGACACGAGTATCACCTGCCTGGAATCGAGCTCCTCCAAGAGCCCTCTCATCTTGTAGACCTGCTCCTTGCTGAAGCCGTCCGTGGGCTCATCGAGGATGACTAACTCGGGCTGGGCCATGATGCTCTCTCTTACCACCGAGTTGAGGGCGAAGCGGTAGGCAAGGGCCATGCTGGTCCGCTCCCCTCCGCTGAGCGCCTCGTAGGCCTGCTCGAAGCCCTGCCTCTCGAAGACGGGGGTGAAGTCTTCCCTGACCCTTACGACCATATCGGGGTCCTCCACGAGAGAGGCGAAGAATCTCTGGAAGTGCTCGTTGAACCTCGCAGCCGCCTGGACGAGGGTCTGGCCCTCGATTTGCTTCACCGTTGGCCTGAAGTAGGACGAGAGCCATGACTGGTACTTCCCGAGATGTATCGATCTTACCCGGGCGGCCCGCAACTTCGCCACCTCGGCTTTCAGCCGATCCAGATCCTTGCGGCCGTTCGCCAGGTCCACCTGGGCACGGCTAAGATTGAGGCTCGCCTGCTTGTCCTCCTCCCTTGAGTCGTCGAGCTTCTTCTGCAATTCTGCTAGCTTGTCGTAGATTCCGCTCATCTCTTTTATCCGGGAGTTGGCTTCGTCCAGTTCGGCCCTGCGCAGCGCAAGTTTCTCGGTTGCCTTCTGGAGCTTCCTCCGGGCGGCGCTGATCTCCGCTCCGACCCTGTCCTCGTCCTTCAAGGCCCTAGCGTGATCAGCCTCTGCAGACTCGTATTCGGTGGCTCGCTCTAGCTCCGACGTTAACGAAGTGACAGAGATCGTCGCGGCCTGCAGCTGCTTGTCCACTCCAGCGAGCTCCCGCTCGGAGTGCTCGGACCTCTCGGAGATGTCCCCGGAAATCCTCTGACCACAGAAAGGGCAGACTCCTCTCGCGACCAGGTCCCTTGTCCTCGCCAGTTCTTCTTCCTGAGTAGCCCTGGCGCTGGTGAGCTGGGCGAGCCTTTGCCTTTCCGAGTCGAGGCGAGACCTGACCAGCCTTGTTCCCGACTCTTGCCCTGGCATCGCCTCGAATCCCCTGATTACGGGCAGGATCTCTTCTCTCAGACGCGCCTCGAGGTCCCTGAGCGTTTGCTCGTGTTCACGAATCTCGTCGGTCGCATCTGAAATCTGCTGCTTGATGCGCGGGACCGTGGCTTCTGCCCGATTGAGAGCCTCCTTCTGCCCAAGATACTGGGTCCACTCGGTTTCCATGTTCTTCACGAGCCGTGAGGCCCTCGCCTCGGCCTCCTTGAGTTTCGGGAGCTCCCCCTCCAGGTCGGCCACCTCCTTCACTGTGGCTTCCATTTCGTCTTCTCTGGTCTCCAGGTACTCGCTCTCCCTTTTCAGGTCATGGACAACCTCCCTAATCGTCCGCTCGATGATTTCGGAGTTCTCTGCGGCCACCTGGTAGCTTTGTGCCCCGAGGATTCTCCGTATGACATGCATCCTATCCTCTGGGTTCTGCACCAGGATCTCTTTCATCTGCTCCTGTGGGGTGAAGACGGCGTATCTGTAGACCAGGCTCTCGGCCTTGGGGTGGGTTGGCTCGTTGAAGCCGAGAACCGATACGACACGCTCCTTGAGGTCGCTGGGGGAGAGCTTTGCCCTCTCACCGTTTGCGTAGATGTAGCAATCTTCCTGGACGACTTCCTCTCCTCTGGCCTTGAGGTGGCGAAGGACGGTGTATTCTGTCCCCCCCGACTCGAAGGTGATCGAGACCTTCCCCGCTTGCTTCCCCTCGCTCAAAAGATGAGACCCCTTCAGGTCGCTGAATCCGAAGAGGGCGAACTCGATGGCGTAAAGGAGCGTGGACTTGCCGGAACCTATGTCTCCCTCGAAGAGGACCACTCCGTCAGGGAGGTCAACGGCTGTCTCTTCTCCGTCGTTGTAGCTCCTGATGTTCTTGAGAATGAGCCGCCGGACAAGCATTCAGGTCTCCTCCTCCAGGCCGAGGACAGCGAGGCCTGACTTCGACACCCTGTCTTCGAAGTCCCCCTTGGTCTCATTCTCCTTCCTACTCTCCTTGAGTGCTCCGAGTAGGCTCACCGCGAGGTTGACGCCGCGCTCTCCACGGAGCTTGGGTTCGTCAACGGTGACAGACGAGACCCGGCTCTCGAAGACCTCGCGCTCGGTGGCCCTCACGGGCTTCGGGGGAAGGCTCTTGGGCATCTCTCTTGAGACCAGCCGGTTATAACTCGAGAGGACCGAAATGGGGTGGGAAGCGAGGAATCGTCTGCGGATCAGGTTGAAGTCGATGTCAGAAGTCTTCCCTTCTGCGAGCTCCCCTTCGACGGTGAGGAGGACGACCATGCCAGTTACGTTCGCACTCGAGGCGAGCTGGGCGAGCTCGTTGGCCGCCTGGACCGAGGACTTCCCCTGGGCAGAGTAGTGCAACTCGACGGTCTCGCAGACTCTGACCGGAACGAAAGAGACCTTCTCCACGTGGTCGAGGTCGAAGTCTACGATGTAGAAGCCGCGCTCCTTGCCCCTGGCGAGTTGAAGGAGTTCATCAAAATCAGTGGCAAAGAGCGGGCCCGGAAAGGCGATGTTGGGGTGTCCGGGGAGGTGGGCCATTGTCCGACCGTGAACGTGCCCTCCCGCATAGTACTGGAAGCCCGCAGGAAGGTTGGCTGCGGGCATCGATTCCATCATCTCCAGGGAGGAGGGCTTGAGCTCGTCCAGCGCGCCGTGGAAGACGAATATCTTGAAGCCAGGCTCGGCCTCGAGTCCTGCTCTGTCCAGAGCGGCGTAGTCTTCCCTGTCTAGGGAGAGCTTTCTCCCTGAGATACCGCAGATCTTCGGACCGGAAGGGTCCTGAACGAACGACAGGGTAGTCTTTCCTCCCACCGTTGTTCTTGCCTCGACCTTCGTGAACAGGCCGGCACCGTCGAGGACGTCCACTATGGACGAGTAGTTGGGGCTGAAGTCGTGCGAACCGTAGATGGCGTATAACCTTATGCCTGCGTCGGAGGCTTCTTTCATCTTCTCGGCTGCCCGTCTGACCGCCGACAGGTCAGGGATGTTGGAGTCGAAGACGTCTCCCGCAAGGATAACGAAAGACACGCCCTCTTCGATGCACCTGTCGATGGCTTCGTCGAAGGCGTCCAGAAGGAGACCCTTCAGCTCTGGCTGCCTGAAGGCGCCTATGTGGATGTCAGACATGTGGGCGAACTTCGGCATCGGTCGGTCGGAAATACCGAGGTATATTTGAGATGAGGGGCTCGTACGGGTTCAGACTACAACGGGCTTTAAGTGAGATGCCGAGACACGAGCAGAGTACATGCCGAGACGGATTACTTGGTTATCCAATGTTATGTCAGCCTCGGTGACGGGGCTCGAGGAAGACGTGGCTAGGTCCATCGAGGTGGTGGAGACCCCTCCCGCTTGGATGTGCCTCGCCTGCCGGGGGGCGAAGCTCCTCTGCGGCAAGCCGAGGTGCCCCATCATTGTGAAAGCCCAGTCAATGGCCAAGCAGGGGCCGGCCATGGGGACCAACGAGATCCTGGGCTCGTCCCCGCCCGGTGTCTTTGTTGGGAGGCTGGGATATCCGAAGGTCTCCATCGGACCGATGGTCCCTCCCCAGTTCGGAGACACGACGATCCTCGACACTCCGGAGGAGTGGCTTGGCAGACCCATCGAACAGATCGTGGACTACAGATATTCGCTGGTGAGGGGGAACTCCAGGGCGAGTGTGGAGGACGCCAGGGAGCCCGGCAGGTTCCTCAGTTCGTTGCAGGAACTTGCGATGGCGGCGAAGCCGGTGGACACTGAGCTGAAGCTGACAAAGGCACCGAGGAGGATACTAACGCTAAGCGAGGACACTCAGCCCTACGGCCCGTCGGGGCCCCTCGACAGGTTCAGAATCGATAACCCCTCGGTAGACAGAAGGGTACAGACGGCCTACTATGACAGGGACTTGGGGGCGGCGGGGGCCGTGGACGAGCTTTACCGAAAGGGTGTGCTCGTCACGAGGATACAGAAGGCGTTCTCGCTCGGTATGTTCGGGGTAGGTACCAGGAGGAGGCTAGTCCCTACCCGCTGGAGCATTACCGCTGTCGACAGTTCCATCAGCCTGGGGCTCGTAGAGAAGGTGAAACACAGGCCAACAATCGACGGGTACAGGGTCTACAGCTTCAGGGTCTACGACAACCAGTATGTCGCCATGCTGCTCCCCGAGCCCTGGAGGTTCGAATGGATAGAAGCCTGGTTCCCCAACACTACGTGGAACCAGTTCACCACCCAACCGTACATGATTGGAGATTACGAGGAGTACTTTGGGAGAACGAAGTATGCCCGAGTCGGAGGGTGCTACTACTCTACCAGACTCGCGGTTACCGAGGCGCTAGAGAGGGAAGGGAGGCAGGCGGCCGCCATTGTGCTGAGAGAAACGTACCCCGGATTCATAATGCCCTTAGGGGTCTGGAACGTAAGGGAGAGCATTAGGGAACTGCTGAAGCGACCGTTCGAGAAGCACGAAACATTCAGGGGAGCGCTCGACTCCGCTCTTTCTAAACTCGTAATCTCGAAGTCGAAGTGGATGAGGGAGAGCGTCCTGATCTCGAGGGAGCTCTCCCAGACGAAGATCAGCACCTACTGATCTGCTGAAGACTAAAGTGGCGGAGCCCCGGAGCTGTTGCAGTTGACGCGCCGTCTTTTCTGGGAAGACATGTACGCACGCGAATTTGATGCTAGGGTCGAGTCGGCGGAAGGCACAAGGGTCGTCCTCGACCAGACGGCGTTCAATCCAAGAGGGGGCGGCCTGGTATCTGACACGGGGACACTCGCCCGCACGAGGGTCTTAGAAGTCTTGAAAGAGGGAGAAGAAATCTTCCACGTGTTGGAGTCGCCAGCGGGATTAGGGCCGGGAGCCTTGGTCCATGGCGTCCTGGACTGGGACAGGAGGTTAAGGATAATGCGGATGCACACCTCGGCCCACATTCTTAGCGCCGTTGTCAACAGGGAGACGGGCGCTCTGATAACCGGGAACCAGATCAGTCCGGACCAGTCGCGGGTCGACTTCAACCTGGACGACTTCGATAAGGAGAAAATTTCCTCGTACATCGACAGAGTGAACGAGGAGGTCGCGAGGGGACTCGAGGTCAGGACCTATTTCATGAAGAGGGAGGAAGCCCTTGCAAACCCTGGGTTCGTCAAGCTGGCCAACGCTATGCCGCCATCGGTCGACACGCTGAGGATCGTCCAAATCGGGGACGTCGACACTCAGGCCGACGGTGGAGTCCACGTGAAGAACACCCTCGAAATCGGGAAGGTAGTCGCGGTGAAGTGCGAGAACAAGGGGAAGAGCAACAGAAGGCTCTACTTCACGGTACAATGAGCAACAGAAATCCTTCAACCCTCTCAACAGACAACTGTCCAGAACACCAAGAATCTCGGCGGACAGGCAGTCACTTTAGCCGATTCTACCCTCTTCGTGGCGGTGACCATAGCCGCCGTCGCAGAAGTAGTCGACCTTATCGCACTTCTAGGTGCCGGTAGTCACCCGCGGTTTTCTCCGCCGACCAAGGCTATCTTTGTCCTCAACTTGACTCTGTCCTGTTAGAGAGCTCCCCCGAAGGGCAGGTGTCCGCCCCCCAACCGCAGGCAACAAGGCAGTAGGCCCTGCACTGTTTTTCAACCCCCATCTTAACCCCCGGAGACGCCCATTGGCTGAGAGCGAACGCAGACTAGCCGCGATCATGTTCACTGACATGGTGGGATATACCACCCTAGGGCAAAGGAACGAGTCCCTCTCACTGGCCCTTGTGGAAGAGCAGAGGAAGGTCATCAGGCCGATCCTGGCCCGGCACAAGGGAAGGGAGGTGAAGACCATCGGGGATGCGTTTCTGGTGGAGTTTGGGAGTGCGCTCGATGCAGTGAGATGCGCCTACGAAATACAGCGGGCGACGAAGGAGTTCAACCTTCCGTTGGCAGAAGACAGACGCGTCCACCTTCGGATCGGCGTTCACCTGGGTGACGTGGTCGAGTCCCAGGGGGACATATCGGGGGACGCGGTCAACATAGCGTCACGAATAGAGCCGCTGGCAATTGACGGGGGTGTCTGCATCACACGGCAGGTGTACGACCAAGTGAAGGGCAAGGTGGACATTCCGCTGTCGAGTCTTGGGCCAAAATCGTTGAAGAATGTGGCCGACCCAGTCGAGGTCTATAGCCTGGTCCTGCCCTGGGTGAAGGAAGCGGTGGCTGTGAAGCCAGAGCTCGACAAAAACAGGGTCGCCGTCCTCCCCTTCGCCAACATGAGCCCCGACCCCAACGACGAGTACTTCGCTGACGGGATGACGGAGGAGCTGATAGACAGGCTCGCACAGCTGAAGGGCATCGAGGTGATAGCAAGAACCTCAGTGATGAACTACAAGGGAGAGAAGAAGAGCGTGTCTCAGATTGGAAAGGAACTGAGGGCAGGAGCGCTCGTCGAGGGTAGTGTCAGGAAGGCAGGGAACAAAATCAGGGTCACAGCCCAGTTGATCAATGCTGAGACAGAGGGGCACATGTGGTCCTCCCACTACGACAGGAGCCTCGACGATATATTTGCGGTCCAGAGCGAGATAGCCGAGAAAGTTGCGGGGGAGCTGAAGGTCCAGCTCCTCCAGGAGGAGAAAAAGACCCTGGAGAAGAAGCCCACTGAGAACATGGAGGCATACGGCGACTTCCTCAGAGGGAGGGAACTGTTCAGGGACGTGTCCGAGCCATCGAGGAGGCAGGCGCTGAAGCTGTTCGAGAGGGCGGTGGAGCTGGACCCGTCCTACGCGAGGGCACATGTGGGGGTGGCGGAGTGCCACCAGTACCTCGCCGGTGTGGGATACGAACCCCGAGACGTCATGCTCCCCGCCGTGAAGGCCTCCCTGAAGCGAGCCCTGGAGCTGGACCCTGACCTCGCGGAGGCCCACGCGTCCCTCGCCTTATTGCACTTCAATGAGGACGACGTCCCCGGGACGGAGGCAGAGGCGAGGAGGGCGCTTGAGCTCAACCCCAGCCTCCCGGAGGCATACTGGATGTTGAACGAGGTGGCGGGCATCAAGGGGGAGCCGGAGGATATGGTGAGGAACATCGAGACCGCCTACCGCCTGGACCCCATCAGCCCGAGCTACATCTATACGCTCGGGCTCGCATACTTTGTGGCCGGGAGGGAGCAGGAGGCGCTGGAACACTGGAGGAAGACGGAGCACCTTGACCCCGCCGGAACCTACAGGAACATGACGGACTACTACCTCTCCAAGGGGGACATAACGAAGGCGAGGGAATTCCACGCGAAGTGTGAGAGGCTCAGGCCCACCCACCCCTGGGTCACATACATGGGGGGCTACATCGACGCCATGGCCGGGGACAGGGAGAAGGCGTTGCAGACGATAAAGAAGATAGAAGAAAGGAAAATGGGTCCCGTTGCCTATAACTACGTAGCCTACATCTACTACGCCATGGGGGACATGGACAGGTACTTCGAGAACATGAACCGGGCACTGGACGAGCACACGATAACAGCCACCTTTGTGATGTACTCCCCCCTCCTGGCAAGGGCGAGGGAAGACCCAAGGTACGGGGAGCTCGTGGAGAAAATCAGAAGGATGAGCGGGCTGGCGAATTGAAGGACCAGTTTCAGGCTCGTCCCTGCTCAGCCAAGGTCTAGAGAGAGGTAACGGGATGGCCGCCTGTGGTTCCTGCACAAGGGGCGCGTTCCGTGAAGCGACTTGCTCCTCGCCCAACCCTCCTAAATTCACGGAGCCGTTCTGATGAGTAGAACTTTACGCTCCTTGAGGCACCTCTAAGGCATGAGACGCAGGAAAGTCGCGCTTGGTATCGGCATTGTGGGTGTGGTTGCATTCTTCTTCCTTGTCCCTGCCTTCTACTGGTTCACGGCATACAGTCCAGTCGTGTCGGTTAATCGGGCTCCTATCTTCGTTGCCTATCGCTCCCTAGGGTGCCAATTGTTGGGCTTCGGCGATGAATATTTCACAGCGGGCGTCACCTTGTCCCTGAACCCCATGCATTCTGCCGCAGGGCTCGTCTTCTCGTGCAATCCACCAATTCTCCCGCTCTGACATAGGTTCCCTGATTCATCCGGTTCGACCGAATGCTTCGGTTAGGGGTGGTTTGGGTAAGAATGATCTTCCTCAAGCCATGGGTCGAGAGCTGTCTCTAAGAGGATAGAGCCAGCACGACTGGTTTCAATAACTCATGGTACCTGATATATCAGAAACGAAAGGCCTCACTTTACAGTGGAGTGACCGCGAGTCCTGTTTGATTTGGGCGTCTACCTTCTACGGGCGACCCAGAGCGGCATCCGTTTCGCAGTGCAATTGCCGCAATAGGTCTTCATCGACCTACTTGTTTCATCGAAGATTGTTGTAGAGTGCGACATGCAGACTAGCAATCCGCACTCCGCGCATGACGCTACCGCGTGACCCTTGCATACCGAGCATCTTGCCATTCGTTCACCCCCAATTTGTCCGCGTCGAACGGGCACCACCGAGGGCTGCGGGCTGACTCTTAGTTGGAGCCGGCGGGGGTGCAGGTAAGGCGCAGGGTGTCAAGCTCAGAGCCGGTTAATAAAGTGGAGGCTCAAATCGGGAGCTTGACGTCCCCCGAGAAACTCTGAATCTTCCTCGACTCGAGCATCTTGGCCAGAGTTCGGGCCCTGTCGGAGGGGAACCAGCCGCTCATCGCCTTGGCGTTCCCCTCGGGGTCACAGATGACGAGCGCGGAAGTCCCTCCTTTTCCCGGGACTACCTTGTGCATCATCTCCTCCCCGACGGGTGTCCATTCTGATACCCCGAGCTTCAGGAAGAGCATGGGATACGAAGGGCCGGCGACCTCCTGGAGGACCGCGACGGCATTGTTCACCCTTTTCCTCCCCTCCTGCACGGCTGCAAAGTAGTCCAAGCCAGCCTAGCCTCCAAGGTAAAGTAGGGCGAATACACCGGCGATGGAGAGGAGGACACCCAGCATCTGGTTCGGCTCCAGCCTTTCCTTTAAGAAGGCGAGCCCATAGCTCGCGGCAACT
This sequence comes from Nitrososphaerales archaeon, assembly GCA_035625455.1. Lineage (GTDB taxonomy): Archaea > Thermoproteota > Nitrososphaeria > Nitrososphaerales > Gagatemarchaeaceae > UBA183. The sequence continues at coordinate 30,906 of DASPPO010000031.1, read as the reverse complement.
GCGCCTCCCATTCCTGAGAGGGCGGTAACCACCGGCAGGGCGCTGCCGGCAGCTTTAATCCCGTAGGTGAATGCCAAGAAACCGAAGGCCTCGAGAATTCCCATTACAATCATCGTCCTAGAGAATACGAGTCGACTCGGCTTCGCCTCCTGCCTCAGCGCCGGCGCCAGAAGTAACCCTGCAGAAACAGCAATAATCCGGAGGAGCATCACAGGTAGGACTACGCTGACCAAGGGGGCTGCATATCCGATTCCGACGTAGACCATGCCGAAGCAGAGCGACGCTCCTACGGCAAGACCGACCCCCTTCGTCAGATTTGGTGCGCCGGCGCGCCGCAGGTACGAATGGAGCTCGGAGAACCGGGTTGAAAGAAGAATCACCCCAGTGATTATACCGGCGAGGGCGACGACCTGCGTGAAGGAGAGGGACGCCCCAAGCATCACCACTGCGAGGACGGCAGTGACCGCGGGGTAGGTGTAGACCACAGGGGCCACGACGGAGACCACGCCGCGGTGAAATGCCTTGTAAAGGAAGACGAAGGCGACAAAGTTGATGATGCCAGCCCCAATCAGTGCGAGGACCGGGTAAATGGGGAAAACCAGGCTCGGGCTGATTATAGGTACGAGGAGCAGGACAGCCATGAGTGTGACCATGTGCGAGTAGATTACCGTCCTATAGTATCCAACCCTTTCCGATTGACTTCGGGACAGATAGTCGGCCGTCCCCCAACAGAAGGCTGCGGCGAGGCCCGTGGCTATGGAAGCGTACACCAACTGTTCTTGCTGCTATCCCTCCCCTCGGTTCGGCTTTAAGAGGCGTCCTTGAGGGCGGGAGACAGCTTGAAGGTCGATGCCGAGATCGCCGTGGCGTCCCCTGGGAAGGCAGCAGAGCTCGCCAAGAAGGCTGAGGAATACGGGTTCGACTGCCTGTGGGTCAACGAGACCAAGCACGACCCATTCGTCCAGGTTGCCCTGGCCGCCGGGTCTACAGGGACGATTGAGCTCGGGACATCGATAGCACTCGCTTTCACCCGCAGCCCAACGACCCTGGCCTACACCGCCTGGGACCTGCAGAGCGTCTCAAAGGGGAGGTTCATCCTCGGTCTGGGAAGCCAGGTAAAGGGCCACATCGAAAGGAGGTTCGGGATGAAGTGGGAGCCTCCCGCCCCCAAAATGAAGGATGTCGTCCTTGCCCTGAGGTCAGTCTGGAGGAGCTGGCAGGCGGGGACCAAGCTCGACTACAATGGGCGATTCTTCCATCTCGACCTGATGACGCCTTTCTTCGACCCGGGCCCCATCGAACACCCCGTCATCCCAGTGTATGTCGCGGCAGTAAACGAGGGCATGTGCAGGGTGGGAGGGATGGTATCCGACGGCGTCCACGTACATCCGTTCCACACCGCGAAGTACCTCAGGGAGGTCGTCCGCCCGGCGATAGCCGATGGAGCCTCCAAGGTGTCAAGAAAGAAAGAGGATGTCACGGTCGCAGCATCGGTGTTCGCCGCGGTAGGCGAAAACGAGAGCGAGGTCAAGGGGGTCAGGGAAGCGATGAGGCAGCAAATCGCGTTCTACGCCTCGACGCGCAGCTACAGGAGGGTCCTAGTGCTGCACGGCTGGGGGGACGTTGGCGAAAGACTGCACTCCCTCTCTGTGAAGGGGGAGTGGGCGGCGATGGGGAACGAAGTGACGGATGAAATGCTCGACGAATTCGTGGTTGAGGGAAGCTGGTCTGAGATTGGGAGCGTCGTCGGGAAGAAGTACGACGGGCTGGTGGACAGGGTCAGGTTGTACCTGCCCTTCGACGGGGATGAGAAGTGGCGGACCCTGTTGAGCGGGTTCAGAGCCTGACGCTGATTTCCACCGCGTCCCCAGGACCGTTCCCAAAGTTCGGCGGAGACTCCCTGTAAATACTCGAATACTTCCCTGAGTTCCTTACGTACTCGAGGTAGGGAGACACCTCCTGGGCGTGGGACTTCACGTTGTCGGCGACAACGACGCTCCCTTTGTGCAGAAGTCCCTCGATCGATTTCAGATAGGCGAGGTAGTCCTCTTTGACGGCGTCGAAGAAGACCATGTCGAACCTCCCATTGAGCGTCGGCAGCACTTTCCTCGCGTCCCCCACGATGATTTCGATGCGGTCAGAAAGGCCAGCGAGCTTGAAGTTGGCACGAGCGGTCCTCGTCCTTTCCTCGCTCACCTCTACGCAAGTCAGGCGCCCGCCATCGCGCAAATGTCTCGCCATCCGGATGGCGCTGTACCCGACCAGCGTGCCAACTTCAAGGATCGCCATGGGTCTGTGCTGCTCGATTACCTCGTCGAGAAATATGCCCCGCTTCGGCCCGATGATGGGGAGCCCCTGCGTCGGGGCAGCTTTCTCTATGGTCGCCAGGACCTCTTCCGGTTTCATGCCTGCGCTGCGCTGCTCCTGGGTGTAAACCTGCCGGTTCCCTCTCATCACGGGGACAATCTTTTTGTAGCGGAAACAGGGGTTTTCGTTGAGTATCATGTCAGCGGAGCAGGTGGACGTCAAAGAGGTCCAGAAGCAGATTTCAAAAATCGTCGACCCCGAGATAGGGATGCCGATAGTTGAGATGAATCTGATCGACAAGCTTGACATCAAGGACGGCGAGGTGGATGTCGAATATCATGCGACCACCCAGTACTGCCCCCCTGTGTTCGCGCTGAAGATTTCTCAGGACCTTCGTGATGGTCTTCTGCAGGTGAAAGGAGTTAAGGGCGTGAAAGTGATGGTAACTGGGCACTACTTCGCAGACGCGATCAACAGGCAAGTGAACAAGCCACCTACTACTCCCGAGTCACAGCCAGCTGAGCAGGAACAGAAGCAGTAGCTAGGGCAGAGTGGTTGCGGCGGCCAACGCGCCTAGCTTTGCTGAAACTTCGGCTCCGGCACCACAGAGTACGATAGCATCGTCATCCTTCGGCCCTGGGTCCCTCAAGAAGAACCAGGCTTGGCCACGGTAGTCCTTATCGTCAACCCCGCTGATTGATTTCGGGAATGGAATACTGAAGTGGTATTACGACTCGGCAGCACAGACGGGGAACGGGTATGTCACGACCGTTGTGCTGCTGAATGGGGCGGCGAGGCCGTGTGATACCCGGCAGCGTTTCGCTTCAGAGACGCTGGGAGAGCACTTCGTCACCGGACTGGACGGTGTTTCACAGACCTCTCCAGTGTACTAAGGAATCTGGCAGTTCGTCGAGGTAGTTGGAGCCACCTGGAGGCCGGAGAGAGACTAATGGAGATTCACAACGGAACTATCTTCGGGCGGGGGTTCTGCAGCACCAACGCCCTTTATCAGCCCACGTGCGCGCTAGAGGATACCTGATGTAGGCGTCTGTCAGCCTACTGAGAAGAATGACGGGGGTCCCCTGAACCTGATTCCCTTCGGGCCATCGAGCCTGATGTGCCTGCGCCTGTTCATGATGCGTGTAACCAGCTCCTCGACAGTTGAACAGGGGAATCAAAGACTGCTGACCAACGGCTCAACCTCATTGACAGCCGCGACAGCTTAAGAGCGCCCGAGTGGGCGGCGCCTTCCTTGCTATCGGCTGAGGACCAGATGAAGGCGCTCGTAGTAGCGCTGATACTCGACTCGAAGACCGAAGAGGCGATTCGTGTCCTTTCGCGCTGGTACAAGGTGTCCACCCCCCAGCTGGGGATAGGTGTGGTCGAAGGCAAAACCAAGGGAGTGGCAGCAGTCTACTCCCAGAAGAGGAAGGAAATCCTCGCTGCTCGCCGGGAATTCATGTACGACCCTTTCGTGATGATTCATGAGTTCTACCACCACCTCAGGTCGATAAGCGGGCACCACCGGGGAACAGAGAAGCAGGCAGATAGGTTCGCGCTAGATTTCATCGACGCGTACAGACGGCTGGCGGGCGCGAGAGGAACGGAGGGCTAGATCTCCATGGCAGACCAGATGTCGTCGTCGTTGTCGAGGAGGACGAAGCCACACACGCTGCACTTCGACCCAGTGATTGTTACCTTCCCGCCTGGGCCAAGCTTCTTCTCGTAGTGCTCCATCTGTCCGGCGTGGCAACGGTCGCAGATCAATACTCTCCGACGGGAGTAAGGGGGTAATAAGATGGCGAGGGCAAAGGTTTAGGTGGCTTGACGGGAACAACAACTCCGAGCGGTAGCTTGAAGCGCCTGACATTCACTTCGCCCACCGCAGGACCCGGAGAGTGCATCTTCTGCAAGATTGCCCTGAAGAAGTCCCCGTCGAACGTCGTCTACGAAGACGCGAAGTACATCGCTTTCCTCGACCTTTACCCCTTCTCCAGGGGACACACTCTGGTGTGCCCGAAGGAGCACGGGGAGACGATCTGGGACATGAAGGAACAGGACATAGCCGAGCTCTTCAAAGTGGCGTTCAAGGTCTCCAAGGCTGTGGTGGCCGCCGTGGGGGCGGACGGGTTCAGGTTCGTCCAGAACAACGGGGAGGCGGCGAACCAGGTAGTTGCTCACGTGCACGTGCACGTAATACCGGTGAAAATGGAGGACAAGGGGAGGTTCTCCGAAAGAAAACGGTACAGTTCCGAGGAGATGGAGGAGACTGCCCGCTCGATAAGTACAGAGATGAGGCAAAATTAGCAGAGGCCGCTAGGAGACGAAAACGCAGAGGGACGTCACGGCCGAGTCCGTGCTGGAGCCTGTGATCAGGTAAAGAGTGTATACCCCAGGACCGTACTCCCTGATGAATGGGTCCAACGGAAACGCTATTTCGACGGTATTCGACGTTACTTCCCACGTGTCCGCGCAGACTGTGGTCCCTGAGGTGAACTGGCCGCAGTCGCCAAAGAAGCCAACTCGCGGGAGCACCCCCCCGACCAACGAGCCAGGCCCGTATTCGTGCGGTCCGCTGTTGAGCTGACCGGGCGTCATTGCCGCCGGGGAGGTGTCGAAGGCTACATACAGAGAATTGGGACTGGGGAAGGACCCGGTGGGGACCCCCTCCAGGGTGACGTAGTAGGGGTCGGACGCGGAAGCCGGAGCCACCGTGAAGTTCAGGTTGATGTAGTTGTTCTCGAACTCCTCGTCGAAGTAAACAGTGGTGCTGTTGTAGGCGACCCCTATGGACACCTGGTTGTGAAGGGGGTCGAGAATGTTGTACCTATGGCCGTTGTCGCAGCAGGAGCTGTCGTTATAGACCATTGAGTACTCTAACTCCTTGACGGCGGTTTCGACCGAGTCCGTTGACACGAAGTGGGGGACCGAGAAGTAGTAGTAGGCCACATTCTCGAAGTCAGCTCCGCGGCCGCCCAAAAGGGAGTAGCGCATGTATGGCTTGTACCCCTGAGTGTCGAAGTGGCTGAAGTAACCGTAGTAGAGCATGGAGTCGGCATGCTGCTGGGCCGCCTGGTTGTAATCAAGAGTGACCGGGCCTGTGCCGTTGGCACCCCTGTCCTGGTTGATCAGCCCTAGCGCATAGGACGCCAGGGTACAGTAGTCGGAAGGGTAAGCAATGTCTGCCGATCCGTTCTGAATGTCAGGGGCTACCAGGCTCTCCACCGAGACGACGCCCGAGCACTGGGCGTTGGTTTCGGTGGACGCGGTCGTCGCAGAACTCGTTGCGTTCGAGGGCATGGAGGTGACGGTGCTAGGCCCTGTTACAGAGGACCCTGAAAGGAACGAGTAGCTCTGCTTGAGGACGGATGAAAGGTATGGAGCTGTGAACACGAATGCGGCGAGAAGGACCAGGGCGGCTACTATCAGTCCGGCCGCCCTGTGGGACCTGGGCGGGGGCTGGCTGCCGGGCGCCTCTTCCGTCGGGAAAGAGCGTCTAGCATAGGTGCTGATTCTCAAACTGAGGTCCAGCTCCCTTCGACGGTATTAAGACAATGGTATTTTGAATCCATACAAAATCGTTGGATATATCGCGGGAGCCATGGCGCTGGCTAAGAAGCCGACCACGGCGTTCCTGTTGGTTCTTTGAAGGGGGAGGTCAGGCCGTAAGGCCATCGTCCTCTGGCACAATGACCCCTGCGGGAATCTCGGGGAAGCTCTCCTTCATCCTCTGCTCGGCCACGATTGAAGCCTCTTCGAGGACCTTTTGCGCGTCCTCGTTGGCCGCATCGAAGTTGAGAGAGAAGCCTCCGGTGGTGCTGGCGTCGACCAGCACGCTGCTCAGTAGGCCAGAGATTTCGCCTATCTCCTTGTCGGCCTCTGGAAGTGCCATTCTGAGGCCCTCCTTCATGTTCTTGATTACAGATACTGCCGGCGCAAGGGTGCTTGCGATCTCGCCCAAGTCGGTGATCGTCCCGAGCCTCAACGAAATCTGCTCCATCGCGAGCTGCGCCTGTGTCACCATCTTGCCCATCTTCCTGACCTCGGCGAGCTCGTTGGCATAGACCGCCGCGTGTTGCATGTCGTGCTTGGCAAGGGAAGATACAACGTTCTTGAAGATAGTAGAGTCACGCTGCTTGATTCGGTTCACGGTGCTGTCGAGCTGCGAAATCAGGAGCCGGATTTGTCTGTTGGCAAGGTCGATTTGGGATTTCAATGGAGTGGGTGTCTGGACCGACCCCCTGAGCCTGTCTAGCAGGCCGGGGCCCTTGTCCTTCTTTTCCCAGTTGGATGAAAAGCTCATGCTAGGTTCCCGCATACGTCAGAGTTCCAATATACCGGGGGCTCTAATCGGGATGCCAGTTTGAAGAAATATTGTTGACTGTAGCTCTTCGGACGAACCTAGGCTGATATATCGTCAAGAATGACGACGTGGCCGGGATGAAGAAGGAGGGAGGGCTGGTGTATCTGACCGCCGAGGAGATGGCGGAGGCCGACAGGATGGCAATCGAAGACTATGGCATAGATGTGATCGCTCTGATGGAGAATGCGGGCGTGGCCACGGCTCGGCTCGCCAAGAAGATGCTCGGCGGTGACGTCGGGGGGAAGAACGTCTGCTGCATCGCTGGCAGGGGGAACAACGGGGGGGACGGGCTCGTCGCCGCGCGCCATCTCAACGATTGGGGGGCCAGGGTGCGGGTGATACTCGCAGGAGAAAGATCCGACCTCAGAGATGTCCCAGCGAGGCAGCTTGCAACCGTTGACAGGATGGGAATCCCCATAGTTGGCTCTGGAGAAGATCTAGGGGACGCCCGGCTTGTGGTAGATGCGCTGCTAGGATACGGCTCCAGGGGGAGCCCAAGGGAGCCCGTTGCTGGCATGATTCGACGGTGCAACGCGTCGAAGGTCCCCATTTTGGCCGTTGACATTCCGTCCGGCATGGATGCGACCAGTGGGGAGCCGGGGGATCCGACAATCGAGGCAAGAGTGACGGTGACTTTTGGGCTGCCGAAGACGGGGTTCCTGAATCCAAGGGCCAGAAGGTATGTGGGTGAGCTGTATCTGGCGGACATATCCATGCCGAGCAGGATATACGCCTCTTATTCCGTCAGGAACGGGTTGTTCGCAAAGGACGCCTTTGTAAGAATTTGGTGAGTCGGGAATGGCGGCTCGCCAACGCTTTTGAACCGAACAGCCCAGGCCAGATACGACATGAGGGCCCAAGGCGAAGAGATGAAGTGCCCGAAGTGTGGGCGCCTCGACCTCAGGGAGACGCCGCAGGGAGTTACCTGCCGGGTGTGCGGCTACGCGCTTACACCCGGCGAAAATGACAGATACAGGCTCTACAAGATGCTGAGGGAAGAGGAGAAGAAGGGCAAACGGAAGTAACTTCCGAAGGGCCGTGACAACCGTTTAACTGCACCACCTGGACGAGGGTGGGACGATGTCTGTCAGGGTGAGCCCAATCTCCAAGATAGCAGCAGTGCTGATCATAGCTATAGGGGCCTTTGTACTCCTTGCCGGTTACGCCACCGGAGAACTCGGCAGCTACATCGCCGGGTCGGCCTTCATAGTATTGGGAGTGGCTCTCTATGTGCTCCTAATCTGGTTCACGAGAAGGCTTCGACGGGAGATTAGCGAGGTAGAACGGAATCAGACGGTGGCACCTGAGCCGAACTGAACCTGTGCTTCAGGTTCCGTTCCCATATTCTGGCAGCGAGGAATCCTCCGATTGTTCCGCTCAGAGCCCCCACAATCAGGACCGGTAGGTATACGTCCAAGAACGGCGCCGTGGTGCCGAACCCCAAAGCGATGAACGCATAGGTCGCGACCAGGCCTGTGATTATGGTGCTCACGCTCAAGGAGGCAACCAGTTTCTTCGTGTGAACCTTGCCTTCGGACGTCACCTTGAGCAGGGTGCAGAACACGTCCACGAGTATCCCATAGAAGAGGGCCACGCCGAACGCGAACGGCCCAAACGCGAGCTGCAGTGGCGTCTCTACCAGCCCGTTGACGAAACCAGTGTATGTCGCACCGCCAGGGCCGAGAAGTATGAAGCTGATCGAGAGGATTATCGCCTCAAAGACAATGAGGGAGTCGCCGATTTCGAACGGGAGGGCCCCGTATACAACGCCGATTAACACGCCGAATAGGGTCGCCGTGATCAGCTTCTTGGAATTTACCAAATCCGCGGGCGGTGGCAGGTTCTTCTGAGTGTATTTAACGATAGTTATAGCGGCGGGGGTGTTGCCGAGAAAGTCACGGCCCGTCATTTATCACACAGGCACTCCAATGGTTGGAGTGAAACCTCGAGGTAATCGTTGGAGCATTGTCGCTTAGTCAAACAGTGAAACCCCCGACAGAGAACCGCCTCCGCCGGAAGAAGTGGGACGCCATCGTCGTTGGGTGCGGCATCATGGGCGCATCGGTCAGCTACAATCTGGCTAGCCGAGGACTTCGAGTCCTCAACCTAGAGAGGTTCGGCGTTAATCACAAGTTCGGGTCGTCACACGGCCAGACCCGGATTATCAGGCTCGCGTATTACGAGGATCAGAGATACGTTCCACTGCTGAGGAAGGCCTTCCAATCCTGGAGGGAGGCGGAGGCCCGGTCGGGAAAGAGGCTCCTCCAGGTTACGGGAGGCCTTATGATCGGAAGGGAGGACGAGGAACTCGTTCAGGGAGTACTGAAGAGCGCCAAGACCCACGGCCTCCCACACGAGGTCCTGTCTCCTGCAGAGGCGGCGAAGAGGTTTCCAGCATTTACTCTCGGGAAGGAATACACAACAGTTTTCGAGCCGAACGCAGGCGTCCTTTTCGCGGAAGAGTGCGTGAGGGCCTTCGTGGGGCTTGCAAGCGAGATTGGGTGCGAATTCAGGTTCTCCGAGCAGGTGAAGGGGTGGAAGAGCGACCCAGAGGGGATCGAAGTGCAGACGTCCAACGGGACCCAAGCTGCGAATAAGGTCGTCTTCTGTGCGGGCCCTTGGAACGGGCAGCTGCTTCGGGGCTTGTTGCCGCTTCAGTGCGAGAGGCAGGTCCCCCTATGGTTCTCCTCAGGTGGACAGGACACCTTCTTCCCTCCCAAGATGCCGGTGTTCATAATGGAAGAGGAGAAGGGAGTCTTCTACTACGGGACGCCGGACGTAGGCCATGGCGTCAAAGTGGCTCGGACGCACGGCGGAGAGGTCAGCGGGCCAGACGACGTCAGAAGGGAGGTCACCGAGCGGGATGTCGCACCAGTAAGGGGGTTCATCACCAGGCGGATGGCGAGGCTGGATGGGCCACCAATAGCCTCGACCATTTGCACTTACTCGAATACTCCTGACCTGAACTTCGCCGTAGGAGTCCACCCAGCCGACTCCAGGATCATAGTGATGAGCGCCTGTTCTGGCCATGGGTTCAAGTTCGCGAGTGTCTTGGGCGAGGTCGCGGCTGACCTTGCCACCGACAGAAAGGTTCCGTTCGATATCTCCTTCCTGAGCCCTGGAAGATTCGCACGGTCAGGCCGCTAGGACAGCCCTGGCTCTCTTCAAATCGCCGCTCTTTGGTGAGAAGAATATGTCAAAGGCGAGATAGGCTATTGCGATGGCCCAGGCCAGCGGGTAGGTTGGCTGTTCAGAAATCGTAGATGCGGCCGCGATTGCGATGGCGGAAGCGGAGGAGACCACAGTTCCTGATGCGTACATCACTGCGAGCCGTGTCCTGGAGACTTTCTCGAGGGAACTCCTATCGGTGACGAGAGTCAGGACGGGTGGGCGACGGGCCAGACCCATCAACACGTTCGGGAGGGCCCCTGCAAGAGTGGATCTTCCTAGTCGCATCTCTCTGAAGCGGACCCCAAACACCCTTCCCACTACAAAAAATGGGTGGGGCAGTGAACGAGATAGGTCGCTGTGAGCTGGGCGAACAGGACATACACCCCCAGGGGGAGTCCGGTAGGGAGCCGAAGCGAAAGCAGGAGAATCCAGGCAAGACCGAGCACCTCGAGCAAGATTCCGACGACGACCTGCTTCACGGTCTCATGCGACACCCCCGCGGGGGAAGATCGGCATTGGTCGGGACTTCGTTCCTTTTGTTTATACTGATTGCCTAGTGGCGGTGGAGGCGAGAGTTGCTCAGAGAATACGGAGGAATTCCCTCGCAGGCTAGACTGCTGATCTACCTGAGTTTTGTCCCCAACGTTGCCATCGGTTTCATCTACACGGATCTCTCTTACTTCCTCCCAAAGTTCCAGGGAATCGGGGCGGGCATCCCTATCACTGTAATGGGGGTCACCCTCGTCGTGCTCAGTTTTCCCTTCGGGATTATCGCAGACAGGGTGGGGAGAATCAAGATGCTGGTGCTCGGGAACATCTGCGCGAGCCTGAGCCTGGTGGGGTTCGCCCTCGTGTCCAACTACGCTCTCGTCCTCCTGATCGCGGTCCTGGAAGGGACAGGCGAAGCCGCGTACGCTGTCTCCTTCGTGGCCTTGATTGCTGACAAGTCCGGAGACGAGAAGAGGACGCCTGCCTTCTCCCTCCTGGCGTTTATCGGCTGGGTGGCAGGGGCCCTGGGCGGATTCATCATCTATTCGGTCGATGCGCTCCACAGCGTCGGCTTGTCTCTGAAGGAGGCGCACGTCGTTCTCTTCGTGGTCATCGGAATCCTCAGCCTTTCGATGTCGCCTTTCGTGGTCAAGATCGGAGAAGAATCAACGCGTGCGAGGCGGAGGGAGATTCTACCAAGGAAATCATGGCGCGTAATTGCGAAGTACGGCGCGTACAGCGTAATCATTGCGGTAGGCGCAGGGCTATTCGTCCCCCTCATGGCATTCTGGTTCTCCCAGGCGTACGGCGTGTCAGACGACCTCAGCGGGCTGGTGCTCGGACTCACCAGTCTCTTGACCGCCGGGGTTGTGTTCGTCGCGCCCTGGCTCGCGAGGAAGATGGGGCTGGTGAAGGCCACCGTACTCACGCAGGCCGCCTCGACCATCTTCATGGTCGTACTCCCGTCGGCACCAAGCTTCGGGGTGGCGGCCTCGATCTACATCGTCAGGGTCTTCCTGATGAACCTCTCCAACCCGCTCACTCAGTCGCTCATCATGGGCCTGGTGTCGCCCGACGAACGAGGGATGGCTGCAGGGGTGAGCGCTGCCATCTGGAGGCTCCCCAACGCGCTGTCGGCCTCCGTGGGGTATGGCATGATGGTCGCGGGCCTCCTAGCGCTCCCGTTCTACTACGCCACAGTCCTCTACGTCGTGGGCATAGGCGCGTTCTGGTTCATGTTCAAGGATGCGAAGCTTCCCGAAGAGGCTTCAAGGCCGAGTCAACCCGCCGCCCAATCGTCCAATTTGGACGGCCCCAAAGACGAGCGCTGAATGTCAGCCACCCGGACGCCTACCAACCTCACTGGCTTCCCACGTGTCTCGAACTCGTCTAGCAGCCTCTCCACGGCCTCGAGCAGGGGCCCCTCGCTGTCGGTGTGGCTCACCAGCGTTTTCTCCCTTGTGTGGGTCTCGAAACCCTGGAATCTGATTTTGATTCCCACAACCCTGTACGAGTAACCCGCGGATTTCACCCTTCTCATGAGTTCCGACGCGCCGTCGGCTCCCTCCTTCCTTACGGCGTGGAAGTCCTTGACGTCTTCCTTGAATGTCCTGTCGACGCTCAGCGACTTTGGCAGCTCCTGCTGCCTTACCTCGACGTTCTCCTCACCGTGAATCACACCCCAGAGCCACACTCCGTTCTTACCGAACCAGCTGAGCAACTGCTTGCCGTCGAGCTGCTGGAGCTGCAGGATGGTTGTTATGCCCTTCTCGCTCAGGAACTCGCCCGTCTTCCTGCCCACACCCGGCACGACCCCGACTGGGAGGGGGGCTAGGAATCCGGCGACATCCCCGAACGGGACCACGGTCAGCCCATCCGGTTTGTCCCGGTCCGATGCGATCTTCGCCGAGGACTTGTTAGGGCCGACCCCGATCGAGCAGGTGAGATGATTTTTCTCCTTGACCGCCTGCTTGACGAGCCTTGCCACTTCCTTCGCCGACTCCTCGTCCTTGGCCCTGCTCGTGACGTCCAGGAACGCTTCGTCTATGCTTGCCTGCTCGAATTTGTCGGCGAAGCCCTTCAGTGTCGCCATGACCTCTTCGGACACCCGCTCGTAGAGGCCCCAGTTCGGAGGGATGTACTTCGCCTGAGGGCAGAGCCTGTAGGCAATCGAAATCGGCATCCCTGATCTGAGCCCGAACCTCCTTGCCTCATAGGAGCAGGCGACGACGACTCCCCTTCCCTTTCCTCCGTCCGGATCCGCACCAACGACTACTGGCAGGCCATTGAGCTCCGGGTGTTCCCTCACTTCGGCGGAGACGTAAAATGCGTCCAGGTCCACATGCAGGATTGCCCTGGGTTCTCGCTGCATCTGTCAGTTACGTCCCAAAGAGAGTCCTCTGCTCGGTCCCCTGGGCCTTCCAGTCGAGCTCCATCAGTCCGAGGAGCCTTCGGAATTCGTTCGAAGACTCGGGGCTGAAGCCGGCGAAGTGATTGTTGAAGAAGACGTACCCCGACTCGAACTTGCCGGAGTTCTCCTTTACGGCGGTGGCCCACCGCTTCATGTCGTCTGACCTATCCTTCTGGATGCCTGTGAACTCTGTGAGCTCCCTGTCCCCAACCATTCTCAGATAGATGAAATCGGCCGTGACTTCGGGAGGAGTCTCCACGTACTGGTTGAGGGACCAGACCATGGCGACGTTGTTCCTTTTCAGCAAGGAGTAGACCTCAGGGATGAACCAGGACTTGTGACGGAACTCGATGGCGTGCCTGAACTCGGGGCTCAGGTTTGAGACGAACTCCTTCATGACGGCCTCGTGGGTGCTGAGTTTGATGGAAGGGGGGAGCTGGACGGCGACCGGGCCGAGCTTGTCTTTCAGCTTGCTCATGATACTGTAGAAGTACACGAGGGTCGACTCAGAGTTCTTCAGCTTGTTCTCATGTGTGATTTTCTTTGGGAGCTTCGGCGAGAAGATGAACCCGTCGGGGGTGTTGTTCCTCCACTGGGTGACCATGAACTGGTTCGGGACCCGGTAGAAACTCGAGTCAATCTCAACGCAGTTGAAGACTCTGGCGTAGTAGCTCAGATAGTCCCTAGCGGCAAGCCCCTTGGGGTAGAAAATGCCCTGCCAGTCCTTGTAAGACCAGCCACTGCACCCTATCCTAAGCTCTTCGAGGTCCATGAATGGGCGACCGTTCCCGAAGCTGGTAAGCGTTCGCCATATTTATTTACATGGAGCGGGAGTCGAATCTCGTACAGTCTTGTCCCAGAGTGATCCGGACATCCGGCAGCAGGTAGACGACAACAGGGGAATAGCCAAGAAGCTAGAGCTCCTCATACCCGGCCTCAGAGGGTACAGGACGAAGGAGGACCTGAGGGCTTCGGATTCGATGCTTAGGAACCAGGTGGCCGACAAGCTTGACCACGTGAAAGATAACCTTCAGCAGTTGAGGAAGCAGATTGCAGCAAGCAACGACCTCACTAACCTGACAAACGTTGGGTCGCTCATCGCCCAGGTTCAGACCCTCAGCGGGGAGGTTAGGCACGCTGCCCAGGGTTACTCGGGGTGGGTGGCACCCATACAGATGACTGATGATAAGCTGAACAAGCTGTACGAGTACGACTACTCTTTCGTCAGCGCCGTCTGGCAGATGGACCAGGCGACTTCGCCAGGGACGCTTACCTACGATGGAGCTGCGCCCAACTCGATTCAGACCGCCTTGGGTGGGTTCTCCAGGTCTGTAGCGGACATCAGGCAGAAGTGGTCGCAGAGGATAGAAGCGATACAGGGCGTAGCCCTCGGGCAGTGATCGTGATGGTATTCGGAAAGAAGAGCAACGCAGAAGTTCCGGCGACGGGCGGAAGTGTCATAGGCTCAACCACATTCGCCTGGCCCGACGACCAGAAGGTCAACAGTGCCCTGTGGAAGGCGCCGAGGCAGATACGGCTGAACGACAACATCGTAGTCAGAGAGGACGAGATCGCCGTGTTCTACAGAGACGGGAAGGCCCTCACCTACTTCGATCAGCCCAACAGGTACGCTCTGACCGACTTCAACGCCCCCATCGTAGGGAACCTCCTGAAGTTCTTCACAGGGGTGACGCAGTGGGCTGAGGTATACTACATCCCTAAGAGGTACATGGATGGGAAGTTCGGGAGTACCCAACCATACTCTTTCACGGACGCAACCTTCGGCGTGGTCAACCTGAGGGTTTTCGGGGAGTACAGATGGAAGATTTCGTCGCCCGAGCTCTTCATCAACCAGTTCGTGGGTACCTTCAGTGCGGAGACGTCTTCAGACGTCGAAGACAGATTGAAGGAGCAACTGATCATTCTAGTCTACAACTCCCTCGGAAAGATGAAGCAGCAGGGCCTGAAGGTGACCGACCTAGCGGCCAACCTCACCAACATAGAGCAGGAGGTCCTCGCGGCTGGACCTGACCACCTCGGGCAGTACGGGGTCGAAATCAACAAGATTTCAGGGCTCACGATTAGCCTCCCTGACGAGGTCCAGAAGGCGATAGACACCAGGTCTGAGATGCAGGTCCTGGGGGTCAACTACATGCAGTACCAGACGGGCAAGGCCATAGATGACGCCGCGAAGAACCCAAGTGGCGGGGCCGGAACTTTCGCAGGACTTGGAGCAGGTATCGGCGTCGGTGGAGTGATAGGAGGTCAGATGGCCGGGATGGGGATGGGCATGGGGATGAACCAAAGGAGTTGCCCCAACTGCGGCTCTCTCATACCCGCTTCCGTGAAGTTCTGCCCCAATTGTGGTGCTTCACTACCTGCGCCAGGGGGACCGCCGTCCCCGGCGGGCACGAGCAAGTTCTGCCCCAACTGCGGGAGCCCCGTAGAGGCTGGCGCGAAGTTCTGCAACAACTGCGGGACCAAATTCTAGGTGACCTAGATGAACTGCCCAAAGTGCGGCGCCCAGCTCCCGGATGACGCGACGTTCTGCTACAAGTGCGGGTCGAGGGTTTCAGGGACGCCGTCCGACTCGGCGGCAGGTACGACAGCGAAGCCGGCGGCGGTCGTCGCCCCCATGGACGCTAAGTCGATGAAGTGCCCGAACTGCGGGGCCCCCCTGGCTCCGAAGTTTGGAGAGATGATCATCACGTGCGAATACTGTGGAAGCAGCGTCTCGCTGGGAGACCAGGGGTGGACGGGAATCCAGAAACAGACGATGCTCCCCATCAAGCTGGGCAACGTCGACGACGCAAACAAGGAAATCACGTCGATGATGGACAAGGGCTTCCTCCACAGGCACCTGCACGAAGACTCCCAGCAGGAGGAGCTGACGCTGTCTTACATCCCGTATTGGATAGTGAGCGTCTCGGCCAGGACGACGGTTGTGGCCACCAACGCGGCAGCGCAAGTGGGCCAGACAGCCACCACGGCGGCCCTCATGGGGGTCATCCTGGGCGGAATGGGAGGAGGGGGGTTCGGCGGAGGGATGGGAGGAAGGAGGAGGGCCCTGGGTTGGGTGAACGCTCCTCGCCTGCCCGCTGGGTTCATGCTAGGGCGATGGTTCAGCATGTATGGGATGGGGATGGGCTACGGAGGGGGAATGATGAAGTCGGAGCAGATGGACGCCAACTACAACTTCCCTGTGGTAGCCCTCAAGGCCCTGACAGAATATCAGCCTAGGGACTACCAGTTCAACCTCGAAGGGAGGACGGACTTCGACATCGCCAAGATCCCCAAGAACGTGAAGGTCCTCAACGGGGACATCGGAGAAGATGCGGCCAAGGGGCAGGCGAAGACCCTGGTCGACCAACTGCAGTCAGAGAAGGCCCACGCGAAGTATCACATGATACAGAGGCTCACCACAGAGTCCGACGTAGGAGATGTCGAGCTGCTGCACGTGCCCATCTGGTTCGCCAGGTACGACCACAAGGGACACAAGATTGTGTTGGTGCTCGACGCCAACTCGGGCAGTGTAATCAACAGCATAGGGCTGTAGCTGCCGGGGGGCGGTACTCTCGGCGAAGCGTTGGGCCAAGAGTTCAAATACAACCGCGGTCAAAAGGATCTCCGTTCTGTATACTAGAAGGTTGCGCATGAAATGAAGCTCCTAAGAATCATCATCGTTGTCGTTGTGGTCGCAGTCATAATAGTTGCCGGACTCTACGCCTTGGGGGTCTTCTCTGGCCCGGCTCCGACCTGTACGACTACCTGGCAGTGCGCGGCAGGGTACCCCCTCGAGGTGGGAGGGTCCTACGCCGTGGCTGGACAGCAGTGCGTAAACAGCACTTCTTACTTCTATTGCATCGGAGGGCTGGATGCCAACGGCGGGCCCCGAGACGAGGTTTACTTCTCCTCCCCTGTCTCTTCCACTTCCCCGAATGTAACCGGTTGGACGCTCAATTCTGATTCGTATCCTCAGTACATAAACGGCCAATCATGCGTGGTCTCGTCGGGCTACGTATACTGTGTGGGGGGGTCCTACGATAGCGGTGGAGACGACATAGCTTCGAGCTACTTCGCTCCTTTGAGCCCGGCCGGCGCTGTTGGCAACTGGAGCTCCACCACACAATATCCGATACCAATAGACACTCAATCATGCGTGACAGCGTCGTCGTACATCTATTGCATTGGAGGAGAGAACGAAACTGACGGCTCCGCGACCGACGTAGCAGGGGCCAACTCAGTCTGGTATGCCCCGCTTTCGTCTTCGGGGATTGGCACATGGGTCCATACTACGGCCTACCCCTCTGACGTCTACTATCCGAGCTGTTATGCGACGAACGACTACGTTTACTGCGTTGGAGGCGCAGACAGCAACAGCAACTCCCTGACCGACGCATACTACGCCACACTTTCCCCATCTGGCGTGGGGCCCTGGGCGTCAACGACAGTCTACCCTGTTGCAGCCTCCGGCCAGGCCTGCGTCATCTCGTCTGACTACATATACTGTGTGGGTGGCGAAACCGCCCCCGGCAGTAGCAGCACCGCTCCTTCGTACACCAGCGCTGTCTACTACGCGCCGCTGACAGCCGGCGGCATAGGGAGCTGGAAGTCAGCGCCTAGCTTCCCTTACAGCACTTGGACCACATGTCTTACTTCAGCGGGAAACGTCTATTGCTTCGGTGGGTTCGATAGCAGCTCGATAGGCGAGGACAACATCGTCCACTACGCTTCCCTGACGTCACTCACAACCTGAAGGTCCCGTGGCCGGGACCTACAATGCCTGCATGATATCGTCCGGGGACATCCTGCACGTCTGCGGAACTTCGCGGAATACGACTCGCTGGCTTCGCTCATGGGCCGAAGGTTGCACCTACCAATCCAGAAATACCTACGGGGTTGTATGTGCGGCCATGGCGACGAGAAAGCAGGGAGTGCCTGTGGTGGTCCCGGCGGACGTCTGGCAGCCCCTGATGGAGATAAGGGCACAGCTCGACTCCGACTGCCCGGGGGCACCGACCCCCATAGAGGAGCTGCTCCGGGAGGTCATCAGCCACTACGAGAGGTGCGAGAAAGCAGCGGACGAGGCTGAAGACTTTTGCAAGAGAGCGCAGGCGTGGAAGAAGTCGGGCTGAACGGCTAGAGATTGGGGCGAGAGTGGGCCGGTCCGACCGCGCGCAGCATGGGTTCTGTTTTATTATCAGCCTGTAGGGAGCTGGGCGGATGAAATCTGGAACTATCAAGCAGGCAGTGGTAATCGAAGCGACCCCCCTAGAGGTGTACGAAGCCTATGTCGACCCAAAGAAGCATGCGGCTTTCACGGGGCAGAGCGCTACCGGGACACCGAAGGTCGGAAGGGTATTCACGGCGGGGGACGGCTACATCTCTGGAAAGTACTTGGCGCTCGAGAAGGGGAAGCGCATACTGCATGAATGGACGACCACGGAGTGGCCTGAAGGGTACCCGCCGTCCGTCATCGAGCTGACCCTCAAGGCGAAGGGGAATAAGACGGAGCTGACCATGGTCCATTCGAAGGTACCTGATGAGCAGGTGGATTATTACGCTCAGGGATGGAAGGAATTCTACTGGAAACCAATGCAGAAGTACTTCGCCAAGAAGAAGGTGTGACCCGTGGCCGTGGTCGAGCGCCCGGGGTGCGCAAGGAGAGCGTGAAGCTGGACGAGGGGTGATTGGGAGGAGCAAGCACGGGCATGCCGATGGGAGTCCGGAGGTTCGTGTGCCCCTGCTGTGCGAGCTAAGTGGCCTGGACAGGCTCGAAGACAGGAGTCGTAAAGGCCATGACCTGGAGCGGCTAGCGCTGCTGCAGAGGTCTGAACTCAAACCCGCACTTCACACAGACGCGCATTCCGGGAGTCTCGGTGATGACCTGCTTCGTCTTGCACCTTGGGCATTCGACCGTGACGTTGGCTGGTTTGATCGAGTCTGAATGCTGCGAACGGACCCTTTCTATTGCGTCTCTGTAGGCATCTTTACGGTAGCTGGGTGCCATCGCAGCACCGGCGTCAGGGACCACCAGAAAAGGATGACCTATTGGATCTCTTCCAGCGTAAAAGTGAACCTCGCGCCTGCGAACTCGCCTGTGCTGACCCTTTCCCATGTCACGTTGTAGGTCTTGGTCACGTTGGCCCCGATGATGCTTATCCGCTTCGGGACCTCGGCAAAGAGTTTCTCCACCTTGGCAGGGTCCTTGGTGAAGATTAGGCTCCTGCGCCGTTTCATGAGGTACTTCACGGCGACGTTCTGGTGGGCGTGCCCCTCGACAGGGATTTTTTCGGTGCCGGTGTCTATCGTAAACGCTCGCTTGGCCATGTCCGTGCCCGGGATGCCCACCCTGAGGTAAATAGCTTCGGGGTCAATGCGAGTATACAAGGAAGGTGAAGACTTGGAACAGGGCCGATCCACTGGAATCAGCCGCCTGGGTTGAGGTCTTCAGCCGTGGTTCAGGACAGGGGAGGACTCTGGAGTCATTGCAGCAGACGGAGGGGAAACGACAATGGAGGGGGAGCTACCACCCCTCCAGCCAAACGACGAAAGCAACCGCCCGAGGAAGCCCTGTTTGCCGGAATCGACTACTTCCAAGTCCAGACATAGGCTGCGAGCGAGCCTGCTTGCCTCCTTGATGGTCCGCTGATGGTCTTCGTCAAGGACGTAGGTATACAGCACCTGGCGGTTCAACCTCGTCCCCATTGGCATGCCCGAGGGCGAATACAACGTCTGATGAAATTCGACCACGTCCGCAAGAACCCTTCGGCTCCTCACGACCACCCTGACCTTTCCGTCCGAGCTCATCGCCTTCCCTCCACGTTGACAACGTCGAACTCTACGCCCCAAGGATACTCGACAACCTTGAGCAACGCCTGTCCCCTCCTGATTCTCTCGCGAATCGCGTCCAGGTCTTCAGGGCTCTCGCCGATGGGCGCTTGCCTCGCCACCGAGACCGACGCCAAACTCTGGGTATTGGCGCGCATGTACTGGCTCAATTCTTCCCTAACCACCATCGATACCTCCAGATGGTTGGGTATTTTAACCTAACGCTCAATACTTACTATGGTGGTTAGGTTGATATAGGGCTCTCTGAAAGTATTCGCGCATGCAGGCAGCCAATCGGGGAGCTATGGGAACCGATTTGGAACTGTGCCTAGACTTCACAGACACGGTGGATTGGAGGACAAGCAATCATGCCAAGGAAAGATTGGACACGTATGCAGCTCTTTTGAACTGGAGCAGTGAGAAGGGGTTGCTGGACAGAAAGCAGGTCGAGGCCCTTGGCCGAGCGGCGTCTCGGAGAGACATGACCCCGGTCCTGACCGAAGCATTTAGACTCAGGGAAGCAATATTTCGAATCTTCTCAGCAATCGCCCACAAGAAGAGAGCACTTCCGGGGGACCTGGACATACTGAACGAGTACCTTGCAAAGAGTCTTGCACGCATGGTGGTGATGGAAACCGGAGAGGGATACGAGTGGGGGCTGAGATGCGATGTCGCTCCTGACATGATGTTGTATCAAATAGCTGAATCCGCCGCCATGTTGCTGACATCGCGCGACTTGGCGAGGGTCAGGGAGTGTGCGAATGAGGAAGAGGGGTGCGGCTCGCTTTTCCTCGACTGCTCGAAGAGCCAGACTCGAAGGTGGTGCAGCATGGAAAGCTGCGGAAACAGGGCGAAGTCTAGGACGTTTTACGATAGGCACCTGAGAGCCCCGTAGCGCTGTTCGACCCGAAGGCCTACGGTTTCTTGATGCTGGTGACAAGCAGCCTGAATTGGAGCGTCTTCCCAGCCATGGGGTGGTTACCCGACCTGCCGTAGGCCTTCTCTGGCGGGAGGGTGATCTCCTTGGTTTCGTTAATCTTCATGCCGACGAGCGCCTCCTCGAAGCCGCTGATGACCTGGTGCTTGCCAAGAACCACCTGGAGGGGCTTGTAGTCCCGGGCGAGGTTGTACAGTCCCGCCTTGATGGCCTCCGCCTTCATGCTGGTGTCGAAGACTTTTCCTCCGGGGAACTTGCCGACATAATGGACTGAGACGGTGTCGCCGTTCTGCGCTGTTATGTCACTCAACAAATCGAAGCCGTGCCGAGCTTGTAATTAAGCAAGAAGACAAAGCCGCCCCTCGCTGTTTTCGTCTGCTCGTTCAGCTCCTGGTGAAGTCCTTCTTCCATGTCACGTTCCGGCTTTGAATCGCACTTGGGAGTTGAACCGCCCTTCGGGCTTCGGTGCACCTTTAGGATTCAAGCACTTCTGCGTCCCAGTTCGGTGCTAAGCATAGCGCTCCACACCGCGCTCGGCCGAAGAAGGGTTCTCCTCCCTCCAACGTACCTCGACCCTCGTGCGTTCCACCCCCCGCCTGCGCTTCGCTGCCTTCCCGTGGCGTGGTCGTCGAACCACACCGAGCTCTGGCGAGCACAAGGCTCTGCTTTTGACTCGAGCGCAGTCCTGAATATTCCCAGACTCGCGCGGATCCTCGCGCGGTTCCGGGGTCGACTGTGACTGCACCCCAGCCATTGGCTGAGCCAACAGCGAGAGAGCTGCCAGTGTGGTAGATTGAGCGACTGTTATCCTAGCTTGACTCCACTTGCTGACAAAGAACAGATTTTCTGTTGACACAATATCAACATGCCGAGTGCACGGGGGGGCAGCCAGTGCGCGGCGGGCATCTCCAGCAAATCTGCGTCCGGAAACTATGACCCAGGGGTGCACTCCCGCCAAGCCCAAGGAAGAAATTGCGCCCAAGCCAGAGGTGGTGTGTGGCGGAGTCGCGGGTCCACAGGTCGATGAAGACAGTGATCAGACAGGACCTTGAGCGTCAGCGTTATGCTGTAGTCGAGGAGCCCCTCGTCCCTCCCGGAGAGAAGGTCACCTGGACTTCGTATAGGCCAGACCTGCTGGGATACAAATCCGAGAATGGAACCGAAGAGCTGGTGCTGGTGGAGTGCGAAACTCACCCCAACATGAAGCGGCTCAGAGAGAAGAACGCCTGCAGCGTCTCGTTTCAGCCCTACCTCTTCCGGCATGGGTCAGTGAGGAGGATACTCGCCGTCCCCCAGGGAAAGCTGGGGTCGGTGGACCTGCGAATAAGGGACACCTGGGAGGTCTGGGTGGTTGGGACAGTTTCGACGATAGACAAGTACCCCGTCTTCCATTGAATTGTTCCTGCAGCCGATGCAACTAGTTATGTGAGGGAGAAGTTGGCCCGGGGGACAGTTTGCTGCCCTTCAAAGACAGGGAGGAGGCTGGGAAAGAACTCGCGCTCGCCCTTGCAGAGTTCAGAGGAAGGGACGTGATAGTCCTCGGAGTGCCGAGGGGAGGAGTCGTGGTCGCCAGGGAGGTGGCCGAATCACTGGGGGTGCCGCTTGACATCGTCGTGACGAGAAAAATCGGCGCGCCAGGAGAGCCCGAGTTTGCACTGGGAGCCATCACTCAAGAAGGTGACCTGATTGTTGACAGAGGGACTGCCGAGTCCGTTGGGGCTACTGCCGAGTACCTGCAGGAAGAGGCGCGGAGGAAGAGGTCTGAGGTGAAGGAAAGGATGAGGAGTTTGAGAGGGGACATGTCGTATCCCAGCCTGGAGGGGAAAGTCATCATCATCGTGGATGATGGAATGGCCACGGGGAACTCAATGAGGGCGGCGGTACAATCAGTCAGGAAGAGAGCCCCGAAGGAAGTGGTCGTGGCTGTGCCAGTGGCGCCCTCAGAGTCGGTGGAAGAACTTGCCAGGGAAGGGGTCAGGGTCGTGTGCCCTGAGCAGCCCCGCTTTTTCTTCGCCATAGGAGAATTCTACAAAGACTTCAAGCAGGTGGAGGACTCGGAGGTCAGGGGGCTGCTCAGGAGTGCCTGGAATGAGCGCGGGCTCGAATCTGCCGCGTAGGCAACTTACGGTTGAAGATCCAGATTCCGTCTAGGCCTGTGCCCCAGAGTAGTAGTCCCAGATCTTCTTCTGTTCTTCCTTGACGTGGTTCATTTCGGCAGCGGAGAGCTTGGGGTCGCTAGCCCTAGAGATGGGCCTCCTGAGGGAGGAGGGGAGACTGTCGTCACAGAAGAAGCCACCCCCCGGGAAGCCCGTGTCCTTCCTGACTATTATCGCCGCGAATCCAGGGGCGCCCCTGCTGTATTCCTCCCTGTCCACCGCTGATATTGCCTCGAAGAGGGGGTGTCCCCTCGAAATCCCGAGAATCCTCATCATCTCTCCGTAGGTGAGGGTCTCACGGACCCTGGCTTTCCTGAGGAGCTCTCGCCTGAGATCCTCGGCGGCAGGGTCTCGCGCTCTAGGGGCACCGGTTACCCCCTGGTCCTGAAGGCGCAACCTGCTGATCAGGTCGTCCACCCTATTCGAAAGCTCATCCCGTATTCCCCTGAGCTCCTCGAACGTTTTCCCTGTGGCTCCTGGCAAAGCCCAATCCTCTCCCTTGTCTCCTGCACCTATGGGGCACCTGTCCAGGCAACCGAACGTCACCACTCGGGACGCATCGGCGACTAGGGCGGGCGTTACGACCCTTGGTGTCCTCTCGGTAAGGGTGATGCCCGTTTCGCTCAGCAACTGCCGGACATGGGGGTTAACTGAAGCGGATGGGCTCACACCCGCGCTCTCTGCGCGCCAGCCAGGCGGAGCCTTCGAGTTGAACAGTTCCTCCGAAAGTACGCTCCTGAATGTGTTCTCAACACAGACGAATAGGATTGTCTTCGTGGCCATATTCCGCGACCTCCCCGATATAACGAGTGCTTCGCCGGACTTTCAGGACTCTAGCTCCTTCGCGACCCTGAACTGGTCCCCGACTATGGCCCGCATGTTCAGGAGTCCCAGCGGCTTGCCGTGGTCGGTGACGAAAACCGTTCTGATTCTGTGCTTCGCCATCAGTTGGACGCCTTCGGAAAGAGGCCTGTCAGCCTCAATAGAGATCATGGGCGAGGTCATGATCTTCCTTGCAGGTATGCTTGACGAGAGCAAGTCGTCGGCCGCGATCCTGTACAGAATGTCGCGCTCCGTCAGAATCCCCTTCGGCTCACCATTGATCAGGACGAGGACGTTGCCGGTCCCCCTTTCCCGCATCAACTGGGCCGCCTTGAGCACGGATTCGTTGGCGTCGATCATGAGAGGGTCTGTTTTCACGAAGTTCCTGACCGTTGGGGCCGTGGACTCGCCAGCCTCGATCCAGAAGGTGAGCGAGTAGTGGCAGTTGGGGCACTCGTCAGGGGTGTTATCGCCCTCAAAGATGTGCCCGCAGCGGTAGCACTCCCACTTGGTCA
Organism: Nitrososphaerales archaeon; assembly: GCA_035625455.1. Lineage (GTDB taxonomy): Archaea > Thermoproteota > Nitrososphaeria > Nitrososphaerales > Gagatemarchaeaceae > UBA183. The sequence goes on along the minus strand of DASPPO010000031.1, from coordinate 6,905 downwards.
TTGGGCGGTAAAGGGTCGACGTGGTATATTAAGAACGTGGGGTCGAACCAGTTAGGGGCCTAGGGGACTGCACCGCCTCGCCCTTCGGGGCAAGGGCGATAAGGCGCCTAGCCTTCTGCTGGCAGAGGGCGGCGTTGTCCGTGTAGTACTTCCAGGCCGCATAGTTCTCCTCCACCTTGGACAGCAGAAGAAGGATGTCCGCTGCCTGGAGATATCCCGACACGGCAGTCTCAGAGTTCCCTGCCTTCTCGTCGGCCGCGGCGTCGGCCATCAGCTGGTTGGCGTACCATCGGAGCTTCTGAGCCCTTGTCATCGGGGGCTTGGGAGCGGCCTGCATGGCATCCAACCGGCCTGAGAGACGGCAAAAGAAGGCCTAGTCGAAATTCCTAGACGAGGACGTGAGAAGCGCGAAGTCAGCTGAACAGGACGGACGTCCCGGTGGCGATGCCGTACGCCTCAGCGAAGCCCGCCTTTGCCTCGATCACATAGTTCGCGGGTGCGCTTGGCGTATAGGTTGCGCACCCGTACCCGAAGGAGTTGAAGCAGGGCGGGGCCCCCTCCATAAGAAAGACGACCCGGCCTGAGTCACCGGTTGCGTTCACCCAGATCATGTCGAGGCTCGTGTTCGTGTCGTACATCCAGAAAGCCCATTTGCTGGAATAGGGGAAGGCAAAGAGCATTGTCGTCGTGTTAGTCACCTTTCTGTTCATGAGGCCTGCCTGCCTTTGCTGCTGGGTGGTAGCGACGTAGGTGAATGCGAACGTACGCCCGTTCACAGAGAATCTGGAGGGGACGCTGGAGATGACGGAACCGGGGGAGGTGCTTGACTCGTAAACCGTGTAAACTAGGAGAAGCGCAACCACAGCCATCACGCCGAAAGCCAGCACCTTCCCGGAAGGAGCCAACGCTCGCAGTGGCATCAGGGGGAATATTTCTGCAGTTCCGATTGGGGGCAGGAATAGCCGGGGCGCAATCTCACTCGACGATGTAAGGCTAAGTGGATGCATGCTACCGAGAGCGTGTTTTTTAAAGGAGTGAAGCCGTAAGATCACGGAAAAATGAGTCCGGACGCTGAACTCGAAGATGAGCCGGCTGCTGTGAGCCCGAGGGACGCAGAGGTGGTGCGGACGATAGGGGAGGAGGGGCTTTCGATTTTCACCTTCGACGGGCTCAGACGAATAACGGGGGCCCATCCGGAGACTCTCTCCAGGTCGTTGGAGAGGCTGGAGGACGGCGGCCTCGTGGTTAAATCTCCCGAGGGATACAGCGTCACGGAGAAGGCCAGAGAGTCTTTCGTAGCGAGGCCCACCTACGGCGGGGCGAGGAAAGTGCCCATCCTGCACACCTTCCTCCCCTACGAGGCGAGCACGGGGACAATCGTTTCGGCTCTCAAGGGGAGATGGTTCGACACCATCCGGTGGGTCGGCATGGCCGAGACCGACGAAGGTTTCGTGATGAAATGGGTGACCGAGGACGGGACCGCCACAATCGATGCCAAGTTCTCGGCGGGGCAGCTGGATGTCGACGCGAAGATTGCGAATGAAGCAGACCTTCCGAAGGCCATCCGCGCAGCCCATCAGTTGATGGGGAGAATCTCCAGGCTCTACGCTAGCCCCAGGCCTGGAGCAAGACACACCCTGATGCGGATAGGGTACTTCAAGCCGTACGCGATGTGAGCCGCTACCTCGCGAACCCGCTCAACAAGTAGCGGCCGGCGCATGCCATAGGTGGTGATTCTGACAAGATGACAGGAACACAGGGAATGCAGCTGTTGCAGTCATTTTCAAACGCTGTAACCGAGCTGGCTGAGAGCGTTTCACCCTCAGTGGTGAGCGTGAACGCAGGAAGGAGAGGTGGCACGGGAATCGTCTGGTCCTCCGATGGGCTAATCGTGACCGCGAGTCACGTGGTGGGGCACTCGACGGCCCCCACGGTCGTGCTGAGCGACGGTAAGGAACTTGAGGCCAGAGTGGTCGGAAGGGACCCGTACACTGACATCGCCCTCATTAGGGTGGGTGCATCAGAGCTGACGCCCGTGAAGGTAGGGAGCTCGGACGGCATCAAAGTGGGACAGTTCGTCCTAGCACTGGCGAATACATCGGGCAAGAAGGCCTCCGCAACTTCAGGCATCATAACGAGCCACCGAAGGAGCATGCGCGGCTTCTGGGGGGTCATGATAGAAGACGCCGTAGTCTCGGACGCGAAGCTGAACCCGGGCTACTCTGGGGGTCCCCTCGTCGATGCGTCTGGGAACCTGCTGGGAATGAACGTGGCCTACTTCGCCGGAAGGGGAGTGGCCGTCTCCGTCGACTCGATGAAGGAAACGGTCGGCAAAATCTCAAAGGACGGCCGGGTCAAGAAAGGATTCCTAGGAGTCGTCGTCGAGCCGGTCAAGCTACCTGAAGACCTTGCGAGGTCTGTTGAGGTCGGCCAGGGGGATGGGCTCCTAGTGAGATCTGTAGATGTGGGTTCGCCCGCGAGGGCCGCTGGGGTTGCCCTGGGTGACATCATCCTGAGACTCGGGGATGTTCAGGCGACTGACGAATACGAGCTCCACAAGGCGCTCTCCGAAGACGTCGTAGGCAAGACCGTGACGCTTCGGATTCTGAGGGCGGAGAAGGTTGCCGAACTGGAAGTCACTCCAAGAGAGGCAGAGATGTAGATGACGTCTTTCCCGAAGGAACCCAACTTTCCTCAGCCGGGAGGACCCAGGGAGCCCCTCCCTCCCATCCGTCCCCCTTTCTGACGTCCGAGGGGCGGACTAACAGTCTCCCGCTCCTTCGCGTATCACGCCTTGGATCTGAACGACGACGCCGCGGCGAGGACCCGCTGCGGCTCGTAGACGTGTGGGTTGAGCTCGAGACAGACTAGGACGTCCGAGCTGGCCAACGTCCCCATCAGCTTGGCGAGCTCCGCGGTCCCCTCACCCGGGACCAGGTGGGCGTCAGACCCGCCCGTGTTGTCGCTCAGGTGCACCTCTACGAGCCTCGGGCCTGCCATTTGGACGAAGTCGTCGGAGACCTGGGCGCTCGCATGTGCGTGTCCCGTGTCAAGGGTGAACCTGAGCTCCTCGACGGCCTCCATGAGGGTTTTCAGAGATTCGACTGTGGACCCAAGCGGATAGTGATACTTCGATTTGCTCTTGGTCTGGTTTTCCACGCTTATGGTGAGTCTCCCGTCGGCTGCCTTCACCATTGTGCGGAGGATGGACGCAGCGTTTGCAGCCGAAGCGGACACCATCGCCTCGTTGTGGACGCTCCCCGGGTGGATGGTGATTACCTCTGCCCCCAAGGAGTCGCCGAATCCTACGAACTCCTCCAGAGTCCTCTCCACCGCACCCCTCACAGGTTGGAAGGGGTTGGCAGGGTTGAGGTCGGTGAAGGGCGCATGCATGGTTATGGTCATTTCGTACGAGGAGAGGGCTTCGCTGAGGGCATGCTTGTCGACCCAGCCGGGGAGTACGTGGGGGGCGTCGCCCCAGAGCTCAACGTAGTCGAATCCTGCGTCCCCGATCGCACGGACGGCGGAGGGTGCATCAAGTCCGAGCAGCGACCAAGTGCTCAGACCTATCTTCAATTTCCCAAACCAGATGTCCTGTCGGGCTCGTGGTCAGGAGGTGGGGGAGCTCTGGGCTGCCCTGACTCTCTTCACCATTTCCTTCAACATGTGCAGAGCTACATCGGGATTCGTCTTCACAAGACCGGCGAACGCCCAAGACGTCAGCGCCCAGCACTTGGTCGGAGAAGCAGCGACCACATCTGCAGAACGCGGCAACTCGTCTATGAGCGACATCTCACCGAAGAACTGCCCCCTCTCAAGGGTGGCGAGGAGCCTGTCCCCCTTGCGGACTTCTGCCTTCCCGTCGAGAATCAGATAGAAACCTACCCCCATGGTACCTTCGCGTACGATGAAATCCCCTGCCTTGTATGTCATCTCCTTCCCTTCGGACACCAGTGACTTCCTTTTCTTCTCGTCGAGGCCAGAGAAGAAGGGGACTGATCCCAGCATTGAAGCAGCGTCGGGGGCACCTGTCATTCGGGTTCCGGCACGGTCGAACTCATTTAAACTCACCGACCTTCTCTGGGAGCCTGTTCTGGCTCGCTGGTTAGTTTCGCTGAAACGGTTCCCTACCGGGAACGGCTGACCCGGGGGCGGACGGTAATCTTCTTCGGCTTGGGGCCGAGGGAGAGAACGGTCTTCTCGTAGTCGGACCAGCTGACGCCTAGCTTCTGGGCAACCATCATCTCGACCATGGTAGCGAACTCGTGCTCATTTCTGTATGGCGCCTTCGGGTGGTTACCGGGCTCGGCGTCCAAGGGATGTAGGTTCATGCGACGCTCAGCCTCGAAGTTGACGTCGAAGGCCACCACCTCCCTGTCTGTGATGCCGTGCATCTTGCAGAGCTCGTATTCAATCATCTCGTGAAGTGCCACCAAGAAAACGTACCTCTGGTCTTTCATCCTGCTTACCCTGATATGCGCCGGCCTGCCGGGTATCCAATCCCCCACCGTCTCGTACCTCTGTTTCTTGTGAGGTACCTGAGAGATCATGAAGACTGGCTTGATGTCCTTGATGGCAACGAGCCTCCCGGGGCGGGGGACCCTGGAATTCCTTAGGAAAGCCGCCGAAAGACGCAGGGAGGCGGCACCAGGGTTGCGAGATGACAAGTGAATCGGAGCAAAGCCCGCCCGGGGCCCCCTATGGGATAGGCTGTCAATTCGGCGCCCCTTTTTGGTTAATCAAAGTTAAGCCGCATGAGAGGGGCCTATCGGGCAGGGAGCGAGCCCTCTCCCGTTGGGGGTTTAACAAGGGGTCTCGGCCGCATCATGAAACGATATCTGAGGGTCTCGGTTTGTGCTGCCTAGGACCTCTTGAAATCGAGGGCCGCCGAATTGATGCAATATCTCAGCCCGGAGGGCCTGGGTCCGTCGTCGAAAACATGGCCCAGGTGCACACCACAGTTTCCACAGCTGACCTCTGTTCTGACCATGCCGAAGCTTCGGTCGGCATCCTCCTTGATGATCCCCTTCGAGATTGGCTGGAAGAAGCTTGGCCACCCCGTGCCTGACTCGAACTTCGTGTCAGAGCTGAATAGCGGTGTGCCGCAAACGATGCAGGCGTAGGTACCCTTCTCGTGGTTGTCCCAGTACTTCCCGGTGAATGGGGCTTCGGTCCCCTTGTTGAAACAGACGTTGGCAGACTCCCTGTTCAGCTTTGCCTTGAGCTTCTCCATTTCCTCGTGTGTTAGCATCAGTCGCTGAAGGGCACGGGGTCGAGTTTAAGGTTTCGTCGTCTCTCAGAAGGTGCCCTAAGTCGTTCGGCAGAGGTCTTATGTAGAAATGGAATCTGATGGTCACGATGAATCCTGACCAAATCGCGCTAAGTCCAGAGGAGCTTCCGCGAAGGTGGTACAACGTCGTACCTGACATCCCCGGAGGCCTGCCCCCTCCGAAGGAGCCCGGAGGTGGCGAGTCGAGGATGGAGGCTCTGAAGAGGCGGCTGGTCGGGGAGTGCCTGCGCCAGGAAATGTCGACGTCGAGGTGGATCGACATACCGGAGGAGGTCATGGAGCTCTACGTCCACGCCGGGCGGCCCAGGCCGCTCTACAGAGCGAAACGCCTAGAGCAGAAGCTTGGACTGAGGAAGGTCAGAATCTACTACAAGCGCGAGGACCTTAGTCCCACCGGGTCCCACAAGGTGAACACCGCCATACCTCAGGCTTACTACGCCGCGAAGGAGGGCAAAAAGACCCTCGTGACCGAGACGGGAGCCGGGCAGTGGGGGACAGCGCTAACGTATGCTTCTTCCCTCCTAGGTCTGAAAACGGTGGTCTTCTGGGTGAGGGCGGTATACGACTGGAAGACAGAACGGAAGTACCTTATGCAGATGTACGGGGCAAAGGTCTATGCTTCCCCCAGCGACCAGACGGCGTTCGGAAGAAAGCTCCTTGAAGTCGATTCCAAGCACCCGGGTTCCCTCGGTATCGCTGTCTCTGAGGGGCTCGAGTACACGGACCTCGCAGCTGACAGGGTCTACTGTCTTGGTTCAGTGCTGAACCACGTCCTGATCCACCAGTCCATCATCGGGTTGGAGTGCATCAAACAGTTCGAGAAGGCGGACGACTCCCCGGACCTTGTCATAGGTTGCTTTGGGGGAGGCTCGAACTTCGGGGGGGTTGCGCTCCCGTTCATGGGAGAGGTCCTGCAGAAGAAGAGAGAGTGCGAATTTCTCGCGGCCCAGTCGGAGGCAGCGCCGAACCTTGTCAGGGGAGAGTACAGGTACGATTTCGGGGATACAGCGGGTCACACGCCGCTGATGATGATGTACACGCTGGGGCATGAGACTGCGATGACCCCCATCAAATCCGATGGCCTGAGGTATCATGCGGCAGCCCCCATAATCAGCGCTCTCCGGAACAAGGGGTACGTCAGGGCGGTAGCGTACCCGAGCGACGAGGAACTAGTCTTCGAGGCCGCTAAGACCTTCCTCGAAACAGAGGGGTGGTTGATTGCAGGGGAGTCCGCCCACGCGGTCAGGGCAGCCATAGACGAGGCGAAGAGGGCCGAGTCGGCGGGAGAAGAGAAGTGCATACTGGCCAACATCAGCGGCCACGGGTTCCTCGACTTGGACGCCTACAGGACCAAGATACGGCTCGACTGACCCTCCGGGAGCCGTTCGGGAAGGGCCGGATAATTTTAAGAACGGCCTTGCAGCTGAGGCGGCCGAAATTTGCCAAAGTTCACGTCCGCACAGCAGGGATGGAAGGAACAGACAGGGACGATAATGTCGGTCGAAGTCTCCAAGCTCTTCGTAGGTAAGACCAACGTCAGGAAGAGTCCCGGCGACGTGGGGGATCTCGTGGACTCAGTTAGGGAGAAGGGGATTCTTGAGCCCCTGCTCGCGAG
>DASPPO010000030.1:0-94272 GCA_035625455.1 Nitrososphaerales archaeon | reverse complement strand
GGACATCATCCAGGTCCTGGAGCACTACAAGGCGAACTGGTCGAAGAAGATCAAGGAGTTCCAGATGCAGAAGTTCGCCGAGGGGGTAGAAATAGCCGTGGGCGCCTTCTTTAACGGAAAGGAGTTCATAATGCCCGTCTGCGTCAATTTCGAGCACAAACGGCTCTTCCCTGGCGAATTGGGGCCTAGTACGGGCGAGATGGGGACAGCGATCTACTATACGAGAAACAACCCTGTCTTCGAGAGGACACTTTTGAAGGCAAAGGACAAGCTCGCAGCCAGCAGGTACGTGGGCTACGTCGATATCAATTGTATAGCAAACGCCAAAGGAATCTGGCCCCTCGAGTGGACATGCTTCGATGCTGAAACTGAGATGTTAACCCAGGAAGGGTGGAAGAAATATGGTGAGATCAAAGTTGGTGACTGGGCTCTCTCTATCAACCCAGAAAATCGCGAGGTGCAGTGGAAGCGTGTAACCAAGAAGTTCGCCAGGGACTACAGAGGGAAGATGATTAAGATCGGCGCAAAGAACAAGAAGCACTCGGCCATTGATGTACTAGTCACTCCTGAGCACAAACTGCTCGTGAACACATACGGTGGGCTCAGAGCGGTAAGAGCAGATTCCATACCAATCCATCAAACGAAAATAATCCGGACTGGGGTCTTCAAAGGCGTACATAGGGAATGTATTGAGGTTCCTGAGTATGTGGGGGAACACAGGTACAAGAACGGAACTATACTAAGGACGATTCAACCTGCTGTTTCGGTCCCGACAAACTCATTCATGGGATTCCTGGGACTCTATTTGGCGGAAGGATATACTTCTGGAGACTTCGTCAAGATCTACCAAGATTCCAAGAATCCTAAGAGGAAAGAGATTGAGAGGCTCCTTGAAGAATTTCCATTCAAGCACACAATCCAAGATGACGGCTATCAGATATCCTCTCTGCAACTGTGCAGGTACCTGAGGGGACTTGGATTGGAGGGGGCACATGCAGGAACAAAGTTCATTCCGTCCCAGTTCAAGAATCTTGAGCCACAAAATCTCGAAGCATTAGTAGATGGTTTCATTCTAGGAGATGGCCATCGACACAGGAGGGACGGTCAACCTTATCTTGGGACCACCTCTAGACAGCTTGCCGATGACCTGCAAGAAGTAATAATCAAAAGTGGCAAGCTGGCTAATCTCCGTACTCAACGACTCAAAGGGACCCCGTGTTTTGGGAAATACCTGAGGAGAAATGACCTGCATGTCTTGTCGATAAGAAGGAGAAAGACGGATTACTCGTTGGATAAGCGGGTGATCGATCAGGTGAAGTATGAGGGAGTGGTCTGGGATGTCGAAGTTGAGGATTGGCATACTCTTCTGGTCAGGAGGCATGGAAAACCATTCTGGAGTCTGAACTGCAGGTTCGGGTACCCTACGATAAGCATCCAGATGGAGGGCATAACGAGCGAGTGGGGCCAGGTCATGTCCGACATCGCCCGCGGGAACGATACTCAGCTCAAGTGCAAGAAAGGGTACCAGATAGGGGTCGTGGTAGCGATCCCGCCCTGGCCCTTTGAGGACGAGAAGGCCTTCAGGAAGTATTCGGAGGGCGCGACCATACTCTTCAAGCGCCAGAGCCTCGATGGCATACACATAGGCGAAGTCAAGCTCGAAGAAGGAGACTGGCACATCGCAGGGAACTCGGGGTACGCGCTTGTGGTCACCGGGTCTGGCGCCACGATGTCGGACGCCATAGAGGAGGCGTACCAGAACGTTCGGAACGTCATGATCCCGAACATGTTCTATCGGAGCGACATAGGACAACGCTGGACCCACGACAGCGACATGCTCCTCAGCTGGGGATACATCTAGCCCGTGCCCGCCGCGGTTCTCTCTCTAAATAGCGTCCGCTGAGCTGCGCCAAGTCGGCCTAAGCTTGGGGAAGGGGGTGTGGGAGGATGAGGGCTGCTTAGTAGTGACATGGTTAGGCACGTGCGGAGGTGTGGACACGTGAGCGCGCGAAGAGTGCGGAGTGATCTTGGTGACTTGGACACCCTTCTTATTGTTCACCTAAGCTATCGGGCAGTTTTCGCCAATACTCCCCGAGAAAGAAATGTCGTATCCATTGCTGAGTAACACATAGGCGGTGTAATATTGACAGGTGGCTGGAGTCGGCCCATAGAGAGTGAAGTAGAGGGAAAGCGAGCCAGAGGGGTCAATGGTGCAACTTTGCACACTCGGGACAGCCGAAGCCAAATACTCAGTCTGATTGGTAGAACCAAGGTAGATTATCAGGTCTCCCACGGCTATGGGTTCATTGCCCGCGTTAGTCAGGGTTATTGTGCCGGAACGAGGGGGTTGTGCGTGTCCACACTGTAAGAGGTTCCCCCCTGTATTGTAGTATGACCATGCCGAGGCCGGGACCGAAACGTTTGCAACCTCGATGCCCATCTGCTCAAGTGTTGTTGTCGTTGTAGTCAAGGTCTGCACCTCGGTTGAGACGGATGTTATTGTGAACGTTGAAGTTGAGACAAGTGTTGTAACCGAGGTGACTGTGCGGTAGTTGGAATAACCAGCGAGATACCCCGCACTTGTGCCGACCAGAATCGCTACCACCAGCAGAACCGCAACCACCTCGTTCTTCATGCCTCAGAGGGTAGTTCCATGAGGCCTAAAGTTCTAGTCATCAGAACGGCTTGGCGATTTTGGTCTCACGCTTGCTTGCTTGTCGTGCCACAAGTCATTGCAAAGAGGTTGCCAAATTCAGACATTGCATAAACGGTGACATTATTTCCCGTATAGGGAATCCCCAGACTCAGCGTAGAAGAAGCACTTGGTTGAATGACTCTGCCATGGGGGAAAGTCGAGGTAGTCTGGCTTCCGTTCGCATGCCTGACAACCATCTCCGTCAGGTTTACTGATATGACACCTGTGTTAGTCGCAATAATGGTTCCCGTGCTTCCAGCAGGAGAGCAGGATGCGGACAAAATGAACAGTTCTTGTGGGCGAGAGGTCGGGGGAGACGGCGGGAGGGACGTCGTTTGGGTATTCAAGGACTCGACGAAGTAGACCGCTGCTCCACCGACGAGGATTGACAGAACGATCAGAACGACGACCACCCCGTTTTTCATACCATTCCACTCCTGTTCTGTTGAGGGTTTGTCTTACGGCTTGTGGACCGAATATCCTGAATTGGGTTTCCGCTTCCGTGAGAACGGCCTAGCGATTCTGGCTGGGTCAGCCGACGTCGGTTGAATCACTACTTGTCGAGCTAGTAACATGGACTAGGCGCAGGCATTGTCGTGGTGTTGTTAGCTGCGAGACTACCGTAATAGGCGATGAGCGCTGAGTCTTGCGTTATTTCGTTCTGCAGGGTAGCAATCATTGCTGTGTAGTCTGCAGGACGCGTCGAATTAAGAGTCTGTATGAGAGAATTGTCGGCTTGAATGTCGCTTGGGAGGGTGTAAGCATTTTTGGCTAATAGGCCCGCCATAGAGGACGCTAATGACCTGTTTTGACTGCAGACTGTCGAGATTTGGCTTGACATAGAGGCGAAACTGTAGGTGAATCCGCCTGCGAGAACGACGATTACTGCCAACAAGACAATGGTCAGATAGGCTATCGGCTTTCCCTTGGTTTCCTTGGTCATATGAGAATCGATGGGATAAGCTGGATTTACGCCTACTCATGAGAAACGGCCTGAAGGGTGGGCGTGCGGGTCGCACCCGTGCGCTAGCACGGTTGCTGCGCGTTGTTGTGCCCAGGTAGGGGAAGTAGTGGGTCTCCCCCGTCAGCTGGACGGACTGGGGCTGGGCGCACCCTTCAGCGCCTCTTCTGGCACACTACTGTCCTTCTGATAGTACTTCGCCCACGCGTTGTTCAAAGGGAAAGCGAGCCTCTTCCCCATGATCTTATCCAGCCAGATCGGGACCAGGAACCTGCGATTGACGTCGAAGTATCCGAAGTACCTCTCACCCCCGGTTTCCGCCTGAGCTAGGGCCTGGCGTGCTGCGAAGTCTCCGCAGAACGTAGCCCAGGGCAGACCCACGCACCCAAGGACCCTGTAAACCCAGGGAGATGCCGGCTCCCTGAGGACCGTCGGGAGCAGGTCCCTCGTCATGCCGATCCTCCCGGACCAGTACTGGATGAACCTCACGTCCTTCAAGGAAGAGGCTGTCCTGCTCTTGCAGGTCGCAGTCCAAGCCGTCGGCCCCATGAGCGAAATCATCCTGTCGATGCCTCTGACGGGCACTTTCCAAAGGTCCTTGGCGCCCGTCGGGCCGAAGCGTCTGATCAGCCGAGATAGTTCGAGCTTACTGTCCGGCGTGAGGAAGCCGGCGCTCCCGCCTGTAGAGCTTCCGCCTCAGATGTTCTTCTCGAGCAGCGGCACCTTCTTCCCCGTACAAGCGAACCGCGCTGCCGCAGCGAGCCCCGATGCTCCTCCGCCAACTATGAGCACGTCCCATTTCAGGTCTTCCCTTAGAGGGGGCTCTATCGGGAGCTTTGTTCCGATGAGGGTCGTGAACCACCAGTCCTGAAAGAACAACTCTGGCTAGGCACCTCCCGCATCGTCGCTGTTCTTCTTCGACAGGCCAGCGAGCCAGGCGGCAACAGACAGGTGCCGCTCCCTCACATTCTCTTCCCTGAACCAGACTACACGGGCCCGGAAGGCGTCCTCCCTCGTGAACAGACCGACTACCTTGCCGGTGGTCGGCTCCACCACCGGAAGGCTCTCCGAATCGGTTTCGGCCAGTCTGTCTGCGGCCGCCCTCGTGGGTTCGTCGGGGTACGCAATCACCTTTGGTGGGGCGGCCAGCTCCCCCACGGTCATGCCAGATCCCATCGAGCTCTTGGCAAGCTTCTTCACATCCGAAGGAGTGAGATACCCCACCATGCGGCCCCCCTCGTCGACCACAGGGTACCCACCGGCGTCCGTGTCCGCGACTCTGTGGACCAGCTCGTCAATCGGGGAGGCCCCAGGGAAGATGTCGAAGTTCTTCCTCATCACCTGAGAGACACGGACCAACTCAAGCACGTCCACCTGGTACTCCCGCGAGAGATGGACCCCCCTCCTCGCCACCTTCTCTGTCAGGATGGAACGCCTCATCGTAAAGACTGTTACGAAATCAGCCACGAGGGCTCCCACCAGAAGCAGCGGGAGCGCGTTCAAGTCCCTTGTCAACTCCAGGGAGAAGACAACACCGGTGAAAGGCGATCTCATGACCCCGCCTAACATGGCTCCCATGCTTACCACCGCGAATAGCGAAGCGGTCCCAGACGGAAGGAAGAGCGCCTCAAGAGCGCCGAGTGCGCCCCCCATCATGAGGAGTGGTGCCAGCACCCCCCCTGACGTCCCCGACCCGAGGGAGACGGACCAGATCGTTGCCTTCACAATGAGGAGGCCGGCAGCTGCCCCCGCCGCGATGTTCCCTACAAGAAGAAGATCGATCGTGTCGTACCCCACCCCTAGCGCCCTTGGCACGAGCAGACCGCCAAGTCCGATAACCAGGCCTCCTATGCAGGGCCACCACGCCCAGTGGATAGGGAGCCGCTTGAAGGCGTCTTCAGACGCATAGACCGCGTAGGTCAAGACGGTCGATGCCAGGCCAGCGATCAGCCCCACGGCCCCGGAGGAAAGTATCGCACTCCAGTCGGGGGTGGGGGTGGGGAGGACGGGGAAGAGTGGCCCGGTACCCAGAATCGACCAGCGGACCACCGTGGCTACCACGCTGGCGATTCCGACGGGTATGAGACTCCTCGGCCTCCACTCGAAAAGAAGGAGTTCGACTGCAAGCATAACCGCTGCCAGGGGAGTGTTGAAAGTGGCGGCCATACCAGCCGCGGCACCTGCCACCAGGAGCGTTTTCCTCTCCCAGGAAGAGAGCCTGAGCATCTGGCCCAGGACCGAACCGAAAGAACCACCGGTCATTATGATGGGGCCCTCCGCCCCGAAGGGCCCGCCTGAACCGATGGAAATCGCGGTAGAAATCGGCTTTAGGACGGTGACCTTTGGTTCGATGCGGCTCTTGTTGACCAGGATGGCCTCGAGCGCCTCGGGGATGCCGTGTCCTCGGATCCTCTCTGAGCCGTACTTTGCCATGGCTCCAACAATGAGCCCTCCTGCGACGGGGACCGCGACTGCGAAGTATCCCAGCTGGTTCCCCGCAGGGGATACGAATGTGAAGGCTAACCTGCCGTAGTAGAAGACATTGGTGAAGAAGCCGATCAGGTAAAGGAGGGCTGCGGCGATAAGCGCCCCAACAAACCCGATGCCTATCGCGATGGCGCTCATGTAGAAGATTCGTCGGTCTGCCGTTGGAAAGTCCCCTAGACGGTCGATGCTCTGTTGATCACTCGTTGCGGCAAACCCTCCAGATTGGAAAACAAGTATGATTCAGGAGAGTATTTACAACTTTTGCTGCATGAATTATATTACTCACTGAATATTTTGTGTTTCAAAGTATTAATCTTCGACGCTCTGGAAACCACCGGGCACGAACTCACAAAAATGACAAGAATGGAGGCAGGTTCGGCGGGGCTGGGATTTCACATCGACATGCTGGGTGAAGATGTCCCCCAGGGATGTTCCGCAGGGGGCAGGTCAATCTTCCCCCATTTTTCAGGCTCACCAGGGTTCTTTCTTCAGCCTCAAGGTGTCATGGCCACCGATGCCCATTTGGAAGTTGTACCCGGACTTCGTCCGACGACTGGGCAGGACGCCGTTTGCCATCCTCTGAATGGTTCCTTCCTCGACCGAACTCACGCACAACGTCTAAATACATTCTCCCGGGCGCGGATGAAAGGAAATGGCCCAGTTCGCCAGGATAAAGCTCACGAGTACCAACCTGCCTGAGCTCGAGAAGGTGGCAAACGACATCAGGGAGATAGCGGACAAGACAGGCGTCAAGGTCCGCGGGCCCCAGCCGCTCCCCACCAAGAAGCTCAAGATTACGACGAGGAAGGCTCCGACGGGGGAGGGGAGCCATACATTCGACCACTGGCAGCTGAGGGTCCACAGGAGGATACTCGATGTTCAGCCTGACGACAGAACAATGAGGCAGATCACAAAGCTCAGGATTCCCGAGGACGTCAAGGTAGAGCTGATTCTTACTTCCTAGGCCTGGGCCTTCACCCAGTCGATGGTTCGAAGCAGGCCCTGTTCAAGCGTCAGTTCGTGCTCATACCCCAGTTCTGATCTTGCCCTCTCCATTGAAGGATAGCTGATCTGAGGCTCGGCCTCCAGCGCTGTGCGGGGAGGGGCGAGATTGAGCTTTGATTTCGAGCCTGTCAATTCCTTTATCGTCTCCGCCAACTCCCTGATGGTGACCGGCCTCTCCCCCCCGAAGTTGTAGGCCCGCCCGACCGCCCTGCCGTCGTTCAGAATCAAGAGGGCGAGCTTCGCGAAATTGTCGGCGTGGGAGGGTGACGTCGTGTCTCGGCCCCCGTTGAACAGTGTCAGAGGTTCGTCCTTCAGGCAGGCCCGGATGAACCGGATGGTTGCCCTGGTGGGCTGGTCATAGTCCCCAAACAGGAGCCAGCTCCTTGTAAGGGACACTGGAAGACTCTTGGTCTTGAAGAAACTCATGGCAAGGTTCTCCAGGACCACCTTGGAGTAGTCGTATGGCACCCGTGGGTCAAAGGGCGTGTCCTCCGTGACAGGGTTCACCTTGGGCGCCCCGTAGACGTTCGCCGACGAAGTGCAGAGGATCCTAGCCACCTTCTTGCGGAGGCCCAGCTCGAGCATGTTCAGGGACCCGAGGCAGTTGACCTCGAAGCAGAGCTTCGGGTCCTCGACTGTCTTCTTGATCTCAGTTATTGCAGCCATGTGAATTATCGCATCGAAGTCGAGGGAGGCAAGCTTGCCGAACACGAAATCTTTGTCGAGAAGGTCCCCCGAGACATCCCACCCGGCGAGGTCGGTGGGTATCGTTTCGACCCCCTTCTGTTGGAAGTACCTGACAAGATTCCTCCCGACCATCCCTCCGGCCCCCGTGACCAGGACCTTCAACGGCCCGACCGGCCGACTCCCTTTCTATTTAAGCAGAGGAGACGATTCCCGATTTCCTTGACAGTTCTGAAACTAGCTCGGGGTCGACCACGCCGTACCCCATCGTTTCGGTCCCGTCGGCCAGGGTCAATGGAAGCCGCGAGACGTAGTATGGGACTTCGTATTCTCCGACCTTCTCTGGGGATGCCCTGAACACAAGGCTCCAGGTGTGGGACTTCAGTTCGAAACAGGAGACGGCGGACACCCTTCTCTCGCCGAACCCGCCTCCCCTTCCTCCGGCTGCAAGGGAGCCCTCCCCTATGCTGAGCACGAAGAGCGTGTTTTCTCCCGACTGAGGTCTCAGGTCGACATCCCTCCGCGCTATCACTATCGCCCTGGATGGGCCGGTGAGACAGGAGACGAGGTCCTCGAGGGCGTCCAACCTGAAGTGCGGGGAGATTCGGCCCTATAAATCAGTCAGGAAACGGGAGCCCGCTTCCTCCTGGTGCTCCAGATACTCGGTCAGGAGGATCACGGCGTCAGGGGTCATCGAGCCGTCGTTGAACATTCGTCGCAGCTGGTGCGCCGCAACCTCCTTCACCCCCTCGACTTCGCCCCTGTCGATGCTGCAGGGAGTTTCTGTCCGGGTGACATAGAGGGTCACCCACTCCCTTTCTGTCAACCCCCCCGATAGAATCGGAGGCAGGAGACGCTTCCACAGTCGGACCAGTCTGGCGGAAATCCCAAGCTCTTCCTTTAGCTCCCTCGCGGCAGCCTCGTCGTAGGCCTCCCCCGCCTTCACGTGCCCCGTGCTTGAAAGGGTCCAGAGTCCCGGGTGCCAGGCGTCTCTCAGGCTTCGTTGCTGGAGCAGAAGTTCCCCGTTGCTCCTCACCACCAGGACGGCCACTGCGCGGTGGAGCAACCCCTTCTCCAGGCAGTCCCCGATGGTGGCGGCGCCTATCACGACGTCCTGGTCGTCGACGATGTCGACACCCTCACCCGCCGGCAACTTGCTTCCCGATACCCTCCGGGCGGGTGATGATAAACCGGATTCTCCACAATCCAGGGAGGCAGGTAACGCAAGGAGCGGGCTTGTCTAGGAAGATGCGACTTTCAGACATCGGTTGCCGCCGGAGTACCTCCCCCGGCAGGTGGCGTTGTCGCGGCGCTGTACATCTTCGGGGTCCTTCCGATGTAGACGTTGATGAGAATCAGCGCGACTATCGCTATCAGGATCAGAGCTATGGTGTAGCTGAAGTTGTTAAAGACGTCGAAGGTGGACAGCGCAGCCACGACCACCCCCCACCCAAGGTAGAAGCTCCTCTCACTGTCGTTGAAGAGGGTAAACGCTGCCACCACCGTCCAGAGCCCGCCCAGGAGAAGCATGAGTGATATCATTCTCGGGAAATCGATGATCCCGACCAGCCAGGCGGCTGCAGACAGCAACACCACGATTATGATTCCGGCTCCGTACCCCAGCCTCAAGCGTGATGCACCTTGCCGTCCACCTGAAGGCCTGTATTAAGGGGTCTCGGTTCTCGACATCAGAGAGGGGGGTGGAAACGGCCCGAAACGTTCTTCGTATGCCAGGGCCAGGCGCAGAACAGACGCCTCTTCGAAGAGTTTGCCTATCACCTGCACACCGAGGGGAAGTCCGTCCAACAGCCCCGAGGGAATAGAAGCCGTGGGGAATCCGACGTAGTTGAAGGGCAGGGTGAGGCGGTTCAGAGCGGAATAGACAGTGACTTCTTTGCCTTTGATGGTCGTCGTCGCCTGGCCTATCTTCGGCGCAGGAATCGAAGTTGTGGGAGCGATGAGGAAGTCGAACTTGTCCATCGCCCGGGAGAAGCGCTCTATGATGGTAGGGCGCGAATTGATGGCATTGACGTAGTCTACGGCCCGTATGTCCCTGCCGAGCTCGAGCAGCCTCCTGACGTCCGCCCCATAGAGGTCCGGGACGGAGTCAAGCCACCTCTGGTGGAAGGCGGTCGCCTCGGAGCGGCGGATGACGAGCCATTTGTCATAAGCTTCCTGCACCGGGCCGAGGTCTGCCTCCCCCAGGGTGCAGCCCATCCCCCGTAGGTTGGAAGCGAACCCCTTGAAGTTCTCCTCGACTCTCGGGTCAACGTCGTCATGGAAGTACGGGTGGACCACTCCTATCCGTGCCCCCTGAAAGGGCGCTGACAATAGTTCGAGGTAGTCCGGGACGGGTTCATCGACTGTGGATATGTCAGACTTGTCGTGCCCAGTCACGGCTTGGAGTAAGGCTGCTGCGTCCCAGGCGCTCCGGGCCAGGACACCGACCGTGTCCAGGGACGCAGCGAGGGGGACCACGCCGATTCTGCTCACCCTGCCGTAGGTGGGCTTGAAGCCGATGATCCCGCAGAGGGCTGCAGGGATCCTCACGGAGCCCGCCGTATCGGTACCTATGGCCCCGGCAGCCATCCCGGTCGCCACCGCCACCGCTGAGCCCCCGCTTGACCCGCCGGCCACCCGCCCTCTGTCCCATGGGTTCCTCACGGGCCCGAAGTGGGGGTTGTCGCTCGTGACCCCCGCGGCGAACTCGTGCATGTTGGTAGTCCCGACAAGGACGGCCCCTGCCCCCCTGAGGCGGCGGACGGCCGTCGAGTCGTATCCGGCGACGTTGTCCGCGAGTATCTTAGAGCCCGCAGTGCACAGGACCCCCTCGATGTAGAAGACGTCCTTCACCGCGATCGGAATCCCGTCGAGGGGGCCGAGCGGCGTCCCTGCCCTGTGCCTGCGCTCGGACGCTTCTGCCGCCTTCAATGCAGAATCCCCGAGCACGGTGATAAAGCAGTTGAGCGAGCGCCCGAGTCCCTCGATCCGGCCGAGGCATGCCTTCGTCACAGCCACTGGTGAAAGCTCTCCTGATCGGAACGCCTCAGAAAGGGCCCGGACGGTGGAGGGGTCGTGGAATCGGGAGGGCGCGGGCTCTGATGGGGAGGCCAGCCTAGTGCCACCTGTAGAACGCAGGATGAGACTCCTTGACCGCAACGAAGAGACCCGTCATCGTCGCGGTGACTGTCCCGTCCACCTTCAGTTCCCCTGAAACGTTCACCCTGTCCCCCTCCACCTTCGTCGCTCGGGCGCTGAGCTGCCACTTCTTGTCTATGGGGGACGGGCGGAGGAACTTGACTGTGTATTCCGATGTGACGGTGCCCGGGGGGGACGACAGGTCCCTAGATTTCATGAGCGCATAGGTAGCCGCCCAGTTCCCCTGACAGTCCATCAGGACGGAGATGATCCCTCCGCTCCCGAATTTCCCGAACGCGATGTGATGGGGCTTCGGCTTCCACTCGGCGACCACGGAGTCCCCGAGAGGGACGCTCTTTAGCTTCAGGCCGTACCTGTTCTTCGGTCCGCACCCGAAGCAGACGCCGTTCGGCGCGTATTCGTCCTGTAGGCTCCCAGCCATTGGGCTAGACCCTCACGCTCGAGCCGCTCGAGATCACGAACTCCACGGGGGGGTTTGCAATAAAAAGCGTTTGCGCTAAAAACGGCTCTCTGGCTCCGCAAAGATATTACCATGCGAGCCTAGGTCCCCACGGCGTGCCAGATTCACCAGAGGGGGAGCAGTCGTGGCTTACAATCGGGACAGGAGCGGAGGGCCCTTTCACGGTCGATGCGAACCTTGTGGTGACCGGGAGGACCTGCGTCCTCGGGAGCAGCGGGAGCGGGAAGAGCTACGCTGTGGGGGTGCTCTGCGAGGAGCTGTGCAGGAACGAGGTTCCGTTTGCAATAGTGGACACCGAGGGGGAGCACACCGGGCTCAAAGAGAAGTTCGAGGCGATCTGGGTGGGAGAAGAGAAGGGGAGCGACCTGTCCTGGGAGAACCTGGACCTCGACGACCTGGCACGGCAGGCCCCGGACATTTCGCCACTGATCATGGACGTCTCGGACATTACTGACCCGAAGGAGAAGGTGTCATCATTCGTCACCTCCCTGTACGAGACCCTCACCCAGCGGAGAACTCCGTACCTGGTGGTGGTCGAGGAAGCAGACAAGTTCGTTCCGCAGTACGGCCAGAGGGTACCCATTTTCGCTGAGGTGGCGAGGAGGGGGAGAAAGCGCGGGATGGGGCTCATGATCTGCTCTCAGCGGCCTTCCCTGGTGGACAAGAACGTGCTCAGCCAGTGCGGGAACCAACTCATCGGGAAACTCATCATCCAGAACGACCTCCAGTCAGTCGCCCAGTTCTTCCCCGGGAAGGGTCTGCCGAAGGAGCTGACGGCCCTGAAGACGGGACAGTTCTTCGCAATGGGAGGGTTCGGGCCCGCACCCGCTCTGGTGACCATAAAGAAGCGCGTGACAAAGCCTGGTGGTGTGACCCCTTCCCTCTCGAAGAGAGTGGTGAAGAAGTACGTGGGGCCCGTCAACCGGGGAGCGGTCCAAGCGACGCAGCCGCGGCTGGAGGAGGGCGCGCAGAACCGGGGCAGGGTCGCCCAGGGACTTCCTCCTTCTGTGAAGGCGGAGGACGTCCCGCTGATAGTCAGGAGGGAGCGCAGCTACGGGATCTTCGGGCCGCGCGAGACCGTCACTGGCGTGACTCGGCTGGACAGGACGCTGGTACAGCTGGGAGTGAGGAAGCGGAGAGGGCTCCTGAAGAGGAGGTTCGAGACTGTGTATGCATACTTCGACGCCACCACAGGCAAGGAGGTCCGAATCGGGAGGGGACTCGAAGTCACGAACGGGTTCGAGAAGCTCCTGGGGCTCACAACTCTCCAGGTTGAAGTACTCAGAGAGGTCAAGCCCGACAGTGATACCAGCGCCTTGGACGTGGCGAGCGCTATAGGCGAGTCGAAATCGAGCGTGTCAAGGGTGCTCGGCACCCTGGACGGCAGGAGGCTCGTGAGGACCATAGAGGTCAGGAACAGGAAGTTGTACAGGCGGCTCATCGACCTTCCCGGAGAGCCCTCCGTGTTCTCTCCCCTGGAATTGGAGGAGGTGCCCGTGCAAGACAGTAGGCTATCGGCTTCGAAGCTCAAGGAGCCGGAGGTAAAGGAGGTGGTCAAGGGCCTCTGGGAGGGAGCGGACGTGGAGAGCTTCGAGACCTTCCTGTACCCTGTGTTCAGGGTGGAACTCGTGGTCAGGAGGAGGCACCGCTCGGTCCTGGTCGACGGGAGGAGCGGCAGGGAACTGGCCTTCTAGGGTGCACGGCCGAGCGGAAGGGATCTGCCTCGTCGAGTCCGAGCTAGACAGGGAGCTCGTCAAGTATCTTGGTACCCGAGCTGGTACCGATCCTGTTGGCCCCCGCATTGATCATCTCTTGCGCCCTCGCGAGGGTCCCGATGCCCCCGGCCGCCTTCACACCTGTCCGGTTGGCGAGCACCCTGCGCAGAAGGGAGACATCTGCGACCGTGGCTCCGCTCGTGCCGAACCCTGTCGAGGTCTTCACGAAGTTCGCTCCTGCCTGCTCTGCCAGACGGGCCCCCCTGACCTTCTCTTCGTCGGTGAGGTAACAGCACTCCAGTATGACCTTGAGTATGGTGTTGGACCTCCCGCAGAAGGCGGCGACCTCGTTTATGTCTGAGAAGTAGGATCGCGTGTCCCCGGACTTCAGGGCGCCGATATTCGACACCATGTCAACCTCACTCGCACCGTCCGTTATGGCCCCCCTTGCCTCCATGAGCTTCATGTCAGAGGTGGCAGCTCCGAGAGGAAAGCCAACCACGGAACAGACGACGGTGGTGCTCCCAGCGAGCCTCCGGGCCGCCTGCCTGACGTGGACTGGGTTGACGCAGACCGCCCAGAAGTTGTACTTCACCGCGTCGGTGCAGAGAGCATCGATGTCTGCGGCAGTTGTGGCCGCTTTGAGGATCGTGGAATCTATCAACCGGGCGAATTCTGTCCTCTTGTTCGTGTGCGCGGGTGTGTGAACCTCTCCCATCTCTACGGAGCTGAGAGTCTGATCCGTCCTCATAAATTGGGGGCACCATTCCCAGAGTTGAAACCAAGTGTGAGACATGGCCAGGGGAAGCGGAGGCTTCTCACGCGTCCCGAGCCCGCCTATTTCTCAATAGTGAGAAGAGTCCCGGAACCTTAAATCGGAGAAGGCAACGTTGCGATTGATGCGAGAGAGGAGAGATTTCGAAAAGAGGCACCTCCCTGGTTCGACCTACGAGGACTGGCTGAACGCACAGACATCGGTCCACACCGGCAGAACCCATAGGGTGCCGGCGCCAGATATCTATGAGGAATGGATGGAGGGGCGGATTCACAGGAAGGTCGAGAAGGAGCGCCGGCAATCTGCGCGTCCCCGAAGCTCCAGTCCCCGGCCCTGACCCGATAGTCCTCCAGAGGCGGGGCAGACCCGCAGCCTATTGCCGACGGTCTCAAGGTTGGGAATTGTGCCCTCGATTTATTATGACGAACGGCCCTTTTCTCAGAGGAAGATGCAGCGCCACGTGGGACCGTTAGCACGGGACTTCATGGGGAAGGGAGTCGTCACTATCTCCCAGGAGTCAAATGTTGACGGCGCCATAAAGGCGATGGATGGGCACAACATCGGGAGCGTCGTAGTACTGGACAACCTAGGGCCGTGCGGAGTGTTCACCGAAAGGGACCTGCTGAGCAGGGTCCTGGCAAAGGGGAAGGACCCGGAGTCAACTTTCATAATGGAAGCGGCTTCGCCAAAGTTCCCTTCCATCACCTCCTCACTCACTTTGGAGGAGACCGCCACGGCGATGGTTGAGAAGAAGAGCAGACTCATGGTGTTCGAAGGGGCAGAGTTGGTTGGGATGGTTACGCCCACAGATCTCGTCAGGGTTCTCAGAGGGGTCGGGACGGACTTCTCGATACTGAAGGTGATATCCACGCGGCTCGTGACTGTGGCGCCCGAGTCCACCGTGGAGGCTGTGGTCAGGCTAATGGACGAGCGGAAGACCGGGAGCGTGCTGGTAAGCGAACACGGGCAATGGACGGGAATCTTTACCGAGCGCGATCTCCTGAAACGGGTTCTCGCGTCCCGGAAGACGCTCGACACCCCCGTAACAGACGTTGCGACTAGACCCGTCATCACAGCCGAGCCTGGAATATTTGGGAGGGAAGTGGCAGGAATAATGGCGACTCACGGGTTCAAGCGGCTTCCGCTGGCGCTGGAAGGAGAGGGGGTCGGGATAGTCACGGCGAGGGACGTGGTAGAGGCATTCGCCATGGCCAACAAGCCCAGGGCGCCCCGAGTGGACTGGGTACAGTGGAACTGAGCGGTTAGTGTGATGGGACGGCGCTCCGGAGTCGTCTGTTGCCCCTGATGAGTGCCTCGAGCCTGTGCCCCCCCACTTCGGAGGCCTCGAACTGAACCCTTGCCACAGGCCTCCGGATGTGGATCATTCGGGTGATGTCTGACGGCGTCCCGAGTACGACGGTATCGCAGGAGACTCCATTGATACTCTTCTCGAGCTCCTTCAGCTGTTCCGGGCTGTAGCCCAGGGCAGGGAGGACCTTCCCCAGCTTCGGGAAGCGGGTGTACGCTTTCCGAATCGAGCCGACAGCCTTCGACCTTGGGTCGACGAGGATTCCCCCGACGCTCCTGGCGGCCACAGCTCCCGCTCCTTCGGAGAGGCCCCCGTGTGTCACCGAGGGGCCGTCCTCCACGACCAGGACCCGCTTCCTTCGCACAAGCCCGGGCTTGTCGAGGGTGGCAATCGAGTCTGTCTTGACGACCAGTGCCTTTGGATTGAGCTGACGGCAGGAGCTTATCTCCTGCTCGACCGCTCTCCTGGCCGCGATGTTTACTTTGTTGACCACGATGGCATCGGCGAGCCTGACGTTCGTTTCTCCGGGGTAGTACCTTAACTGGTCCCCCGGTCTCATGGGATCGACGACCGTTATGGTAAGGTCAGGCAGGTAGAAGCTGAAGTCGTTGTTCCCCCCGTCCCAGATGACCACATCCCCCTCCTTCTCCGCCTGCTCCAGGATGGCGCCGTAGTCCACCCCAGCAAAGACGACAATTCCCTTGTCAATGTGCCCTTCGTACTCCTCCCTTTCCTCGATGGTAGCGTGGTACCTGTCCAGGTCTTCATGGTTCTGAAACCTCTGGACTGCTATGGAGAGGTCCCCGTACGGCATGGGGTGCCTGACCACGACTGGTTTCAGCCCCATCTTCAGCAGTACGTCGACGACCATCCGGCTGACGGTGCTCTTCCCCGCCCCTGTCCTGTCCGCCACCACCGCAACGACCGGTTTGGAAGACTTCAGCATGGTGTCCTTCGGGCCCAGCAGGTGGAAGCTCGCCCCCTTCGACTGGGCTATCGATGCCAGGTCCATTACGTATGTCCCCGGGACGTCGCTGTAGGCGAAATAGACGTCGGTGACCTCGTGCTTCTCTATCAGCTCAGCCAGCTTCTCTTGCGGGTAGATTGGAATACCTTCAGGGTAGAGTCTCCCAGCCATGGACGCGGGATAGGTCCTGTTGGCGATGTACGGGATCTGAGTCGCAGTAAAGGCAACGACGTTGTATTCAGGGTTGTCCCTGAAATACACGTTAAAGTCGTGAAAGTCTCTCCCGGCAGCACCCATTATGATGGCGTTTCTGGTCACAACCAAGCACCTAACCCGCCCGGGGTTCGAGCGTATATAATCGAGAAGCCGATTCTTACGTGTGGGAACCTGTTTCCAGACGGGAAACACCTTCAGAGTCGATCGACTATGAAGAGAGTGGTCGTTCTCTTGCAGCTGGCCCTATGAGCATATCCCCGTGGGATCCAGAAGCCCTGCCCTCTAAGGACCTCCATGGGGCTCTGGGCCTCGAATTCCAGTGTGAGCCTCCCCGAGGTGACGTACCCGATGTGGGCTCTGGTACACCAGTCTAGCTCTTTCCATTCTGGGGACACTTCGAGGATGCGGATCGCCTGCCCATCGTCAGAAACATGTTTCTTCATACGACCTGCGGCGCCTCCCCCTTCTACCTTGGCCCATGGAAGCCGGGGGAAATCAACAAGTTGGGCCTTCCCCTTGGAAAACAACTTCAGGGCAGGAAGTAATCACTGATTTAGCCATTCCAAAGCACTCGAAGGGCGGCATGATGGAGACATCAATAACCGGTGGCTTCTGACCGGAGACTGGGTGGGCAAAGATCATGGAAGCACTGCGTTCAACCAAGCTGACGAAAATCTACAGGAAATCGAAGCAACCCGCACTAGATTCCATCGACTTGGAAATCGAAGCCGGGCAGATATTCACGATGCTGGGCAGGAACGGGGCAGGCAAGACGACCTTCCTGAGGATAGCAAGCACCCAGCTGATGCCCACTTCTGGAAGCGTGACAGTCCTCGGGCTCGACGTAGTTGGAGACGCTAAGAAGCTACGAGAGCGAATCGCGATCACGCCCCAGGAGGCCGAGACCATCTATCCGCTTACGCCCCGGGATCACGTCATGCTCAACCTCAGGATGCGAGGCATTCCGAAGGAGGAGGCGAGGAGGAGGGCTCAGGAAGCTCTGGGCGAGCTCGAGCTGAGCGATGTTGCAGACGTGAACTCGGACTGGCTCTCTGGCGGGATGAAGCAGAGGGTGATCGTGGCCATGGCCATCCAGACGGACGCCGAGCTAATCTTCTTGGACGAGCCCACCATCGGACTCGACCCCCTTAACAGGAGAAAAGTGTGGGAGCAACTGACAAGACTGAAGAAGAGCGGAAGGACAATTGTCCTCACCACCCACTACATGGACGAAGCGGAAGCGCTGTCAGACAACCTCGTAATCATCAACAGGGGAAAGGTGGTCGCGTCCGGGACACCCAGGAGCGTGAAGGAGGCCATAACCCTCAGGAGCACCAGAGTTGACGTCTACGACAGGTTCACCCAGTCGGAGCTGGGCCGCTACGGCAGGGTCTCCTCGATTGCAGGGAGGTTCAGGGTACTGACCGACGAGGAGGGAGCAAGAAGCCTCGGCGAAGAAGCTGTGGCAAGAAGCGCGACCATTTCGATGAGCCCGGTGACACTAGACGACGTGTTCGTGGACATAGTGGGCGAAGCCGAGAAGGGGGAGGAAAGTGAGGCTTAGGGAACGGGCCAGGTCGCTCTGGGCGATAATGTACTACCTTGGGTTCACTCCCATGCTGAGGAACCCGCTCTTCATCGCCTTCGTCTTCTCGACACCATTCACCCTCCTCTTCATCCTGTTCGTGGCAAGCAACGGTACGGCCCTTCCCTACGGGCTCGCAGGTGCGCTCACCATGGTAACTACCGAGCTGGGGCTGTTCGTCGGGACTGACCTGGCATCGTACAAACTGCAGAACAGGTTCCAAGACATCGTGGTCGCTTCACCAGTAACCCCCCTCGTGTACATGTTCGGGGTGGCGCTGTCTGAGCTCATCTTCGGGGCCCCGGCCCTCGTAATTCTGTTCGCGTTGATAGCAGGGCATGGCGCTTCGGCCGTCGCGCTCGCGGGGTGCCTCGGGGTCGTGGTGCTCCTCTGGGTCACAACGACAAGCCTCGGTTTCTTCTTTTCCGCCTATGCCCCGAACACGCAGAACGCTTTCATCATCAATGGCTTCATAACGACGATCCTTTCGGTCCTCCCGCCCGTTTACTACTCCATCAACGTGCTTCCGAAGTTCCTGGTTCCACTCGCAGAGATCATCCCCACGACGGAGGCGTCAGCCCTGTTTCAGGGGACCATAGGGCTTGGCTACTCGATAGAGCCTGCGGCGGGCTTCGTGGTGCTGTTGGCGGCGACAGTGATAATGCTACTGCTGGTTTCGTTCAGGATGAAGTGGCGCGAGAACTAAACGGAGAAACAGGAAAGCGCCGGGGGAGGGATTCGAACCCGCGCGACCGATAACGGTCACGGGCTGTCCTGCATGGACTCAAGGCCCGCGCATTAACCACTCTGCCACCCCGGCGTTGACGCAACTCCAAAGGACTGTCTTCTTATCCTTTAGCGGGCGGGTCAGGACGTAGGCCGGGCAATGGTTTTACCGCGTCGCCTGGGCGCCCGGTGTCGATGGAAAAGAAGGTTCGGCCCGCCAGGGGAGCAGACAAAGCACCCCTCATGAGCTTCATCAAGGAGGTTTGGGGGGGCCACGATTACATCCCATCCGTGTGGGACAGGTGGCTCCGCGACAGACACGGGAAGATGTTCGTTGTCGAAGTGGATGGGATTCCTGTCGGGATGAACAGAGTCCGGTTCTTGGGGGACGGATCGGCTTGGTTTGAAGGAGCAAGGGTACACCCCGCCTTTCGCGGAAGGGGACTGGCTTCCATGCTCGGGGAGAACTCGATGCGGTTCGCGGCGGCCAAGGGGGTAGGAGTGTTCAGGTTGACCAGCGGGTCTCGGAACAGGGCGGCCCACCGGCAGATATCGAGGATCCTGTTTAGGGAGACGGCCCGCTTTAGCGTCTATGAGCCCCCGAGGGGCTTCAGGCCCAGGCCAGCCGGGGCGGCCACCAGGATGGGCCCGGGTGACCTCTTGACGGTAATGGGCCTCCTAAGGGGAGCAGAGGAGTTCCGGCTGGGAAGCGGCGTGTTCTGGCATTATTTCGCGGCAGCTTCGCTCACAGAGCGTGTGGTGACCGGACTGCTGGCAGAGGGGGCGGTATGGCGCTCCGGAGATGCGGTTGCGGTGGTCAAGGCCGGCGACGAAGGGGAGGGGCACTGGGAGGAGGTCTGCTACATCGGTGGACCGGTCTCTGACTCGACAGGACTCCTAAAGGCCCTTGTCGGAAGAGACAAGAATGCGAGCGAGAGGTTCGTGTTTGTGCCGCAGAGGTCCCCCATCATCTCTGCGCTTAGGAAAGAAGGGTACGGCAGGAATTTTTCCATGGTTCTTTTCGAACGCAGGGTCGCCAACGGTTAAAACGAGCGGACGGGCCTCGCCGCCCATGGACAGAAGCTCCGAAAAGGTCACCGTCCTCGGCGCAGGGCTCATGGGCCACGGAATCGCCCAGGTCGCATCGCAGATGGGCGGATACGAGGTCTCGATGCTCGACGTGGAGCAGAGGTTCCTCGACGGGGGGATGAAGATGATCAGGGAAAGCGTCGGGAAGTTCGTTGAGAAGGGGAAGCTCACCAGAGAACGGGGGGAGTCAGCAATCGGGAGGATCCATCCGACCCTCGACCTGGCCGAGGCGCTGAAAGGGAGCTCGCTTGTGATCGAGGCTGCAACGGAGGACCCGAAGCTCAAGATGGACCTTTACAGGAAGGTGGCGGAGCTAGTCGACGGGGACACGATTGTCGCTTCGAACACCTCTTCGATCAGCATCACCCTGCTGGCGTCGGCCACCAAGAATCCAGAGCAAGTCTGCGGGATGCACTTCTTCAACCCGCCTCAGCTCATGTCCCTGGTCGAGATAATCCGGGGGAAGAGGACATCAGACGAAACCGTAAGGCGAGTCAAGGAAGTATCGGGAAGACTGGGGAAGGAGACGGTCCTGTGTAAGAAGGACTCCCCTGGGTTCATAGTGAACAGGATCCTTGTCCCCGCGCTGAACGAGGCGACCCTCCTCCTCCATGAAGGTGTAGCCGACCCCGAAGACATCGACAAGGCCGTCAAGCTTGGCCTTAACTGGCCCATGGGGCCCCTTCAGCTTCTCGACTACGTAGGGCTGGACACCACGTTCAACATCACGCAGGTGTTCATGAACGAATTCCAAGATAGCAAGTATCGGCCGAGTCCCCTCCTGCGGGAGATGGTACGAGCGGGGATGCTGGGGAGAAAGAGCGGCAAAGGCTTCTACGAGTGGAGCTCACCGGGTGCGACCAGGACGAAGTAAGCCGCTCCCCGAGCTCCCTGGTTCTGCAGCGCAGTGAGGACGCTATAATTAATACGAACGCGGCACGGCCTTTGACCTATGGATTACGAGACAATCCTCGTTTCGAAAGAAGGGATGCTTGGGATAATCACATTGAATCGCCCCCAGGCAATGAATGCTCTGAGTCCAAAGCTGGTGGAGGAGGTGAGCTCGGCCCTGACCGAGTTCGAGAAGGACGAGGGAGTACGGTGCATTGTGATTACGGGTAGCGAGAGGGCCTTCTCGGCGGGGGCGGACATCAAAGACATGGTAGAGAAGACCGCTGTGGAGATGGCGATGACCGGACACTTCGGTCCCTTCTGGAACAAGGTGGGGAACTGTCCCAAGCCGATAGTCGGTGCGTTGAGCGGATACGTCCTGGGGGGAGGTCTCGAGCTCGCGATGAGCCTCGACGTCCTCATAGCTTCCGAGACCACTCAGTTCGGCCAGCCAGAGATAAACATCGGAGTCATGCCTGGAGGAGGAGGGACCCAGAGGCTGGTGAGGGCGATAGGGAAGTCCAAGGCGATGGAAATGATACTAACAGGGAACAGGATAGGTGCCGAGGAGGCGAAGTATCTGGGGCTGGTTAGCAGGGTAGTCCCAAAGGAGGTGTACCTGGAAGAGGCAAAGAAGGTGGCCAACGACATAGCGTCGAAGTCGCCCGTTGCGGTGAGGATGGCCAAGTTGGCAGTCAACAAGTCTTTCCAGATGGGTCTGAGCGACGGCCTGGACTTCGAGAGGGAGCTCTTCTTCCTTCTGTTCGCCTCGGAGGACAAGAAGGAAGGGATGAGCGCCTTCGTCGAAAAACGGAAACCGGTATTCAAGGGGAAGTAGATGGGTTACGAGACAATCAAGGCGGAGACATCGAACGGCGTCCTTTGGATAACCCTGAACAGGCCAGACAAGCTGAACTCCTTCAACGATCAGATGGGGGACGAGCTCATTGACGCGCTGAAGGAGGGGGCGAACTCGGCAGAGGCGAGGTGTCTCGTTCTTACGGGCGAAGGGAGAGCCTTCTCCGCCGGAGAGGACCTGAGCACGAACAGGTCCACGTATGAAAGCGGCAAACCTATTCGCCTAGGAGAGGTGGTGAAGAGGAGATACAATCCCATAGTGCAGAGCATCCGAAGAATGGAGAAACCAGTCCTTGCTTCTGTAAATGGTGTCACAGCCGGAGCGGGATTGGGGTTGGCGCTCGCATGCGACCTAAGGGCGGCATCGGACAGGGCCACGTTTCACGAGGCTTTCGTCAGAGCCGGACTGGTACTGGATTCAGGGACGAGCTTCTGGCTCCCCCGGATTCTGGGCCTGGGGAAGGCAATGGAGGTCGCACTCCTTGGAGAACCCATCGACGCCGGGAGGGCGCTGAGTCTTGGCCTGGTTAACTGGGTTTTCCCAGACGAGAGCCTCAGGGACCAGTCAACCAGGATTGCGGAGCGGCTCGCGAAGGGGCCGACGAAGGCCATGGGCCTGGCCAAGCGAGCGCTGAACCGTGCTGTAGTGGTGGACCTCGACTCTTCCCTCGAGTACGAGATGTACCTTCAGGACATCGCGGGGAGGACCCGGGATCACGTGGAAGGAGTCAGGGCCTTCTTCGACAAGAGAGAACCGAGTTTCACCGGCCAATAGGGAGACAATCGAAAGGTCCGGCCGTTAAAAATGCGGCGTTCTTCAACAAAAGGAGATAAGCACCCAGCCATCGCGCGCCATGCATGAAGGACGAGGCGGTGGTGGTCGACGCAGTGAGGACCCCCATTGGAAAATACGGCGGGGTACTGAGGTCTGTCCGCCCTGACGACCTGGGAGCGTTGGTGCTCAGGGCTGTTCTCGAAAGGTCCGGTGTAGACCCCGCTTCGATCGATGACGTCTACTTCGGCTGCGCCAATCAGGCAGGGGAGGACAACAGGAATGTGGCACGGATGTCCCTTCTCCTCGCTGGTATGCCCTACTCGGTACCGGGTTCGACGGTGAACAGGCTCTGTGGCTCGGGACTGGAGGCGCTCAACTCGGCTGCAAGGGTCATAGTCGCCGGCGAGGGTGAGATTCTCATCGGCGGAGGCGTGGAGAGCATGACTCGGGCGCCGCTCGTGATGCTCAAGCCGGAAGTTGCCTTCGGGAGGGGGGGCGCGGCTCTTGTGGACACGACCATCGGATGGCGCTTCCCCAATCCGGCGTTCCTTCCCGAATACCCACCGTTGACCATGGGTGAAACAGCCGAAAACCTCGCAGACAAGTACAAGATCAGCAGGACCTCGCAGGACGAATTTGCACTTTCTTCCCACATGAAGGCGGTGGACGCCACGAGGAGCGGGAGGTTCAAGGGCGAGATGGTGCCCGTCGAGACACGCGAAAACCCGAACGGCGTGAGCGAGGACGAAGGACCCAGGCCTGACACGTCCCTGGAGAAGCTCGCCGCTCTTAAGCCGTCCTTCAGGAAGGACGGAACCGTCACGCCTGGTAATTCCTCTGGCATCAATGACGGAGCCGCAGCCGTGTTGTTGATGGGGAAGCAGAAGGCGGAGAGCCTAGGCATCAAGCCGATTGCCAGGATACTCGGTTCTGCCACGGCCGGGGTGCACCCAAACTACATGGGAATAGGTCCGGTCTATGCCACGCGGAAGCTGCTTTCGCGCCTGGCCATTACAATGGACGACTTCGGAGTCATAGAGCTGAACGAGGCGTTCGCGGCCCAGGTTCTGGCGTGCGCGCAGGAGATGCCCGAATTCGACCTCAAGAAAATCAACCCCAACGGAGGTGCCATCGCTCTCGGTCATCCTCTGGGGTGCAGTGGAGCCAGGCTAGCGACAACTCTTCTACACCAGATGAGGAGGGCGGGGACGCGCTACGGGTTGGCTACGATGTGCATCGGAGTTGGCCAGGGGATAGCCACCGCCTTCGAACTGGTGAAGTGACGAACTTCAGTCGCGCTGACCGAGGACCTTCTCCCTATGCCTTCCAGACGTCATCTTTCTTCTTCGCCCTGCTGTTGACCCAGCGGGACAGGTCGAAGAGATACGAGGAAAGCCTGTTGAAAAAAGGAAGGAGCTGAGGGTTCATCCCTCCGGGTGCCGAGGCAGTTACGATGCGCCTCTCTGCCCGGCGGCAGACCGACCTGGCCACGTGAAGCATAGCCCCGGTTGGCGAGCCTCCCGGGAGGATGAAGTTGCTTAGGGGTGGGAGCTGTGTCAGCAGGTCGTCGGTCAGTTCCTCTACCCTCTTGGTGTCGGGCTCCGTGATTCGTGGAACCTTCTGCCTCCCCCCAATTTCTGTCGCCGCGTCCCCTCCAGCAACGAAAAGCATCCTCTGGACCTCCTTCAGGGAAGAAACGAGTGCCCGATCATTCGAGCCCGCGATTATGACTCCGATTATGCTATTCAGTTCGTCGATGGTACCGTAGGCTTCGACCCTTGGGTCGTCCTTCCTCACACGCTTCGGTCCGTAGAGGGAAGTTTCACCCCTGTCTCCCCGACGAGTGTACATCGCACGCAGGCGGCCCCCGCGAACTATTAACGGTAACAGGCGAGGCTCGGGGGGAGCCCGGCGTGGGTTTAAGGGCAATTCTTTGGGTCAAACGGATAATCATCGTTGGTCACCAAAATTAAAGTGTGAAGTTTCTTATGCGAAAAAACAAGGACGGCAGGGGCGAATCAGACGAGCTTCGAAGATCATGACGTTCACCTGTTCACGCCACAGGAGGCTTCGAAGCTCCTATCCGACATTAAGCCCAAGATGAAGGAGCTCATCGAAAAGAAGAAGGTCGTCGCCAAGCTGCATAGCGAGATCGAAAAGTACAACCTCTTCGGATTCAGAACGGCAGAGGTAGCTGAAAGGGCCGCTCAACTTGACGCGCTCATCGAGGACATGAAAAGGGAGGTCTTGGAGCTAGAGGACCTGGGGGTGCAGGTGAAGGACCTGGACTACGGTCTCGTGGACTTCCCCGCCGAGAAGTACGGAGAGAGCGTGTTGCTCTGCTGGAGGTACGGCGAGCCCGAAGTGGCCTTCTGGCACAGGCCCAACGAGGGGTACAACGGGCGAAAATCTCTGAAGATGCAGCTGATTCAGCCTTAGGCGGAAAACAGCCTCTTCGCGTTGCCGGAGAGGAGCTTGTCGCCCACGCCCGGCCTGAGCTTGGGGGCGAGGTTCGTCCGAAAGTCGTCGAGCCATTCCTTCTGTCTGAGCATGGGATAGTCCGTGCCGAACAGGAACCGGTCCTGAAGAAGCCCGTTGAGATATGGAAGCACACTCTGGGGTACGTACTTCGGTTTCCACCCCGAAACGTCGATGAAAACGTTGGGGTTCCTCAGCGCGATGGCGACTGCCACATCAGGCCATGGCCATCCGAAGTGGGCCATGATCACTCTTAGGTCTGGGAAGCTCTGACAGACCTCGTCGACGAGCTCCGTCTTGCTGTACTTTATTTCGCAATCGCCGAGCCCCGTGGTCCCGGTGTGGATGAGCACAGGAACCCCGACTTCTTGGCAGAACTCGTAGATCGGATACATCCGCCTCCTGTCGTTGATGTAGACCGAGTTGGCGCTCCCGTGGACTTTCAACCCGCGCATACCTAGCTTCTCGACTGCCCTCTTCAATTCTGCCACTGCCGCCCCTCCGGCATTGGGGTCGACGCCTGCGAAGGGAATCAGCCTGTCCCCGGACTTTTCGGCTATCCTGGCAACCGCGTCGTTGGTTAGGGTGTATCTCTTGAACGCGGGGTTTCTGGTTGCGTGTGTGTCCTGTCCGAGTATCACCGCCTTCGCAACCCCGGCCTCGGCCATCTCGTCCAGAAGCTGGTCCGTGGTGGCGGGAAGGTTCAAGACGTCCAACTTGAAGAAGCCGCACGCCTTCATTATGGGGCCGTTCTTCTTCATGAATGCCCTTGTCCACGGGTGCACGTGGACGTCGAACGACAAGCTTTCCGGGGAGCGACGGGCTCAATCATTAACTTTTTTTGGAGGCGTTTTGTCGAGGTCGAGTGTGAGTCCGGTGGCGAGGGCGCTGGAGGTGGGGGATAGGGCCCCCGACTTCACCCTTCCTGCATCGACTGGCAAGAGTGTGAAGCTCAGCTCGTTGAGGGGGAAGCAGGTCGTGCTCTACTTCTACCCCAGGGACGACACCCCCGGCTGCACGATAGAGGCGTGCAGCTTCCGCGACAACTTGCCGAAGTTCGACGGGGTGGACGCTGTTGTGCTCGGCGTGAGCAAGGACACGCTAGATTCGCACGCCAAATTCATCAACAAGTACTCGCTTAATTTCACTCTCCTCAGCGACCAGGACGGCGTCGCCCACAGGCTGTACGACACGTGGAAAGAAAAGGTCCTTTACGGAAAGAAGTACATGGGGACGGAGAGGTCGACGTTCGTAATCGGTGCGGACGGGAAGATCAAGAAGATATTCAGGAAGGTAAACCCCCAGGGGCATGAGGCAGAGGTTCTGGCAGCCCTGAACGCCTAGGATTTCCAGAAGTTGGGTTCTTTCTTCGCCGGGATAAAGGCAGGGACGCTTAGTGGAATCCTATACGTTGGGGGCATCGCCATCTTCAATGTAGCCCTCCTCTACGCGCTCCAGACTTCAGCTCTCAATGCGATAAGCCAGGCCTATCCACAGTCCTGCCCCCTGACCGCGAACGTGAACGGAAGCGCTGCAGATTGTTTCCAATCGGTGGTCGCCGTCGACGTGCCATTCATAGCGTTCGTTGCGTTCTTCATAACGCTCATCTACACAGGGGTCTTCGGTCTTTACTATGACTCGCTCCCCAACCGGGGAAGCACGGTCAAGGGTCTGATCTTCGCGGCCGTTATCGCACTCAGCCTCGTCTTCTTCGGCTTCTCGGGGTACGTGTTCGACTCCGAATCCGGTGTTGCCACCGTCCTCATGATGCTTTTCTGGACTCCCCTCTTTGGGTATTTTCTGGGGAGACTATACAAGAAGTACACGCGCGTAGTGGAATTCTCGAGCCAAAACCCCGACCTGCTGAAAGTCGTAGTCGACGGCAGGGACAGCACAGGACGGGTTAAGACATTCGCAACAACGTCGAACCACAAGCTTCGGGCTGAGGTCGCGGAGGACGCCTCTTTCAAGGAATGGCAGGTCACGGGGGGGATCTCGCTGGAGGACGCACGCTCCTTTGAGACGACCATGGAAGTCAACGACGACGGAAAGCTCGTCGGTAATGTGAGCACCAAATATTAGTCAAACGACGAATCTGGGTATAATGTTTAGCCGAAGGTTAAATATCCAGACGCGCCGGGTCGGCAAAATGCTTCTGAAAGCCATCCCCGAGGAGGAGTATTGCACGAGGTCGCAGAACCACTCTCATGCAAGGGCGGGCAACATCATATTCTGCTACAGATGCATGATGCTTCTGGGAACCTCGCCGGAACCCCGGCTCGGCTCACTCCTGGACTACTAGGGGCTCTTTCCGACCAGGTTTGAAAGGGACCTGAAGCCGCGTTTCATGTAGAACCTGTTCGCGATCTCGTTCTGAGCGGGCACGTCGGCGACTATGATCTGAGCACCCATCATCTTGAGCTCGGTGGCGGCCTTTTGAATCATTTCGTTTCCGAGGGCCTTTCTTCTGTATTCGGGAAGTATGTAGAAGTCCGTGACGAACCCCTCCATGTGCGGCTCGTAGAACAGCCGCTCCCGCATCTCCGCCCGCAGGATCCCCACGACCTTCGATCCCTCTGCAGCGACGAGCAGCAGCTTGTCAGCTGACTTCATCGAACCAGCGACGTGCCTTTCTGCCCTAGCCTTCACGTCTGGGACCACGGCGAAGAGAGGGTCAAACTCGTTGTTCAGTCGCTTCGTCCTGACGATGAGGTCTGCCACTGCACCCATGTCCTCTTCTCTAGCGCGCCGGATCTGCAATGCCGGGTGGCCGGGTGTTCCGCCGCCCGATTTACGCCTATTCTGGAGGGTCAAGAATTATTCCGTTCCTCCGTAGCGCGTTCATCACTTTCCTAGAGTGCTCTATCGTCTCCGTCGCAGCGGCCAGGGATTCCTTCTCGGAGAGCCTCCTTCGGGCGACGCCTTCTTTGACGGCGGCCTGTCCCACCGTCGCCGCGACCCGGGGGTAGACCTCCCATTGGATCATAGTGGGTATGATGTACTTCTTGCTGATCCCCTTCTCCTTTGCGAAACCGGCCAGCTCCATGGCGGCCGCTATCACCATGTTGTCTGTGATGGTCTTCGCCCTGACGTCAAGGGCCCCGCGGAAGATTGCCGGGAAGAGGAGGCTGTTGTTGACCTGGTTGGGGTAGTCCGACCGTCCGGTCGCAACAATCTCTGCGCCTGCAGCGAGAGCTGCTGATGGGAGCATCTCGGGGACGGGGTTTGCAAGGAAAAACGCGATGGCCCTCTTGTTCATCATGCGTATCTCGTCTGGTTTGACCAGTTCGGGCCCGTTGCCGGCGGCGGCGACAAGCGCATCGGCACCGTCGAGGGCTTCCTTTAGCCCCCCCGAGACCCTGTCCCCGTTGGTGCGCAGTGCTATGTCGTGTTTCCACCTGTTCCTTAGCATCAGCTTGTCCATGTCCTCCCTCTCCGGCTCCAGTATCCCCTTCGAGTCGAGGACGACCAGGTCCTTGGGGTCGGCCCCGGCTTGGACCAGCAGCCTCTCAGCTGCCACGTTGGCAGCTCCCGCGCCGAACAGGACTATCTTCGAGCCCCGGAGCTTGCGCCCTGTGAGTTCGAGAGCGTTGAAAAGCGCGGCGAGTGTGACGCCGGCGGTCCCCTGCTGGTCGTCGTGCCAGACGGGGATCTTCATCTCCGAGCGGAGCCTTTCTAGTATGTCGAAGCACTTCGGGGACTCTATGTCTTCCAGGTTGACGCCTCCCATGGACGGCTCCAGCGCCTTCACGAACGAGATGAACTCGCCTTCGGTCTCCGCCCTTATCGGGAGGGGAATGGCGTTGACCCCGCCGAGGTAGTTGTAGATGAGGGCCTTTCCTTCCATTACGGGGAGGGCACCCTCAGGCCCGATGTTTCCGAGCCCCAGCACCCTGCTGCCATCCGTCACAACGGCGACCGTGTTCCACCTTCCAGTGTACTCGAATGAGAGGTCAGCGTCAGCTTCAATGGCTCGAGACACCGCGGCGACCCCCGGGGTGTACCAGATTGAGAAGTCCTCGAGCGACCTGACTGGGACCTTGGGGGCAACCACGACCTTACCACCGTAGAACTTCGAATATTCGAGGGCCTTCTTCGACGAATCCTCCTTTAGCTCGGGCAAACGGTCCGTGCGGCCGAATTGACGTATTTGTGCGCTTCCGATGCCTTCGGTGACACCATTCTGGTGCCCCTTCGCCGCCGGCCGGTGCCTAGTCACCTACCTGACGCTCCTGTTACCCCATAGGCACGGACCAAACCCGATTCAGTCGTGCGTCCTTCGATTCGGCTTTAAGCCTACGGGCGATCTGTCAAGGCAGGAGCACGTCCCGCCAGGCGCGACCGTCGCCACTAGTGAGCGTAGCGATGTGGGTCCTTGTCAAAGGCGGCCTTGCACCCGGCGGAGCAGAAGTAGTACGTCCCGCCACCGTAGTCTGACTTCAGCCGAGCCTCGCGCTCGTCGACCGTCATGCCGCACACGGGGTCCTTATTCATGACCTAGTGATGGAATTTCGCCAATTTAGAGATTCTTGGCATCCCATGGGCGGACGAAAGAGACCTGACGGCGTCCTGGGGGGAATGATTTAACATCGACAAGGGGCGGCTCGCTGAGAGGTTGGCGAAGGACCCAGTCTGCGGGATGAGCGTTCCTGAGACTCCGGATGCGCTGAGGGCGACCGTCGGAGGTAGCACGTACTACTTCTGCAGTGAACCGTGCAGGTTGGAATTCACCATGCCTCAGAGGGAGTTGGGCAGACTGAGGTCGACTGTGGCAGTCGGTGCTATTCTAGCCGTCCCGATCCTCGTGCTGAGTTACGTCCCCGTTCTCCCGCCCCAGACGAGCGATTACGTTCTACTCCTCCTGGCTCTTCCGGTCCAGTTCTACGTCGGTTCGAGGTTCTACCGCGGCGCGTATCATTCCCTGAGAACCCACGCGGCCAACATGGATGTCCTGGTTGCCGTGGGGACGACGGCCGCCTTTGGATACAGCGCACTCGCCACCCTCGTGCCTTCGTTCTTCGGGGTCGGGGGGGCGTACTACGACGCTTCGGCTGTAATCATAACGCTGGTGCTTTCCGGGCGGCTGTTGGAGTTTCATACGAAACAAAGGGCGTCCGACGCTGTCAGGAAGCTGCTCGAGCTGAGACCGAGGGTCGCACACGTGCTGAGTGGGGGTGCGGTTGCCGACGTGCCAGTGGAGAATCTCGTCGTGGGGGACGTAGTCGAGGTGAAGCCGGGAGAGCGAATCCCGACCGATGGGATTGTGCGGGACGGCGCATCAGAGGCGGATGAATCGCTTCTGACTGGAGAGAGTGCTCCGGTGAGGAAGGAGCACGGGAGCCAGGTGATAGGGGGTTCGATCAACACCGGAGGAATGCTCGTTGTTGGATGCACAGCCGTTGGTCAGGATACTGTCCTAGGCCAGATAACAAAACTGGTGGAGGAAGCCAAGGCCGGCAGGGCGCCGATTCAAAGGCTCGCGGACAGGGTCGCCGAGTACTTCGTCCCCGCGATAATCATAGCCGCCCTCGCGGCTGCGATGGGGTGGAGGTTCCTGGGGGGCGTATCCATCTCGACCTCGGTGCTGATCTTCGTGTCGGTGGTCATAATCGCCTGCCCCTGCGCCCTGGGCATAGCCACCCCCGCGGCTCTCCTCGTGGGGACGGGGAACGCAGCGAAAAGAGGTATCCTGGTGAAGGGAGGGGAAGCGGTGGAGGCTGCGGCTCGCGTAGACACGATAGTTCTCGACAAGACGGGGACCATAACAGAAGGGAAGCAGTCAGTCACAGGGGTTGTCGGGCGAGACAGGGACAAGACTCTCGCGACCGCCGCCTCCGTGGAGAAGGCGTCGGAGCACACCATCGGTCATGCTATCGTGAGGGAAGCTCTTGCGGGGGGACTGAAGCTGTTCGAAACAAGGGACTTCGCTTCCATCCCCGGGGAGGGCGTGGAGGGAACAGTCGATGGGAGGACGGTCAGGGTGGGAAGGAGAGACTTCGCAGGCATCCCGGCGAATTGGGAAGGCGAGGAAGAGGCGGGGAGACTCCGGTCAGAGGGGAACAGCGTAATCTACGTCTCCTCCGGGGGCGATTATGGCGCAATTGCAGTTGGGGATACCGTAAAGCCAGAAGCTGCGGAAGCGGTCAGTGAGATGAAGTCCATGGGACTCTCGGTGGTGATGCTCACCGGGGACGACGAGCAGGAAGCAAGGGTCATAGCCGAAAGAGTGGGGGTTCAAGAGTTCAGAGCGGGCCTCCTGCCTGCTGAAAAGGAAAATGAAGTGGCGAGGCTACAGGCGAGTGGGAGGGTGGTGGCTATGGTAGGGGACGGGGTGAATGACGCTCCTGCACTGGCCAGGGCGAATCTGGGGTTGGCCATTGGCAGTGGGACAGACGTGGCGAAGGAGACAGGGGGTATTGTGCTCGTCAAGGACAGACTGACGGACGCTGTCGACGCGCTGAAGATAGGGAGGGCTACGATGCGGAAGATAAAGGAGAACCTAGGCTGGGCCTTCGGGTACAACGCGATCCTTGTCCCTGTTGCAGGGGGGTTACTGATTCCGTTCTACGGTGCGGGCGTCTACTCTTTTCTTCCCTTCTTTTCCGGAGCGGCCATGGCGTTGAGTTCGGTGTCGGTTGTCAGCAATTCACTTCTGCTGATGAGGTACAAGCCCCGGTAGCAGTCGTACGTCTAACATTTATTTCCCGTGGGCTCGGGCACGGCCAAGCGGTATTCTTCATGGTCGACAGGAGATTCGAGGAGTACGTGGGCGAGCACATCAACGCCTTCGCCAACGAAGTGATCAGGCTAGCGTCTCAGCCCAGCGTTTCGGCGCGAAAGGAGGGGATCGAGGAGTGTGCTGAACTGGTGGAAGAGATGCTCAAGGAGACAGGAGCCGCCACGAAAGTTCTTCGCATCAGTGGGGCCGCCCCGCTGGTCTACGGGGAGATGAAGTCGACAAGGTCCCAAAAGACGATAATGTTCTACAACCACTACGACGTCCAGCCCGAAGAGCCTCTGGAGCTCTGGAAGTCCCCCCCGTTCAAGCCCGAGGTCCGGGATGGCGTCCTCTACGGCCGGGGGGTGTCGGACGACAAAGGGGAGCTCG
Source organism: Nitrososphaerales archaeon (assembly GCA_035625455.1). Classification (GTDB taxonomy): domain Archaea; phylum Thermoproteota; class Nitrososphaeria; order Nitrososphaerales; family Gagatemarchaeaceae; genus UBA183. The sequence goes on along the minus strand of DASPPO010000030.1, from coordinate 62,329 downwards.
TCTCAAGGCTGAAGATTGTGGAGTCGTACATCAAGACTGCCGGGGAACCCCCGTGCAATGTGAAGTTCTGCTTCGAGGGGGAGGAGGAGACCGGGAGCGTCCATCTCGGGGACTACGTCTCGAAGTACAGCGATATGTTCAGGGCGGACGCGGTAATCTGGGAGTACGGCACGGTGGATGCCAAGGGGGTCCCGATGGTGACGCTTGGGGTGAAGGGGATGATCTATGTAGAATTCGTGCTCAGGTCTCTGTCTCAGGATGCGCACAGCAGCTATGCTGCAATTCTCCCGAGCGCGCCATGGAGAATGGTGAGGCTCCTCAACATGCTGAAGGACGAGAAGGAGATGATCAGGGTGCCGGGGTGGTACGACGGTGTGACGAATCTGGCGGAAGACGAGATTGGCGTTCTCCAACAGCAGCCCTTTGATGGCGCCGAGTTCAGGAAGACGTACGGCGCCGAGGGGTTCCTAGGGGGTATGGGGGACGACCAAGCGAAGAAGGCACTGGTGCAACGCCCTACCGGCAACATAGCCGGGATCTGGACAGGCTACACTGGTCCTGGGTCCAAGACCGTCCTCCCCAAGGAGATACACGTGAAAATGGACTTCAGATTAGTGCCAGAGCAAGACCCTCAGGAGCTCCTGAAAAAGTTGAGGAAGTTCCTCGACAACAACGGCTTCCAGGACGTGGAAATACTGTTAGAAAGCATGGAGCCGGCCGCCAGGACCTCATACAAGAACCCGTTTGCGCAGTCTGCCATCAGGGCAGCAGAGAACGTGTACGGCAAGAAGCCCATCGTCGAGCTCGGGTCCCCCGGCACGGGGCCCCTTTACCTGTTCACACGGAAGTACAACATGCCGTCGGTCGACATCGGCGTTTCTGCCATGGACGGAGGTATTCACGCGCCCAACGAGAACCTGAAGCTGGAGAACATGCGAAAGGGCATGCTCTGGATTGCCGAGACCATGGAACTCTACTGCACTTCGTAGATTACCATTTCGAGCTGTCGCCCTGGAGCAGGCCGAGTCCTCCGATGTGGTCGCGGTCGATGTGCCTCGACAGTTCCTCTTTCGATTTCATGACTGCGTTGCAGTAGGGACAGGTGAGTCTTTCAGGGTGCACCAGCTCTGGGAGGGGGATGTTTTGATCCGCCTTCCCTGTGATCAACGCCTTCTGGGTGATGATCCCGACCAGCTTGCCGTTTCTGGTTACCCCGAGCCTCCTGATGCCGAATTCCGACATCTTGGTGATAGCCTCTCCAACGCTGGCGGCCTCGTCGATCGTGTGGGCAGGGGAGCTCATAATGTCCCGGACCTTGATCATCGACGGGTTCAAACCCGCGGCCACGACCTTGTAGAGGACGTCCCTCTCTGTGACGATTCCCTGCAGGATCGGGCCGGTCACGACCACCGCCTCGGTGGTGTCTGCTTTCTGCATCATCCTCGCGGCCTCGGCCACCGTGTCGGTAGCCGACACCTGTGCGAATGAAGATGACATATAGTCGGAGACCGGCTGGCTCAGAGAGTCCCGTAGGCTCACGGTCCACGCCAGCCCGTTTCCCTACTTAAGATGTGTAGACATCCAGCTCTTAAGCGAGAGAAACGGGGCCTGCCCACATGAGAACTGCTGTCCTTGGTTCCGGTCTGATGGGATCTGTGATTGCATGGGATCTCGCCAGATCCGAGGGTGTCGACTCGGTGGTGGTCGCGGACATAGACCCCGAAAGGCTGAAGGGTGTCAGGAAGCGCGCTCGTGGGAAGAAGCTCTCGACGGAACTTCTCAACCTCAAGGACAGGAGGAAGGTGGTAACGTTCCTCAAGGGGTTCGACGTCGCCGCCTCTGCGCTCCCTCACGGAATCGTCCACCCTTCTGATCTGGCCGCGGTGCAAGCGGGGGCCAAGATGGTGAACATAGCCTTCGAGGACGAACAGATGGCCCTCGACGCTCAGGCTAGGAAAACAGGTGGGGTGCTGATACCGGGGTGTGGGGTGGCGCCTGGTCTCGGGGGCGTGCTCCTCGCTCACGGCCTCGAGCAGATTGGCGGGGGAGACGAAGGGCACATCCTCGTCGGGGGTCTTCCGCAGAAGCCACTCCCCCCTTTCGACTACCGCCTAGTTTTCTCCATAGTGGGGCTGCTCAGGGAGTACATCGACGATGCCCGTGTGTTCAGGAACGGCAGACTCCTGAAGGTTCGCCCGTTCTCGACGGTCGAGAATTACAAGTTCCCCCCTCCCATTGGCACGCTGGAAGGCTTCTGCACCGACGGTCTAGCAAGCCTCGTCTACACGCTGCATGGAATGAAGACCCTCGACGAAATCACCCTCAGGTGGCCAGGGCATGCAGAGAAGATGGGCCTGCTCATGGAGTCGGGATATTTCTCCAGGGAGAAGGTGAGGGCGGGGGATGCCGACGTATCCCCACTTGAGGTTTCGTGGGCGGTGCTCGGGAAAAAGCTTGCGGAGGGCGACCCCCGGGACATGACCGTGATGAGGGTCATCGCAAAAGGGAGGAGGGGGAGGGTGGTCTACGACATGGTCGATAGGTACGACGAGAAGAATGGCGTCAGTTCGATGGGGAAGACCACGGCATACACCGCGTCGATAGTCACGCAGATGCTTGGGTCGGGGGAGGTCAAAGGAAAGGGGGTCATCCCTCCAGAGGTCGCCATCCGGGGGAAGAGTGTAGAAGAGCTCCTCTCCGAGCTAGATCGTCGCGGAGTCAGAGTCGAGCGATCTGCGGGATAGTCCGGCCGATCATCACCGGCGGACGCGCTCGAACGAGTCGGAAAGCTGCAGGCTGATGTGTTTCGTCTGCAGGAATTCCATCAACCCCTCCATCCCCGTTTCCCGCCCGAGCCCGCTCTGTTTGTAGCCACCGAAAGGGACCTCCGGTCCCGGGTTGAGGTGGCGGTTCACCCAGAGCGTGCCCGTCCTGACGCCCTGACAGACCTTCATGATCCTTGTGAGGTTACGCGACCAGACGTCCCCGGCCAGCCCGAACCTGGTGTCATTGGCGATTGTTACCGCATCCTCTTCGTCCTCGAAGGGGAGGACACAGAGCACAGGCCCGAAGATCTCCTCCTGGAAGATCCGCATGTCTCTGTCGACACCCTCGAAGACGGTTGGCTGTACGAAGAATCCCTTTGAGTACTCCCCTCCGATAAGCCGCTTCCCGCCTGCGGTTATGTGGGCGCCTTCGTCCTGGCCGGACTTGATGTACCCCAGGACGCGCTCCAGCTGTGGCTCGGAGACAACGGGACCCATTTCCGTCGCGGGGTCCAGGCCGTTGCCAATCCTGATCTTTGCGGTCGCTTCTCTGAAGCCCTCCATGAACGTATCGTAGATGCTCTTCTGAACAAGGAGCCTGGAGCCCGCGTTGCAGGACTGGCCTGCGCTCCGGAATATGGACCAAACAGCGCTCGGAAGTGCCGCCTCCAAGTTCGCGTCGTCGAAGACGATGTCAGCCGACTTCCCCCCGCACTCTAGGTTCACTTTCTTCAGGTTCGAGGCAGCCATCTCCATAATCATCCTGCCTGTCTCAGTGGAGCCGGTGAAGGAGATCTTGTCCACCCCTGGGCTCTTCACCAGTTCCGTGCCGATGGGCTCGCCTGGGCCCGTAACTGCGTTGAGGACGCCGGGGGGCAGCCCCTCGATGGCACTGAGGAGTCTTACGAATTCCATTGTGATTCCCGATGTGTAGCCCGCCGGCTTGATGACGACCGTGCAGCCAGCGGCAAGGGCAGGGCCGAGCTTCCACGACAGGAGGGAGATCGGAGAGTTCCAAGGGACGATCAGACCGCACACTCCCACAGGCTCGTGGACCACCAGGCTCACGTCGGACGCTCCATACCGGGGGATCCTTCCCACTATGTGCCGCGCAGCCGACGCATAGTACTCCAACACGTTGGCAGCGTTCATGAGTTCCCCCTTCGAATCGGCCAGAGGCTTCCCCGTCTCGAGTGTGAGAAGGACGGAGAGCGCCCCGGACTCCCTACGTAACGTGTCTGAAATCTCCCGGAGAACGCCGGCCCTCTCTGCTGGACGCTTCAGGGACCAGGCCCCGGAGTCGAACGCCCTCCTCGCTTCCTCGACGGCGTGGGCTACATCCTCGGGCTTCGACCTAGATGACCTTGAGACGAGCTCGCCGTTTGCAGGGTTGTGACTCTCTATAATTCCCCCGGAGGATTCGGTCCACTTTCCTCCTATGAAGTTGGAGTAAGTCTTTACTTCGTGTTTCGATTGCAAGATTAGACTCGGACCTCCTGAATCGATATAAATGCGGTGCTACTCTTTCAAAGGTTTCGAGCCGGATATGGTAAACCCGCTTCGGTACACCGCTCCGTACCATGGCTCAATCCTCCCCACTTCGAGCTTCGTCTTGACAGAGCCCGTCCCAATCCAGACGTCCGACACCCTTGAGTTGGATTTCAGAATCTCCACGGGCTCGTCCACACCCTCCTGCCCGGCGCCGGTGGGCGGGAACCTCCGCACCCCATAGGTGGCACCGAACGATGGCAGGTCGGAGGTGATTCCAGCCTTCTCCACCGCGACCTCGAGCGACAGTGTCTGCCCCGGCCCCTTGACGCAGAACCCCCCGAACTTCGCCCCGGGGGAGATAGGCTTCAGCCCTGGATTGAGGGGGTGGAGCTTGGTCATCGAAATCCTGTCCGCCAGCCTCTTCTGGTATCCGTTCAGCAATCCCCGGAGGAGAGACCACTCGGTCGTGACCCACATGACCGGGAAGAATATCCCCGGCTTCTCCTTGTATCTGCACTTCACGCCAACTGCGGCTTCCTGGTAGAGTGTTCTGTCGGGCCTCGTGGACACCATGTCCGCCCCCGAGTCCGCAACAGAAATTATCTCGCAGACGTAGGCCATGCAAACCCCGTCGTCCACGACAAAAGGCGGCGGAACCAGCTGTTTGAGCGAAGGGAACTCGCCTTTGAAGAAGACCGAGACATAGTCAGCACCGTAGTGCCAGGGCCCCGTTTCTATCGCGGAGGTGGGACCGGGCACGAGAGGGTGGCCAAGCATTGGTGAGAGGACGCTTCCAAAGGTAAAAAAGGGTTGGTTGAGTCGCTCAATTCAGATGAGGATCTGTAACTTCACCCTCAGAGGTGAGCCCAGGGACAGGCAGAGGGCTGGTCTCGTGGAGGGGTCGATGGTGTTCGAACTGAACGAAAGGCGCTCCCTTTCTGACCTGCTCGAGGAAGGTGTGCAAGGAGTCGAGCGACAGGGGGACGGCCACCCGATGGCCCAAGCCATCCTCTACGCTCCCATTCCGCGACCGGGTAAGATTCTGGCCACGATAGTGAACACCAGAGGGATGCTGGGGGGGAAAGACGTCGTTCTGGACAGACCGAGGCTCGACATGAAAGCCCCAAGCGCGGTGGTCGGGCCGGGGACCGAGATCCAGGCTCCGAAGAGCGGGATTCGGCCCGAGGTAGAACTTGCCGCCATCGTAGGGAAGAGAATCTCGAACGCGAGCAGGGCACGGGCAGGGGCTTCCATTTTCGGTTACACCGTGCTAAACGACGTCACGGCACCGGCAGACTCCCGGGAGGACGCCTACGATGCCTACAGGCGCGACCGGCGCACGGGAGAAATCAGAAGAACAACCCTGAGGGGGCCCCTCTTCCGGTCGAAGAACCACGACACCTTCTGCCCGATGGGACCCTGGGTTTGCACGCCCGACGAGAACAGTGAATGGTCCGACCTGAGGATGACCACGAGGTTCCGGGGAAGGCTCGTTCAGGACGGTTCCACCTCCGAGTACATCTTCGACTCTGCGGACATAGCGGCCTACGTCTCTCGTTTTCTTTCACTCGAGCCGGGAGACGTCGTCTCCTGCGGTAGCGTCGGGTGGACACCGGAAGCTCTTGGCAACCTGGATCCGACGGAGTTCGTCCTTCCTCCCACAGAAGGGACCCTAGAACTGGAGATCGAAGGGGTGGGGAGCCTTGTCAACCCCGTCGTTCCGAAGGCCTAGCTGAAGCGCGGGTGCCAACACCTGAGGGAGACTCTGTCATCTCTCACCCCACTGCATAGCCGTGCAAAGATTCAATTAGAGAATCAGCGGGAGCAGAACGTTCCTTAGATGGGAGCGATCGACGGAAGGCAATTCCTTCAGAGGGTAGACTCGACCCCGCGAGAGGTGTGGTATGGCGATCAGAAGATCACGGGCTCTGTCTCGAGCCATCCTGCGTTCAAAGGGGTCACGAGGTCCATCGCTGCCCTGTACGACATGCAGACGAAGCCCGAGCTGGTTGACTCGATGACCTACGTGTCTCCTTCAAGCGGGGAAAGGGTGGGTGTTAGCTTTCTTCAGCCGCGCACGAGGGAGGACCTTTCCATTAGAAGTGGGATGATGAAGGCTTGGGCGGATTACTCCGGTGGGATATTGGGGAGGACCGCTGACTATCTGAACAGTTCACTCATGGCGATGGCCGCCGCGAGGGGATACTTCGGGAATGATGGCAGAGACTTCGGTTCCAACATCGCCCGCTACTATGAGCACGTAAGGGAGAACGACCTGCTGATGACACACACGCTGATCAACCCACAGGCGAACAGGGGCGTCGGCCCTTCGAAGCAGGCCGATCCGTTCACTGCGGCCAGGGTCGTGGAGAAGAACTCAGAGGGAGTCGTGATCAGAGGGGCCAGGATGCTCGCGACTCTCCCCATCGCCGATGAAATCATGGTTTTCCCATCCACGGTTATCCGGTCGGGACAGGATGATACTCCCTATTCCATCGCGTTCGCACTCCCCGTGAGCGCAAGGGGGCTGAAGTTCATCTGCAGGGAGTCGTTTGCGTCCGATTCCCTTTACGATCACCCAATGGCTTCGAGGTTCGATGAGCAGGATGCGGTCGTTGTGTTCGACGATGTACTGGTCCCCTGGGAGCGGGTGTTCGTCCTCGAAGACCCGGACAGAGCCAACAAGGTGAGCGAAGCCACGGACGCGATTGTTTTCATGGCGCACCAAGCGACGATCCGGGAAGCAGCGAAGGTGGGGTTCGTAGCCGGACTGGTGACGCTCGTGGCTGAGACCATCGGTGTGGATCAGTTCCCCCAGGTCCAAGAGAAGATTACTGAGATTCTCCTGACCGCGGAGACGATGAAGGCGTTCCTGGTGGCGAGTGAAGCGAACGCGAAGGTGAACAGGTGGGGGCTGATGACCCCAGACTACATTCCAATCAACTCGGCGCGGAACCTCTGGCCGAAGGTGTCGCCGGGGCTGTCTGCGGTCCTCAAACAGATAGGGGCAAGCGGGCTCATGGCAATCCCACCCGAGGGTGTCCTCGATTCTCAGGCAAGGCCCGACGTGGACAGATATTATCAAGCGAAGACCGCGGACGCGAAAGAGAGGATCCGGCTGTTCAAACTGGCGTGGGACCTCGCGGGGAGCTCCTTCGCAGGGAGACAGGACCTGTACGAGAGGTTCTTCTTCGGGGACCCGGTCCGAATGGCCAGCGCATTCTACGCCTGGTATGACAAGGAGCCGTACAAAGAGCGGGTAAGAGAACTGCTCCACAGGGAGAACTGAGAGTGATGAGGGCGGAGCGAGGGTTCGACATAGTGAAGGCAGGGCACATCGAGTTCCTCGTCACTGACCTTGCCGAAGCGAAGAAGTTCTACGTGGACGCACTCGGGTTCGTGGTGACGGAGTCTGACAGGTCGCACCTATACCTCCGCGGGCTGGAGGACAGGCACCACCACTGCCTGACACTCACGAAGTCTGACGAACCGGGAGTTGGACACTTCGCATTCCGCCTGGCAGACGAATCGGGGCTCAGGGCGGTCGAGAAGGTGGTGAAAGCGAAGGGGTGGTACAGCCGCTGGGTTGAGCCCGGAGAAGAAAGGGGGCAGGGGCGGGCGCTGATGGTTGAAGACGGGTTCGGGTTTCCAGTGGAATTCTATGCTAAGATGGCCCAGGAGGAGTGGTTGCTGCAGAAGTATCAGAACTACAGGGGCGCGAAGGTGATGAGGCTAGACCACTTCAACATAATGTTGCCCGACGCGGCTTCGGCCTACGATTGGTACGTCGGCGGCCTTGGATTCGGGTGCACGGAGGTCACGGAGACGGAGGGGAAGAAGCCTGAGCTCTGGGCCGCCTGGCTGAGGAGAAAGCACACCTGCCACGACATAGCGCTGACCACAGGGAAGGGCCCGCGCGTGCATCATGCCGGGTTCACCGTTTCGGACCGCGCTTCCATAATGGACGCCGCAGATCTGCTGGCCGCCAGCGGGTACCTGAAGAGCATGGAGCGGGGGCCCGGGAGGCACGGCGTCTCCAACGCCTTCTTCCTATATCTGAGGGATTCAGACGGGAACAGGATCGAACTCTACACCGGGGACTACATCAGTGCGGATCCCGACTGGGTCCCCATCCGTTGGAAGCTCAACGACCCCCGCAGGCAGACGTTCTGGGGGGCGCCGACGCCGGAAAGCTGGTTCAACGAGGCCATGATGGTGAGGTCGCCGAGAAACGGCGAACTCGCGAAGGTCGTCGCACCTAAGATCAAGGACAGGCCGGACTACCTTCTCTCGGTTCGCTGAATCCTACCAGACCATGTCCGACGGCGGAGCGGGATACTCCGTCTGCTCCGTTGTCGTGTACTGCTGCGAATAGTAGACGAGCGGTCGCTTCGAGTTGAAGGTCTTGGCCGCCACGACCTCCCCGACGAGAATGGAATGGTCCCCCCCTTCGTACACCTGCCACGGCTTGCATTCTATTGCCACCCGGGCGCCTTCGATAATCGGAGAACCGGTGACACCCCTGATGAATCTGAGCCCCTCGAACCTGTCCCTGGCTCCGGTCCTACCGGCAAACCTGTCGGACACCGACTTCTGGTCGTCCGCCAGGAAATTGACGGCATACGCTTTCGCCTCGCAGAACAGGTCGTGAATGGCGGAGCCTTTTGCGATCGAGATCAGGATGAGCGGGGGGTCCAGTGACACGCTCGTAAAGGAGCTCACGGTGAGGCCGGTGGGCCCACTCGGACCCGTTGTAGTCGCGACCGTGACCCCCTGAGGATAGACCCTCATGGCCTGTTTCAACCCGTTTAGCGAATCTTTTTCCATGTGAATCTCGACCCCCGGTTCAGAACCCGTGGCCCCCTTGCGTTGTTTAAAGCGTTCCCCAACTGGGCGGGTTACCAAGCAGAGCGCCTCACCCGATAGCAGCCCCGGGCTCTAGACCGCAACCATCAGGGCATATGCCGCCGCCGAGACGAATGCTGCAGCAGGGATCGTGATCATCCAAGCCCATATGATTCGCCTGGCTACTCCCCATCTGACGGAACCCGAGCCCATGGTTGCACCAGAGCCCATCACCGACCCGCTCACGACGTGAGTTGTGCTGACGGGGATGCCCAAGAAAGAGGAGGTGAGAATGGTGATTGCGGATGCGGTTTCTATCGATACGCCGTGGACGGGATCAATCTTAGTCATCCTGAATCCCAGTGTTTTCACTATCCGCCACCCGCCGAAGAAGGTGCCCAGTGCGATGGACGTGGCGGCCAGCACCGCCACTATGAATGGGACCTTGAACGAAGGGATCCATCCTACAGAGAACAAGAGAGCGGTGACCACCCCCATGGTCTTCTGGGCGTCGTTGGTCCCGTGGCTGAGGCTTACGAGGGCGGAGGAGACCAGCTGGAGCCTACGAAAGTACCTATTGATGACGTGGATGGACACAGAGAAGAACGCCCTGATCAGGGCGGTCATCAAGACGAAGGCGAGGGCAAAGCCGATGATCGGGGAGAGCACCATGAACACCAACGTCTTATCGAGCCCCGACCATATGAGGGATCCGACGCCCGCCTTGGTGACAGCCGCCCCCACAAGGCCGCCAATCAGAGCATGTGAAGAACTGGAAGGCAGCCCCATGTACCAAGTCATGAGGTCCCACGTGATTGCGCCTGCCAGGGCGGCGAGCACGAGCTCGGGTGTGATTACGGATGAGCTGATGATGCCGCTTCCTATGGTGGTAGCCACGGCTACGCCGAAAATCGCAAATGCGACGAAATTGAAGAATGCTGCCATCGCGACCGCGGCCACGGGGGGGAGGACCCTCGTGGAAATGACCGTAGCAACAGAGTTCGCAGCGTCATGGAAGCCATTGATGAAGTCGAAGCTATAGGCAATGGCGATTATCGCCAAGATGTAGGCTTCGAAGAGGTCCACGGGGACAACACTAGGAGTGCTTGATCAGAATGTCCCTGATGATGAACGAAACGGCCTCACACCTGTCGGTGGTGGTCTCCAGATCCTCGTAGATCTCCTTGAGCTTCAGAATCTCGCTCACGTCTCCTCCTTTGAACAGAGCGGCGACTGACTCGTTGAACAGGACGTCGGCTTCGTTCTCGAGGCGGTCGACTTCTATGCAGGCCTCGTCGATCATGTTCCGGTCTAGTTTTCTGAGGGAAGTAAGGGCGGCATGAAGCTGCGCTACAGACGCCTTTATGATTCCGGTGAACTCAATCATCGTGGGGGTGGGACCCTTGATTTCGAAGAGGACCAGCCTGTTCATGGCTGCATTCATCAGGTCGAGAACGTCGTCGTATCCCGACGCCAGCTTCGTGAGGTCCTCCTGATCGATGGGTGTGATGAAGCTCCTGTTTACCTTGTCGTAGATGTCGTGGACGACGCCGTCGCAGTTGTGCTCGAGGTCCTTGAACTCCTTCCGCTTCCCCTCCATGTTGTCGAAGTGCCTGACCGCTTCCTCCAGCATCACCGCACCTTCAAGGATGAAGGAAGACTCTTTGTCCAGAAGATCGTAGAACGCCTTGTCCTGGGGAATGATCCACTCCCGTATGCCCATCTGGCCGCAAAGCCCATTGGAACGGCTATACCCCTTTTCCCTGAGCAGTTAGGAACTTCAGGATTCTTGGGTCTCGTCCTCAAGGACAGTCTGGAAAGCCGCCATCTTCGAAGAGTTGAACAGGGACATGGAGCAGCACGGAGCTCCGTACCCTTTCCCGCCCATCGACACTTCCCAATCGATTTATCCGTCCAGTCGATCGAAGGGGAAGTGTGGGGATCCTGATAAGGAAAGGACGGAGGGCCGATGCTGAACAGTTCATCGGCCTGGTCCATGCCCTTGCGGAGTTCGAGCATCTTGATCCCCCCTCGAAGGAGGGGAGGAGAAGGCTCGTCGATGACATCTTTGACAAGAAGAGGGTCAACCTGCTCGTCGCCTCGGATGACAGGAAGCTGGTCGGATACGCCCTTTACTTCCACACGTACTCGTCCTTTCTCGCCAAGCCCACCCTCTACCTTGAGGATCTGTTCGTCCTAGACGAATACAGGAAGCAGGGTGTAGGGTTCTCTCTGTTCAGGAAGTGTGTCGAAATTGCGTTGGCAGAAGGGTGCGGGCGCATGGAGTGGGCGGTCCTGACCTGGAACGCGAAGGCTCTGAAGTTCTACGAGAGGCTGGGCGCGCGAAGGATGTCCGACTGGTACGTCTACAGGCTCGACGAGAAGGCCCTGGGAAGGGTTCCCGGGACACCCTAGTACGGAGAGGGTGCGGCCGTGCCCAGCTCAGATGAGGGGTAGAATCCTCCGGCCCTTACAGATATATCCATGGAGAATCTGGCTTGAAATGGAAGCATCGTCGTTGGAAAGAATAATGCTCTTCCAGAACGCGAAGGGGGGGGACAAGTTCCTCCTCGGCGGCAAAGGCTACGGGCTCGTCGAGATGACGTCCCTTGGACTCCCTGTGCCTCAGGGGTTCGTTATCACAACAGAAGTGTGCAAGCAGTACTACAAAGAAGGGGGGATTGTCCCCCCGGGCCTCTTCGAGCAAGTCAGGGAGAAAATATCAGAGGTGGAGAAGGAGACAGGGAAGAAGTTCGGCGGAGAAGAAGCGCCCCTTCTTTTCTCGGTCAGGTCAGGGGCCCCCTTTTCCATGCCGGGGATGATGGACACAATCCTGAACCTTGGCCTAAACGACAGGACGACCAAGAGCCTGGCAGCCCGAACCAAGAACGAAAGGTTCGCCTACGATTCATACAGGCGACTCATACAGATGTTCGGCAAGGTTGCGCTTGGGGCTGACGCAGGAGCATTCGAGAAGATACTGGAGGAAAAGAGGAAGGAGGCGGGGGTGAAGATGGACATAGACATCCCTGCCGAAGAGCTCAAGAGAATGACAGAGGAGTTCAAGCGCGTCATCAAAAAGCAGACGGGAAGAGAATTCCCACAGGACCCGTTCGTTCAGCTCCAGATGGCCATCGAAGCCGTCCTCCGGTCATGGAACAACGCCCGGGCAAAGGAGTACAGGAGGTTCTACCACATCAGCGAAGAGCTGGGGACGGCGGTCAACGTTCAGACCATGGTGTACGGGAACTTCGGCGAGACTTCAGGATCGGGAGTGGGATTCACCCGTAACCCGTCGACTGGAGAGAACGTTCTGTTCGGCGAGTACCTGCCTGACTCGCAGGGCGAAGACGTGGTGGCAGGGGTACGCACCCCCATGGGGCTGGACAAGATGGACCCTGTCGTCCTAGAGCAGCTCAAGGAAGTCGCCAAGAAGCTGGAAGGCCACTTCAGGGACATGCAGGACTTCGAGTTCACTGTCGAGGAGGGGAAGCTCTACACCCTGCAGACGAGGAACGGAAAGAGGACCGCCCAGGCGGCTGTGAAAATTGCTGTCGACATGGCAGCCGAGGGGCTCATTGCCACCCAGGAGGCCGTGTCTAGGATTGAGCCAGACATGCTCGAGTCACTTCTCCACCGAAGGCTCGATCCGACCCCAGCGGACAGGCCGATCGCCAAGGGCCTTGACGCGTCACCAGGGGCAGCCTCAGGGGAGGTGGTGTTCGAGACAGAAGAGGCAGCCAGAGTGGGCGGGAGCAAACAGGTGATCCTGGTGAGAGTGGAGACGACCCCTGAGGACATCAAGGGGATGATCCCGTCACAGGGGGTGCTCACAATGAGAGGGGGGATGACCTCCCATGCAGCAGTGGTCGCTCGAGGGATGGGGAAGCCGGCCGTGGTGGGGTGCGGCGAGATAGAGATTGCACCCGATGGGACCTCTTTTGTGACAAAGTCGGGGGAGAAGGTGATGAAGGGAGACACAATAACGATCGACGGCACCACCGGGAACGTCTACAAGGGAGAGGTCAGGATGGTGGACCCCGAGCCGTCGCGGGAGCTCCTTCAAGTCCTGACGATGGCAGACGGGATGAGAAGGCTGGGCGTGTGGGCCAATGCGGACACCCCCGAGGCCGCGCTGAAGGCGAGGGAATTCGGGGCCGAGGGGATAGGGCTCTGCCGAACGGAAAGGATGTTCAACGCTCCTCACAGACTCCCTATCGTCAGGGACATGATCATGAGCACGGATGATGAATCGAGGAGAAGACACCTCTACAGGCTTTTCCCATTCCAGCTTTCCGACTTCAAGGAAATTTTCTCAGCGATGGGTGGAAGGCCCGTCGTCGTCCGGCTGCTCGACCTCCCCCTGCACGAGTTCCTGCCTCCACCCGAAGACCTGGTGCTGGAGATCCAGTCCAGAAGGGCGAATGGCTCAACCGCGGAGGAGCTGCAGGGGCTCGAGGCGATGCTTGCAAGGGTCAGGCAACTTGTCGAGCATAACCCAATGATCGGACACCGAGGGTGCAGGTTGGCAGTGACGTACCCCGAGATCTACGAGATGCAGGCGAAGGCCATCCTCCAGGCGGCCATGGAGTTGGATCGGGAGGGGAAGGAGAGGGCGCAAGTCAAGATAATGATCCCGCTTGTTGCGCTGGCAGGGGAGTTGAAGTTCCTCAGGGGGGTCGTGGAACGAGCTGCCGAGGAGCTGTTTAGGGAGCTCGGGGGCCGGGTCGACTACAAGGTCGGGACGATGATAGAAACGCCGCGAGCCGCGCTCACTGCTTCTGAAATCGTGCAGCACTCCGACTTCTTCTCTTTCGGAACCAACGACCTGACCCAGACTACGTTCGGATTTAGCAGGGATGATGTCGAAGCGAAGTTCATCCCGAAGTACATCGAGATGGGCCTACTCCCCCAGAGTCCCTTCGACTCGGTGGACACTGCAGGGGTGGGGCGCCTGGTGAAGATCGCGGTAGAAGACGGACGAAGGGCGAAGCCGGGTCTCGAGATCGGCGTGTGCGGAGAGCACGGGGGAGACCCCAAGAGCATCGCCTTCTTCAACGAGGCTGGGCTTGACTACGTCAGCTGCTCCGCCTATCGGGTGCCCGTGGCTCGCCTCGCCGCCGCCCAGGCGACGCTGGGGAAGGCGTCCGCAGCCACCGTATAGAACGCCTCCAGGACACCCTAAATTCTCGGTGGGATCTAGGAAACCAGAACTGCGCCGGTTGTTTTCATCATTGAGAATCGTGGTCGCACTTTAATTCGCTCTGAGGGGGCTCCCTAACTTGTTAGGTCATGATAATTCGGGTCCGCTTTCATGGCCGTGGGGGGCAGGGTGCTAAGACGGCGAGCAGGATTCTAGGGGACGCTGGCTTCAACGACGGCTATTTTGCCCAGGACTTCCCAATATACGGTGCCGAGAGGAGGGGAGCGCCTGTAACCGCGTTCACGAGGTTCTCCGACGAGAAGATCACAGAGAAGGGGTTCGTCTTCTCCCCAGACATCACAGCCGTAATGGACGACTCGCTTATCTCAGACCCTATGGCGAACCCGTTTGCAGGGCTACGTAAGGGAGGGGTCGCGGTTGTCAACACGACCAAGCAGTCCGGCGAGGTGCTCCAGGGGAGGGGGGACGTGACCGTCGCGACGGTGGACCTCACCGGCCAAGCGCTCAAGATACTCGGGAAGCCCGTACTGAGCGCGGGAATCGCAGCTGCGGTCGCCAGGATAGCCGGGATCAACAGGGAAGCGCTACTCAAGGCTGTGACTGAGGAGCTCGGGGACATCGGATTGTCAGGAGAGATGGTGGCGAAGAACGTCGAATTCGCCACAACAATCTACCACCAACTTACGCCGCTTAAGCTCAGGACGGAAGAACTCCCGACGACCGAGAATCTCGTTCCACTCGCTGTCGTGGTGTCTGAGAATGGCATCGAGAAGATCCTGAACACCGGGAACTCCTACCTTAGGCACACCGGAAACTGGAGGACGTTCAGACCCACAATCGATTATTCGAAGTGCACCAACTGCATGATTTGCTATGCCTACTGTCCCGAGTCTGCGATGTCAGTCGCTCAGGACGGGAGGGTGACCATAGACTACGACAACTGTAAGGGGTGCATGATATGCATGACCGAGTGTCCGCTGAGGGCGGTCTCACAGTCGAGGGAGGGGCGGGCCCAGTGAAGGGACAGCTCCTTACTGGCAACGTCGCTGCTGCCGCGGGAGCGATGCTGGCGAGGGTAGACTACGTCCCCGCTTATCCCATTACCCCGCAGACGGAGATAATCGAGACCATAGCAGACTGGGTGAGGGAGGGGAAGATGGATTCGAAGTTCGTACAAGTGGAGTCGGAGCACTCCATGTTGACTGCAGCGGGCGCGGCTTCACTTACGGGAGCCAGGGTGTTCACGGCGACGTCCAGCCAGGGAATGCTCTACACCATCGAGATGCTCTACAACGTGTCTGGGTGGAGGGCCCCGATGCTGTTGGTAAACGTGTCCAGAGGGGTGGCAGCGCCAATCGTACTAGAGCCGGATCACAACGACGTCCTCGCCGCGAGGGACAGCGGTTTCCTCCAGTTCCACTCCGAGACCTGCCAGGAGGTCACGGACCTGGTCCTCCTCGCCTATCGGGTGGCCGAGGACAAGCGCGTGATGCTCCCGGCGATAGTGAATCTGGACGGCTTCTATCTTTCGTTCACCCGCGAGCCTGTCATTCTGCCGGACCAGAAGAAGGTGGATCGCTTCCTCCCCCCCTACGAACCCGTGACACCCATGAGGGCGAGTAGGCCCGTGTCCAGAGGATCGTCGGTATTCGAGGGCTTCCTGTACAGCTACTTCAGGTACAACCAGCACGGAGCAGCCCTGAAGGCCAAGGAAGTCTTTCAGGAAGCGGCAAGAGAGTTCGAGGGGCTCTTCGGGAGAAGCTACGGTCCTGTTGAGGGGTACATGCTCGAGGACGCGGACTACGTCATTGTCATGTCAAACTCTTTCACCGCCCTGGGGAGGCAGGCCGTGAAGCGCATGAGGGAGCGGGGTGTTAAGGCGGGGCTCCTGAAGCTGATCATGATGAGGCCCTTCCCCGCAGAGGAAATCGGGGTTCTCCTCAGGGGAAGGAAGGTGGTGAGCGTCTTCGATCAGAACCTCGCCCCTGGCTCGGGGGGAATCCTGTACCCCGAGATAGCTGGAGCGCTCTATCACGTAAGAGGGAGACCAAACGCCATCCTCCCGGTCGTGGGAGCGTTGGGAGGGAAGCAGACCACCTCCAAGGAATTGGAGGCAGTCTTCGAAGAAATGATCGCAATTGACAGGGAGGGGAAA
This sequence comes from Nitrososphaerales archaeon, assembly GCA_035625455.1. Classification (GTDB taxonomy): domain Archaea; phylum Thermoproteota; class Nitrososphaeria; order Nitrososphaerales; family Gagatemarchaeaceae; genus UBA183. Next base: position 45,909 of record DASPPO010000030.1, on the reverse strand, counting down.
ATCCCGGCCCCAATGTTCCTCATGAGGGGGGACGAGCTGAACCGGGTCAAGAAGATGGTATCGACAGCGGAGGGGAAGAGCTGATGGCGACGACCACACGCTTCAGAACACTGAAGGATATGCCGACCGTGGACTACATCAGTCCCGGGAACACCCTGTGTGCTGGGTGCGGAGGAATACTCGCGGTCCGCGTCTTCCACAAAGTCCTCGGCCCGAACGTGGCTTGGGTGAACGCCGCCGGATGCATGACGGTAACGATGTCGTACCCGCTCAGTCCCCTGAAGTCGAACTGGCTCTACACCGCCTTCGCGAGCGCGCCCGCGGGGGCGCAGGGGGTGAGGGACGCCCTGGATGTTCTGATCGCAAAGGGGAAGATACCCGCGACGGAGGACATGAAGGTGGTTGTCGTCACCGGGGATGGAGCAGCCTACGATATCGGCCTCCAGTCCACCGCCGGAGCCATCGACAGGCACCTGGACTTCTACTACCTGTGCTACGACAACGAAGCATACGGCAACACAGGGTTCCAGGTGTCATCATCCACCCCCTACGGCTCGGCGACGAAGACAACTCCGGCGACGGCCACGTATCCGGTGGGCAATGCTGCAAGGAAGAAAGATTTGTTCGAGGTCTGGAGGTCAATGAAGGCCCCGTACGTCGCCACGCTGGCCAACTCGCACGGGGTCGACTTCCTGAGAAAGGTCGAGAAGGGGACGGGAATCAGAGGGCCCAAGCTATACATCGCGTTGGCAGCCTGCCCCACCGGGTGGGGGTTCGACTCGAGGGACTCGGTCGAACTGGAGAAGTTGGCAGTCGCAGCGGGCGTTTGGCCCCTGAAGGAATCGGTGGATGGCGTCGTCAGGCATACCGTTGTTCCGCGTGCTTTGACCCCAGTGGGAGAGTACCTGAAGAAACAGGACAGGTTCAGCCATCTCTTCGAGCCGGAAGAGAACAAGGGAGCGATAGCGGTCATACAGGAGTCAATCAACGGGTACTGGAGAGAAGCGGGAGCCAGAGAGGGCTTCCAGGTGAAGGTCCCAGAGCCCGCCGCGGCGAAGACGCCACCGAGCTGAGCGGCGCCCAGGCTTAGGCTTATCCAATCCTGTGGAGAAAGGGCCGCGGATGGCAGCTGAGGAGGTCCAGGAGGAGAAGGCGGGGGCTTCCTCGCCGGGCAAGGCTGCCGTTTGGTTCCTCGCTATCATGTTCCTGGGGTACTTCGCCTTCACAGCGGACAGGACCGTCCTTTCGGCCATGCTCCAGCCCCTGTCCAAAGCCCTGGGTTTCGGAAGTACGCTGTCCTTCGGAATAGCGGAGACCGCCTGGCTGGCCGCGGCCCAGTTCGTCGGGGTCCTCGCCTTCGTCCTAGTTTCGGGGTATCTTTCGGACAGGTACGGCCACAGAAGGGTGATTCTGGTTGGCCTCGCCGTCTTCACGGCCTTCACCTGGCTGATCGGAACAGCCACCGACTTCCAGGAGGCTTTCGTGTACAGGCTGGTGAGCGGCTTCGGGGAGGGAATCTTCTGGCCGGCCGCCATGTCGGCTGTGGCCAACTATTTCGGTCGGAACAAGGGACTGGCTCTGGGCATCTTCTATGCCGGGTTCGACCTCGGAGGGGCCGCGGGGAACACCATAGGTTCGATCACATTCACGATAACCTCAGACTGGAGATCGGCGTTCTACGTGGCTCCGCTGATGGGCATCCCGGTCCTCGCAGGGGTCTTCGCCTCGAAGAAGACGTTCTCGGAGGCAGCGACCAAGACCGGAACCCTCTCCATCGGGAGGGACGCGCTCGGCCTTCTGAGAGACAAGAGAGTCTCGGCCATCATGGCCTTCGCTTTTCTGGCTACCTGGGCGTCGGTATGGCAGGTAGCATACCTGCCATACTATTACCGTTCCGTGTTCAACACGTCCGTCGCCGAGTCGGCGCTGACGGCGGCCGCCGTCCTGTTGGCCGGAATGGTGGGGAAGGCGGTGTTTGGGAGGCTGTCGGACGGGGTCCGGCGCGACAGGCTGCTGATTTCCCTCTCCATCGTCGTCGTCGGTCTTTACGGGATCTTCTTCGCCGCCGCTGACCTCGGTCTTGCAGTCCTCAGTGCGATAGCCGCGGGGTTCTTCAGCTCCGCAATCTTCCCGGTCATGCAGGCGCTTGCTTCAGACTCATCAGGAGGGAGGACAGGCACGGTCCTGGGATTGACCACTACCTTCCAATCTGTCGCGGCAGTGGTAGGGGTTCTGCTCCCGGGAGCCCTGCTTTCATTCGGGGTGAGATCCGCTTTCGCGTTCGGTGCAATCGTTCCGGCCCTGGCTATGACCCTCGCGGCCATATTCCTCCGCGAATCCAGGGAAACAAAGATTCTAATTAGGCCGCAATGATTTATAGTGCGAAGGAGCGAATCGGGTCGATGTGCGTCACAAGGGCGGGGAAGGTCGTTTCCGCCTCGCAAGGGAGGGCGAGGGTTGAGTTCTTCGACGGCCGTGCCCTCGATGACGTTGACGTTTCTGTCGTGGACGCAAAGAAAGGGGCGTTCGTTGAGGTCTTCGGTAACCTGGCTCTTGGCGTGCTGAGCACCGCAGAGGCCAAGAGACGTAAGCAGGCATGGGCCGAGGTGGTGAGGACGGTGGGGGAAGTCCGGGAATGAAGTCCGACGGCGTACTGTTCCATGCAAAGCATGCGTTCATGCCCAACAGCCTTGGATATTGCGGCCCCGACGAGAAGGGACAGATCCAACGAGAGCTAGAGGGGAACAGGTCGGACGAAGAGCTGGTCCAGACGCTGCAGAAGTTCGAGGCCGCCTACCCCTTCCTGAAATTAATCGCGAAGAGCTCTGGCAGGGAGGTCTTCGACTATTCAGTCCCCGAGGCATACTGGATAGGGAACGGGCTCCTCGATCGGGTCCCCGTTTCCGATTTCTACTCCTTTTCCCACCACGAGATAAGGGGGAGGGACCCGGAGAAGGTTCGAGAAGTGTTCAGGCGGCTGGACGGAGTCGCCCCCCCACACCACACCTTCTACGTCATGAGCACCTACGCGACCTCCGCCGTCCCAGACGGCCCCAACATCACGAACCAGGCCAAACGCAAGCTGGCCGAGGTCGTCGACAACTGCAGGATATCCTGGGGGACTGTGAGAAAGGTCGGGAAGGACGAGCTGCAGGTGGAGGTCAGGCGCGTGGATTTCGACGATGGCGGGCTCTCACTTGCCCGCCCCGCGGTGAAGAGGGTCCGGTACAACCCCGAGGTCAGGCCTTTTGGGACCGTCAGAGCAGGGGACGTGGTGTCCATCCATTGGAACTATGCCTGCGACGTGCTGACAACAAGGCAGGCTAGGAACATCGCACGGTACACGGACACCGACATCAGGCTGACCAACAGACTGATGAAATCAGAAGAAGGCAGAAGTTAATCAGGAGCGCAGCCCTTTCAGCAGCTCAATCCTCTTGCGCCGGGCGTCGTCGAGACCCTTCAGGTACTCGACAAGTCCTGATATCTCGACCATGTTCCGCTTTGAATCCTCCTGGAGTCGTATGTAGACGTCTCGATTGGCCTGGTTCTTTGAGTCTTCTGCCATCTGCCCGTAGCTCTCAGCGAGGTCCTCCTCGGCGGCCGCCCAGTACTCTAGGTTCTCTATCGCGGTCTCCGTGTAGCCTGTCTTCACCGTCTCTTCCACCTTCTTCGCATCCTCTATGGAATTAATCTCCTTGAGGAGTCTGGCGCGTGTCATGCTATCCCAGCCTTCCGTCTGTCCGAAGCGACGTAATAAGGCGAGTGCCGAATCTCGCGGTTGGGAGCCAATCTACAACACGTTCCCAAGGATCAGGAAGGGGGCAATACCTGTCAGGACGCTGATGGCAAGCAGCGCGGCCGGAGGGAACAAATCCGCAATCGGACGGGTGTCCTTTTCGCCCTGCTCTTCGCCGAAGACCACTGTGTTGATGATCTTGTAGTAGTATCCGATGGAGATCACGATGTTCAGTACCACTGCCGCCGCCATACAGTAGAAGATTGAACCTGTCGACTGGCCCGCGATAAGGAGGGACTGTACCACCAGGATCTCACTCCAGAACATGCCGAAGGGGGGAGCCCCCATCATGCCCATGGACGACGAGGCGTAGAAGAATCCCAGAATCCTGTTCCCCCTCCCGACCCCTCTCAGCTTGTCGAGCTGGGAATCTTCGATCGACGCGTTCTTCTTCCCCAGGACCATGAAGAAGTTGGACTTCAGCAGACCATGATTCCATATCGTAAAGACGACCGCTACGATCCCCGCGAGGTTGAGGGTGGAGAGCGCCGCGAGCATGTATCCCGTCTGGGCGATGGAACTGAACGAGAGGATCCGCCTGAGGTTCCCCTGGGTAAGGGCGGAGAGGTTCCCCAGTAACATGGTCACCAGGGCGAGGCCGATGAGCACAAGCTGCAGGTTTGAAGGCCCGCTCAGGGTCGCGGTAACAGGCGCGTAGCCGTTCCCCGGTACCAAGGGCTCCAGTACCTTGAGCAGGGCGAAGACGCCAACCCCCGTCACCGCCCCAGAAACCACCGAAGCCGTCGGGAGAGAGGACCCCGAGTACACGTCTGGGAGCCAGGTGTGCAGCGGGACCACGGCGGCCTCCACACCGAGCCCGAGGACCAGGACGACGAGACCGAGCTGTCCGAAGCTGTTCCCCAGTGCCGAACCGATGGCGGCTAGCTGGATTGAGCCTGCTGAGAAGTATATGGCTCCGATTCCGTACAGCGCCAGCAAGCTCCCAATTCCAGCCATGAGGAAGTACTTGATGCCCGCCTCTATGTTCACCTGGGAACGCCCGTAGGTCACCAGCCCGTAGGCGGACACGGCCATCCCCTCCCAGAACAGAAAGAGGGTCAGCAGGTCGCCGGCGGAGATCACCCCCACCAGGCTGCACATCAGGAGAGTGTAGAGGGCGTAGAAGGGCCCGTTCCTGCCAGAGTCGAAGTACCTCATGGAGTACAGCAGCACGGCGAGCCCAACCACGAGTACGGTGAAAGCAACGAACGTCGTGAACTTGTCGGCCACGTAGAGGCTGGCGAAGGGCTCTGACGTAGGTTGAAGTTTCACGACGGGGCCGAGGGACCCCGCCCAGCCAGAGGCGAGGACCAGGAGCGAAGATGCGAGCGCGAGGGCGCTCACCGTCGCCGCCCCGTAGCGTCTGAGAGACTCCGAGGCCTTGCCTCCGACGTCGGCAAACAAGGACAGCATCCCACCTGCGAACAGGATTTCCATCACGGTTGTGGGCCACATTGTCAGAGCACTCCAACGGCGAAGAGCAGGAACAACACCGCTGCGGCGAGGAGCAGAAGGGCCATGTTGGCCCTGATGAGGCCCGACTGGATGCGGGAAACTGCGACTGAGAGCGGGCGCATGACCCCGTTGTAGACCCACTGGTAGAACCTGTCAAAGCCGAGGCCCTCGTGGAGGAACCCCCTCAGCGCCAGTAGCCCCCTGTTCGACTGGACGGTTCCTAGGACCTTCTGGTAGTCGGGGATGAAGGCGAAGTAGGCCAGGGCGGCGCACAGGCCGAGCACCGTCAGTGACGTAGCGAGAGTGGCCGCACCGGGCACCCAGGTGACTGACGAGAGGAGGGGCTGCGCCTGCAGGATTGCCCATGCGGTGAGCACCGACAGAGCGAGTATCATTATCGGGACCACCATCGTCGGAGGGGACTCCTTCGGCGTCTTCGTCCAACCGGGCTTCCCGTGGAAGACACGGAGGAGGGCCCTGAAGCTGTAGAGAGCCGTCAGCGTGAAGACACAGATGACGAGGACGGACTGGAGTGCCCCTGCGCTGAAAGCCGACGACAGAATCGCATCCTTGCTCCAGAATCCGACCAGGGGCGGGAGGCCGCTCATGCCAAGCATCGCTACGAGAAAACCGGCGTAGGTGTACTTCAGAACCCGGGCGAGCCCCCCCATCTCGTTGATGTTCCTCGTGCCCAGGGCCGTTATGACCGAGCCCGCGGCGAGGAACGCGAGGGCCTTGAAGAGCCCCTGGCTGATCATCTGGTAGGCCGCCGCGTAGAGGTTCCCCAGCCCTATGGCCGCAAACATCAGACCGAGCTGGCTTATGGTCGAATAGGCGAGGACTCGCTTGAGGTCGTCTGCCGCGAATGCGCAGACCCCGCCGACCAGGGCGCTGAGGAGGCCGACCGCAAGGATGATGTCCGTGAGGGACCCGGAAAGCTGCGGAAGTGTGATCACAGGATACATACGGAGCATCAGGTATACTCCTGCGTTGACCATTGTCGCGGCGTGGATGAGGGCTGAGACTGTGTTGGGGCCTTCCATGGCGTCAGGGAGCCAGGCCTGAAGCGGGACCTGGGCGGACTTGCCCATGGAGCCGATGAACATCAACAGGCCGAGGGCGAATATGGTCCCGGTTGCAAGCGTCGCTATCCCGTTAGGGCCGAGGATGGTGTCGAAGCTTGTCGAACCGAACGTGACGGCGATGAAGATCACCGCTATAAGAAGCGAGGCATCCCCGAGGCGCGTGACCACGAATGCCTTCCACCCCGCCTTCCTCGCGGCGGGCCTGTCAGTCCAGAATGCGATGAGGAGCGCCGAGCAGACACCCACCAGTTCCCAGAAGAAGTAGAACTGTATGAGGTTCCCCGCCATCACGAGCCCCATCATGGAGCCGACGAACAGGAGGACGAGAGAGTAGTAGCGGCTCTGGCCCGGTTCTTCCCTCATGTACCCGAGCGAGTAGACGACCACCAGGAACGAGACGAAGGAGACGAACGCTCCCACCAGGGCTGAAAGCTGGTCCGCCTTCACCTGCAGTGTAACGCTCAGCTGCGGGAGCCAGAGGGTGTACCCCTCGGTGACGGAGGTTGCGAAGGTCATGGCCCCGTAGAACGCTGCCACCATTCCCAGACCAGACGCGGCGACAGCGAGCCACCCCCGCAGCCTGCCATCGATTCTAGAAACCAGTGGGACCAGCGGGACTCCCAACAGTGGGATGACCCAAGAGAGCCAGGCCCAGTATATCATCTGCGCAGCCTCCTGATTTCGTCAGGGTTCAGAGTCCCGTACCTGCGGTACACCATGACGATGATGGCGAGCCCCACCGCCTCCACCGCCGCCCCCACGAGCACGGAGAGAACGACGAAGGCATCGGAGAGAAGCCGTGGTCCGTACGCCATACCGGATGCGAAAAGAGAAAGATTCGCGCCGAAGACAGCGACCTGGAATGACATGATGCTCTTCAGCAGGTTCTTCGAGACAGCTATCGAAGCGATTCCGGTGAACAGGAGGGCAGTACCAGTGGCAATGAGGATGGTCTGATCGAGGGCCAAGCTAGTCCTCCTTCCCAAGCAGGCTGACTATGGCGACCATGGCGGCAGCGAATACGACAATCAGAATCAGCATGTCCCAGGGCCTAAGGGTCCAGAGGAAGCTGAGTACCGCCAGGGAGGAGTCAGAGGATGCAATCCCTCCCGCCTGCCCTGTAAAGACGACGACGAGCGTGATGCCTCCTATGGCGGCGGCCAGTGGGATCGCCCCAACCGCCAGCTTGCGCGCTCCAAGATCGAGCTTAGACTCCCCCGTTATCAGGACGACGGAAAGGAGCAGGACAGATATGGCCCCGGCAAATGTGATCATCGTAAGAAGTCCCAGCAGACCATCCCCATAGACGGTGAAGGCTATCCCGAGCACGATGGACGCATAGAAGAGCGATATGAGAGAGTTGGAAACCTTGGACGCAAGCAGGGACGCCCCCACGGTAACGAAGAGCGCTCCCGAAATCAGGAGCGCGACGAGCTCACTTTCCAACCTTGAGCGCCTTATCCATCACCAGTGATTTCTTCTTGAAAACCGCCAGCTCGAAGTCGTGGGTCAGACTCAGGGCACCGAACTTGCAGTCGTCCACGCACTGGCCGCACGAGATGCACGTGTAGAGGTCGAAGAGTGGCCTCTTGATGTCCACCTGCCTTGAGCCTATGGTCTTCTTCCCGACCGGGACCATGGTGATTACCCCGGCAGGGCAGACGATTTCGCAGATGCTGCACCCTGTGCACTTCACCGGGTCCACGTCGAGCTTCCCCCTGAACCTCTGCGGCAGGGAGGTCTTGCCGAATGGGTACTGCGCGGTCACTGGGTGCTCCATGACCGTTCTGAACATCTCGCCCAGTGCGCCGGCGACCTTCCTCCTCGGCTCGTCTGTCATCTAAGCAACACCACCAGCGCCAACTGCAGAAGGCTGAGAGGAGTGAGGACCGTCCAGAAGAGCCTGGCTGCCTGGTCTATCCGGACCCTTGCCAGAGCGGTCTTGATGGCGAAGATCAGGAACCCGACAGCGAAGAGCTTCACGAGGAAGTAGACGAAGTAGACCAGGGCCTGAAGGTTAGCGTCAGAGAAAAGGACCGGCCCCCCGGCCCCTCCGAGAAACAGACTGACGGCGAGCGCGGACAGGAACACGTATGTCAGGTTCTTTGTGAGTTTGATGTACGCGAGAGCGTTCCCCGAATACTCTGTCATCCAGCCCCCCACTATTTCGGTGCTGGCTTCGGGGATGTCGAAGGGGGGCTTCTCTAGCTCCGCCAGTGCGGCTACGATAAAGACTGCGAACGCTATGAAGGCAGGAAAAATGTACCACCCGGAGCTCTGGGCAGAGACTATGCCCCCGATGGAAAGGCTCCCTGCGAGGACTGCCGGGGTCACCATGGCAATCAGCAGAGGGACCTCGTAGCTGGTGTACTGAATTACGAGCCTCCCGACGGCTATGGTGGAGTACCTCCCTGCAGACGCGTACCCCAGAAGGGTCGCCATCAGCGTCGAGAAAGTGAGGACAAAGAGCATGAACAGAAGGTCAATCGGATTATTGATGATGGCCTGATATCCCAACACGGGGATGAAAGCTATCCCGATGGCGGGCGCGGCGAAGTACAACGCCGGCCCCCACCTGAACACGAAAGAGTCCGATTCTGCGGGGATTATTTCCTCCTTGGAAGCGAGCTTGAAGAAGTCGGCGACAGGCTGAAGGATGCCGAAGGGCCCCGTGACTACAGGGCCCCTTCTCCCCTGCATCCGGGCCGCAGTCTTGCGTTCGAGCCACTCGAAGAAGAACGCCAGCCATACAAAGAACGTGAGCCCGGGGAAGAACAGTAATTCTACGACCTGGACTAGGTCCAATCTCACTTCCTCCTGTAATACTCGATGCCGTACCTGCGGAGAGCCTCCCCTCCGACGGTCCACTCCTTCGACCTGTCAACGTCGACGACGGAAATCCTGTCCATGCAGCCGAAGCATGGATCCATTCCCGTGAGGACCACGGGCACGTCAGCCAGCACATGTCCCTTGAGCATCTCGGTCGCCGTGAGGATGTTGGCCAGGGTGGAGGTCCGGACCTTCACCCGCTCTGGAACTGATCCTCCGCCGGACTTCACGAAGTAAAAGAGCTCCCCCCTCGGTGCCTCGACGTGGAAGGACGCTTCCCCTGCCGGTACGCTCCTCGGGAAGTTTACCCTGAATGGACCTTCGGGCATTTTCTCGAGCGTCTCCTTCACCATCCGGCAGGAATCCGTGATTTCGTTTAGACGGAGGGTCAGCAGAGACGCGATGTCGCCTTCGTTCGAGGTCTGAACCTGGGGAGGGACCTCGCCGTAGGCCGCGTAGGGGTCTTCCGCCCTTATGTCCCTGGCGATTCCAGTGCAGCGCAGCAGGGGGCCCACAGGGCAGAGCTTCCTTGCGACCTCTTGGTTAATGCGGCCCCGTCCCTTGGTCCTGACGACCAAGGTTTCCTCACTCTGAACGAGGCCCTTGTAGTACGCAGCCCTCTTCTCTACGTAGGCCATCTCCGCCCGGATCCGGTCGGCAAGGCCATCGGGGAGGTCATTCCTAACTCCCCCCAGCGTGGTGTAGGACTTGTTGACCCTGTTGCCAGATATGGCCTCTTCGAGGTCGAGGATGTGCTCGCGGTCCTTCCATATCCACATGAAAAGTGTGTCGAAGCCTGCCCAGTGTCCGAGGAGCCCGAGCCAGAGGAGGTGGGAGTGAATCCTTTCGAGCTCGGCGACGAGCTCCCTTAGGTACTTTGCGCGCTTCGGAATCTCGAACGGGGCGAGCGCCTCGACCCCCTCGGTGTAGGTGAGGCTGTGATGGAAGCTACAGATTCCGCAAATCCTTTCGAACATGTAGATGTTCTTGACCCAAGTTCGCTCCTGCGCTGCGCGCTCTATCCCTCTGTGTACATACCCAATTCTGGGCTCGACATGGACTATCTTCTCCCCCTCAAGGTAGAGCTTGAAGTACTCCGGCTCCTTCAGCGACGGGTGCACAGGGCCGAAGGGCATCATCCCCTCTGTGGAGTATTGCATGAGCCCTGCGCCAGCTTCTGTCCGCTTCGCATCTGTGCCCTGGTCACTCAAGCTCCATCATCTTCTTGATCTTGTGGGGATCCGTGCCCTTCTGCAGAGGCGGCGGCGCGTCTGTCGGGTAGGCGTCCGGAAGGATTAGCCTCTTGCCCAAGTACGGGTTCCCTTCGAAGGCGACGCCGAGCACGTCCTGGATCTCGGCTTCGTATATGATCCCCGCGGCGAGGGCGCCCGTGATGGATTCCAGCCGAGGCGCGCTTTTGGGGACCTGGGTCCTTACCTGGACAAACCTCTTCCCCTGCCAGAAGTGGTAGAGTATTGCAATGTCCTGCCCGAGGTCCATCCCTGTTATGGTGGTCAAATGATACCATCCGGGGAGCGAAGACACCCCCTTGCAGGCTTCGACGACCTTGTCGGGGGACACGGAAAGGATCGTCGTCTTCGGACCGGCGGCCACCGTACCGCCGAGCCTGGAGGCGAGCGGAGCTAGTTCCTCACTTGACAATTGCCTCACCTTCAGGGATGGGGTCGGGAATCCCCGTCACCAGCTTCAGGATTCCGTAGAGAATCGCTTCCGGCCTCGGCGGGCACCCTGGTATGTACAGATCCACCGGTATCACAGAGTCTATGCCGCCCCCGGCGCTGTAGCAGTCCTTCATCACACCCCCTCCGAGGGCGCAGGCACCGATCGCCACCACGTGCCTCGGTTCGGGCATCTGTTCGTAGACCGTCCTGAGCCGCTCGCGCATCATGGGGTTCGTTACCCCCGTGACAAGCATGACGTCGGCGTGTCTCGGGCTCGGAACGAGCACAACGCCCAGCCTTTCCGCGTCAAAGCGGGGGGTGAGGGCGTCGAGTATCTCGATGTCGCAACCGTTGCAGGACGCGGCGTTGAGATGGAAGACCCAGATGGACCTCTTCCTCGCCCAGTTGGTGAGTCTGGAGCTAAAAGGTCCCGCCTCCCGAAGACATGAACCAGTAGATGGTGATCATCCCTACGCACCCCCCTCCAATCAGGAAGAGCAGGGGGTAGAAGGACCCTGAAGCCTCGAACGAACCTGCGAGCATGAGCGCGAAGGCTTCGGCAACGAGGAAGAGTGCGGCAAAGACAAAGAGGCTCGACTGGTAGAGCCCCCGTGCGGGGACTGATTTCTCCCCTCCCGAGAAGGGCTCGTACTTGACGCCCTGACCTCTGGTGCGCTTCCCGAGCCTGCCCACTAGCGTGAACGCGACCAAGTCGACGACTATGATGATGAGCGGCCCCAAGATGACATCTGTGAAGTCCGTCATGCTCGCTTCGCCACCCCCTCTGAAACTACACTCACAATGTCTTTCACTGCTTCCCGTACTTCGTTGGTTAGACCGCGACCCACCTCCAGCGAGGCAGGCTGGACCCCCACGAGGAAGAAATCCCCCAGGCGCTCCTGAAGCCCGGGGACGAGATTCAGCGGTATGTTGTGTGTACCGAAGAAACCATACTTAATGTCGGCCATGGAGCGGAAGACGACTTCTCCTGGTTTCTCCAAGGCCTCGACCGCATCAAAGACAACTGTCCGCCCTTCTCTGGAGGCCAGCTTCGAGAGCAGTCTTTCCGGCATCGGGGTACGTGCGTGAATCTTGACACCTGGCGCCGGGGACGTGCCGAGCCTCGACCAGATGGAAGCGATGATCTCCAGACCCACTGCGTCGTCCGTTTTGAACTCGTTACCCACCCCAACAAGATTGACGGGGTGCCTATTGTCGGCTATCGTCTCTCGGAGCCTTTCACGCCAACCGTGAGATGGAAAGGGCCCCGCCGTTTCACTGCTTTCAAACCCTCCATGCAGTGAATCGACCTCCGTCTCAGGGACGCGCAATTTAGGTCGATTATTCGGCCAACTCCTAATGGAGATAAAAGGATGAGACGTTTCTTACCGCTGAGAATCATTAGAGCTAGGAGGCGAGCTTCGTCAGAAACTCCTGATGCTTCTTCACAGCCCCCTTGACCACGACATCCCAACGCCTCCGCTCTGTCTTCCCCTTCGATATCATACCCCTGAGCACTGCGTAGACGTCGTCGAGGTCCGCTGCGGCTATGCCGGCCTTGTCCACGGTGGAAACAAAATCAGCATCCTCGATGTCGACGGTGTGCCCGTTCTTGGTCAGGAACGCAAGGCCGGCCACCAGAGCAGTCCTCTTGTTCCCGGCGTGGAAGTACTGCCCCCGGGCGATGTCATATACGAGCAGCGCCGCCTTTTCCGCGACGGCATCCTCGAATTCCTCATTGTCTGCCCTCTGCTCGACCTCCCTGACGAGACTCCGGAGTTTCCGGCCGTCGGCAGACGAGTATTCGTGGTTCTCCTTTGTCAGAGCGACCACTGCAGCGTTGATTCTCACCAGGGTCTCGAAGTCGACGTGGTGAATTGTCTTCTTCGCCACGGGCTCCCGGCGCCAATGCCCGGGATTTAACCGATTGATTAGCCCGCAAGCGTGCCCAGGGACGCCGTGCCTTCGGCCAGCGTCAGGCTCAGCCCTGGGACGAAGGCGATTCGCGCCAACTCCGAGCATCTGATCGAACATGGGTCGCCGTCCGTCGCGCCGAGCCGCGCAGGAACTGGGAGTTGAGCCGAACGCGAGACCCATGAGACGGGAAAATCCTTTTATATTTTTGAGGGGTTCTCCCGGTTCTTGACAGGCGACACCTTCGTAGGAAGGCCCGTTCCACCTGAGGACACCGTCAGGAAGGTCACTGGGACGGCACTTTACACGTTCGATTGGGACCTCCCCGGAACCCTGCACGCGAAGCTTGTTACAAGCACCGTCCCCCACGCGAAGATAGTCAGCATCAACGTCGACAGGGCAAAGGAGGTGCCTGGAGTCGCAGTCGTCCTCACGGGCCGAGACATGCCATTCAGGGTTGGGATGTACGCGGGCGACAGGGATCTGCTGGCGGTCGAGAAGGTGAGGTGGGCGGGTCATCCGGTCGCGCTCGTTGTCGCGGAGACGTTGGAGGGAGCAGAGAGGGCATCGGAGCTCGTTGATGTGGAGTACGAGAACCTGCCCGCGGTATTCGACCCGGTTCAGGCGCTGGGCCCCGACGCGCCCTTATTGCACGAACACATGGAGGAGTACAAGCACGCTCCCGTCTTCTATCCAGTGCCGGGCACCAACATCGCCAACAGGTTCAGACTCATCCACGGAGACACGGAGAAGGGATTCGAGGAGTCTGAGGAGTTCGTCGAGGAGGAACTGAAGGTATCTCACGTGAGCCACGCTTACATGGAGACCCAGTGCACTGTCGCCCAGGCGTTCAGGGATGGGACCTATGAAATCTGGACGAGCTGCCAGTCCCCGTTTGTGGTCAGGCAGATAGTATCGGAGGCGCTGAACGTTCCGTACAACAAGGTCACGGTAAAGGTGCCTTTCGTAGGGGGTGGGTTCGGGGGAAAGGCAGGACTGGGTTGGGAGGCGCTAATCGCCCTCGCGTCAAAGGCAGTAGGGTGCAGGCCCGTTAAACTCGTGCTCTCGAGGAAAGAGAACTTCGCGTCCGGCGCGTCGAGGGAGGGGGTGGTGGCGAACGTCAAGGCGGGGTTCACCAAGGAAGGCAAGTGTCTGGCCTATAAGGTGAGGTTCGTTTTGGATGCAGGCGCCTACGCAGACTACACGGTGAACGTATCCAGAGCCATGGGATACTCGGCTGAAGGGGTCTACGAGATCCCGAACGTCTACTGCGAGTCGCTCGCGGTGTACACGAACAAGATCCCAACCACCGCTATGAGGGGCTTCGGTTACTCTGAGAGTAACTGGGTGCTGGAACAGGTTTTCGAAAGGGCGGCGAAGAAGCTGGGGATGGACTCGGCGAAGCTTAGGAGGATCAACCTGCTCAGGCCGGGGGAATCCCACACCGCCACCGGCGAGAGGGTCAGGGAGGACGCGGGGGATCCGAGGAAGGTTCTGCAGACCTTGACCGAGACCATTGACTGGGAAGGAAAGATTCCGCCGGCGTCGGAGCCCTGGAAGGTGAGGGCGAGGGGCTTCGCGCTCTGTGTCAAGGGCCCGTCGCAGCCACCCAACGCCTCCTCTTCCGCTATTGTGAAGTTCAACGAGGATACCACCATCGACCTCGTGGTAGCCACAGGGAACTTCGGCCAGGGGACGGCCACCGCGCTTTCGCAGATCGTCGCAGACCAGTTCGGCATCTCCGTCGAGAAGGTCAGGGTGGACCCCATCAGGGACACGGGCAAGTCCGCTTACACCTGGCAGACGGTGGGGAGCAGGGGGCTCTTCACTGACGGCGTGGCCACCATTAGGGCCTGCGAGGACGCGAAGGCCCAGATCCTGGACCTCGCCGGCCAGGTGCTCAGGCTCCCCACCTCTGAACTCGAGCTGACCGAAGGGGGAGTAAGGGCGAAGGGGAGACCTTGGGTCGCACTCCCGTTAAAGGACCTCATCTTCGGGTACGTCTATCCAAACGGGAACACCATCGGAGGCCCTGTGATAGGGAGAGGGCACTACACATCGAGCCTGAACAGCTTCCTCGACCCCCAGACGGGTCAGGGAGTGCCCACCATCTTTCACACGTTCGGCGGGACAGCGGTCGAGATAGAACTGGACCTTGTGACGGGGGCCATCGAGGTGTCCAAGGCGGTCCAGGTATTCGACGTCGGAAAGGCGATCAATCCATTGCTGCTGAAGATGCAGCTCGACGGGGGTTTCGTGATGGGCATGAGCATAGCCCTGTTCGAGAAGATAAAGTTCGATGAGCAGGGGTGGGTCACAAACCCGAACTTCACGAGCTACTACCTGGCGAGGATGAAGGACATCCCGAGGGAGATAGTCGCAAGGTTCGTCGAGACGCCGCAGTTCGACGGGCCGCTGGGCGCGAGGGGAATAGGGGAGCTGAGCATGATATCGGTGGCTTCGGCCATTTCAAACGCCATATTCCGGAGCATTGGTGTCAAGCTGAACAGCCTCCCAATGTGTCCGGAGGAGGTTTGGAAGGCAATCTCGGAACAGAGGCCGGAGCTGCTAGCGAGGGCCATGGAAAGCTACGGGAGAATCGAGACCGAGGTGAAGCTAAGGCCATGAGCTTCGGCTCCCCCTACACGACTCTCCCCGATTTCGAATACCACAGGCCGACCAGCCTCGACGAAGCACTCGCACTGCTCAAGCAGTACGGAGATGAGGCCAAATTGATGGGGGGTGGGGTGGGGCTCATTGCTTTCATGAAAGAGCGGCTCATGTCCCCCGCCCACGTCATAGACGTGAAGGAGGTGAAGGAGTTGAAGATGCTCGACAACGCACCTGGGAAGGGGCTCAGCATCGGCTCAGCCGTGACGCTCTCTGAGCTCCTTGAAGGGGGGGTGCTCAAGAAGGACTACACGGTCCTGCACGAGGCCCTCGCCAGGGTGGCCGACCCCATGATAAGGCGGAGGGCGACCCTTGTGGGGAACCTCTGCGAAGCAATACCATGGGTGGACAGTCCGCCCGCGCTGATCGCTCTTGACGCCACCGTAGCCGTCGCGGGGCCTGACGGCAGGAGGAAAGTCCCCGTCAGCGGCTTCATCCGGGGGCCCGTGGACATAGACCTGGGACCTTCAGAGATGGTAACGGCTGTCGACATCCCTCAGGCGAAGGGTGCACATAGCGCGTTCGAGAAGTTCACTGGAGGCTCAGAGTTCTCGCTTGCAAGCGTGGCCGTGATGGTGTCGAATGGGGAGAAGAACAGGCTTGCGAGGGTGGTCTACGGCTCCGTCAACTCGACCCCCTTCCGCTCTGTGGAGGTGGAAGAAGCGATCAGAGACGGCATCACGCCCGGGAGCGTGAGGAAGGCAGCGGACCTCGCATCGGAGAAGGTGGAGTGCGTCGATGATGTGCTCGCGACAGCAGCATACAGGAAGCACCTGCTCAAGGTAATCACCACGAAGGTACTGAGGAGGATGATGAGCCAGTGAGGGAGATTTCGGTAACTGTGAACGGGAGGGCAAGGAAGAGGATGATAAAGGACAACGAGCTCCTCCTTGACTTCCTGAGGGAGAAGCTCGAAGTGAGGAGCGTAAAAGCCGCCTGCTGGAGGGGAGAGTGCGGCCTATGCACCGTCCTGCTGGACGGCCAATTAGTGAAGTCCTGCCTCGTGCTGGCCGTGGAGGCGGACGGCCGCGAGGTGAAAACCGTCGAAGGGATTGCGGAAGACGGGGGGCTTGCGCCGATCCAGAGTGCCTTTGTGAGCCATGGGGCCGCACAGTGCGGTTTCTGCACGCCCGCTTGGGTGCTTGCCACCCACGAGCTGCTGATGTCGAATCCCCACCCGTCCGACGCCGACCTAGTGGAGGCCACCAGCGGCCTGGTCTGCCGATGCGGGACCTACAACCAGATACGAGAGGCGGTAGCAGAGGTCTCGGCGACCAGGGCACGCCGGCAGCCGAAGGAAAGCCTCGCCCGGGCACACCGATAGCGAGCTCACAAGTTTCGGGATAATGATTAAAACCGCGCCGACGGCCTGAATTTTATGGTAAAGCCAACCGTTCCGATTTCGTTCGACTCCTTCAACTTCTCGGTTGAAGAGATAGAGGGGTACCTGGGGGGCATCCCCGACGACCCTGCTTTCCAGAAGCCGTTCGTGCCGAAGACATACACGACGAAGAGTGGAGAGCAGCTCGTCATCCGACCAGCGGTGAAGAGTGAGGCCCCGGCCATCCTGCGATCACTGAAGCCACTGATCGACAACAAGTACGACAAGGACTTCTACCACCTGGTCGGCACAAGGACGTACGCGGAAATCCTCGCCTGGCAGCAGAACAGGCTCAAGGACACATACGTGATAGTGGCGACGAGGAAAGACGGAGAGCTCGTAGGAGTCGTGGACCACAGATTCTGGGACAAGAACGTGGCAGTCAGTCTGCACACGCTGGTTCTCAAAAGGGCCGAGAGGGTCGGGGTACTGCTGTACATATCGAAGATGGAGCACGCTTTCGACGTCGTGGGCGTGAACGAATGGTGGGCGACCTTCGAGAGCCCCTTCGGGTTCAGGCTTGGCTTCAGGTTCAATCACGTCACCAAACCCTGGCCTGAGATGCAGCACGAGCTCGGGGGCGCTCGCATCTTCTACATCAACAGACAGCAGTGGGAGCAGTACGTGAAACCCTTCGCCAAGGAGAAGAACTGGCTCGGAACCAGACCCGTCCCGAAGAGTGTGCTTGCCGCGACCAAGCCGTTGAAGCCCACGTCTTCGATCGAAATCGAATTCTAGGAGACTCGGCGACCGACGCCTACAGCAGCCTGTCCAGGGCGTCGGCCAGTCTCTTGTCTAGCTTGGGCGCCTGGGTCAGGTCGACCTGGACGCACTTCACTTTCTGACTCTCGAGTGCCTGCCTGAAAATGTCCAGGCCCAGGTTAAGCACCACGAGCTCCGAGCCCAGGAGGTTCTGGGGAGCAGCCTTCTTAGCCAAAGAGCTCACCCCACTTCTGCTTGAGGCGCGCAGAAACGCTGCTCCCTCCGACCACCAGAGCCGCCTCCGCCGAGAGGAGCGCGTTGCTTGAGAACAGGAGTGCCCCTGAGCTTGACAGTTTCTTGCTCTGGACAGTAAGGGACTGTGGGTCGGACTCGGTCCCGCAGACGTGGACCATTGCAACGGGTCCCCGTCCCTTCTTCCCCGACCCCAGAACATTTTCTTCGATAACGCCCGCCAGTGCCCCTCCCGGATCTGGGGACGAGCCGTAGCCGAGAACGACGTCGAGCAGAAGGATGGCGACGCTCGGGTCACTGGCCTCCTGGGCGATCCGGAGCTTCCTGAGGGTTGGGTCGATCATGGGGTGCGCCCTTCCTGCGGTGAAGGACTCGTCTCCCAGGTCGACCACCGAGTTCCCTCTGCTCATGTTTGGGTCAGCGAGCCCAAACTCGTCCGAGAGAGGAGTGTTGCTGTAGGCCTCTCCGATCAGTTCCCTGAATATCAGGAGGGTCTCGTGCGCCAGGGTGCCCCCGCTGTAGAGGCCTCTCGCGAACCTCCTCGTCCCTCCAATACCCTCCCTGAGTCTACCTGCGGCCTTTGACAGCTGCTCGAAGCCGGTCGAGATGCCGGAGTCGAACTGCTTCTCGCTCTCCCCTCCGGAGATGCGCGCCGCAGCGTGGACGGCGGAGTGAAGTGTCTTAGCATAAATCACCCTTCCGTCACGTGTTTTGGGAGGGTCGAGCCCCAGGAAGCAGGCGACCACAGGTTTGGAAGTCCCCTTTTCTACGCGCTCCATCACCTCGCGGATGACCTTTGCCTTTGGAGTTTTCGCGACTATCATAATCATCCGGGTCTTTCGGTCATTCTCCAGGAGTCGCAGACAATCCTTCATCATCAAGCCGCCCACCCGCTCGCTCACGTCCGTCCCCCCTACTCCAAGCGCGGCCGATACGCCGAGTCCTATCCTGTCCAACATTATGGAGACCTCCTGGATTCCTGTGCCCGCGGAAGCGACGATTCCGACGTCCCCCCTTCTCACCGAGTTGGCGAATCCAAGCCCCACCCCGTTGACCAGAGCTGTTCCGGCCCCTGGGCCCATCACAAGCAGCCCCTTCGAGCTCGCGTACCGCTTGAGCTCTAACTCCTGGTCCACCGGGACGTGATCACTGAAGAGGTGGACATTGACACCGCTCCGGAGAAGCTCCATGGTAGGTTCGAACGCGAGCTTTCCGGGGAGGGAAACGACAGCGAGGTTCGTACCAGTGGTGGCTTCGAGCGCGGAGCGCACGCTGTGGAAGACCCTTTCCCTCGTCCCTCCAGACGGAGTAGGGGGGGTCATCACCAGCTGCTCTACCCTCGTCATCACACCCTCCACGTCGAACCCTTCTAGGACCCGGACGGCGATGATGAGATCCCCGTCCCCTGCGGTCTTGCTCTCGGTCCCGAGGAGTCCGAGGTCCTTCAGGAGCCTCCGGTTTGTGTCGGTTCCCATGGAGACTACCGCCTCATCGACGCCGTCGAGTTTCTTCACGTCTTCAGACAGACGCATCAGTTGAATGGAGTCGCGAAAGAGGTTGCGCTTGACGACGCTTACTACCGACAACGGAACTCGAGGGAGACGCCATTCGTGTTAAGCATTTCCATGTCACAAACCTTTAACATGTCAGACGGGACGGAATTACCGTTGACTGTCTCGAAGGAAGCAGTCGAAGAGGCAAACCAGAAAGCGGTCGGGAGGATGATGGACTCGGAGCCGGTATGGGTCGACATGGGCCCCGCCTCCAAGAAGATGGGCCTCCGTGGGAAGACACTCTTGCATGCCGGCCCTCCCCTGCTCTGGAAGGACGCCAGCGGCCCGATGAAAGGTGCGATAATTGGCGCGGCGATCTACGAAGGCTGGGCCGAGTCAGAAAAACAAGCGGCGCGGTTCGCGGAAGAGGGGGAAATCAAGCTGGACTGCGACCACCACCACAACGCGGCAGGACCCATGGCGGGCATAATCTCCCCCAGCATGCCTGTCTTCGAGCTCGAGGACAAGGAATTCGGCAACAAGACCTACTCCAACATGAACGAGGGCATAGGAAAGGTGCTGAGATACGGCGCTTTCAGCAAGGAGGTTCTGGACAGACTGCACTGGATGTCAGAGACCGTCGCCCCTGTGCTGCAGGCGACGGCGAAGGGGATGATCAGGGCAGGCGCGGGACTCGCCCTCAAGCCGATGATAGCGCAGGCCCTGACGATGGGGGATGACTGCCACAACAGGTACGTCGCGACGACTTCGCTCTTCGCGAAGCAGATTGCCCCGTTCATGGTCAGGACGGGGTTCGACACCAAGACCCTGGCCGAGGTGAGCAGGTTCATCGACGCGAACAACTTCACAATGCTGAACATGGGGATGGCAGCGGGAAAGGCCATGACGCTCGCGGGCCACAATGTGAAGTACAGCACGATGGTGACGGTGATGTCGCGCAATGGAACCGACGCAGGCATATGGGTGAGTTCCCTCGGAAACCGATGGTTCACGGCCCCGGCTCCCGTCCCGAAGGGCCTCTGGTTTCCGGGCTTCACAGAGGCAGACGCGAACCCCGACCTGGGGGACAGCTCAATCACAGAGACCGCGGGCTTCGGGGGTTTCGCGATGGCGGCGGCTCCCGCCATTGTCTCCTGGGTGGGCGGGAGCGTCCAGGGGGCGCTGGACGTTACCGAGAGGATGTACGAGATAACTCAGGCCCAGCACAAGCACTTCCTAATCCCCTTCCTCGACTTCAAAGGGACACCCGTGGGCATTGATCTTAGGAAGGTCCTGAGGACGGGTGTCACGCCCATGATCAACACAGGAATCGCTCACAGGAAGGCCGGCATCGGCCAGGTGGGGGCGGGGACAGTGAGTTTTCCCATGCAGGTCTTCAAGGATGGTTTTGCGGCGTTCGTAGAAAAGTTCGGCGCATGATTCAACGGGCCTCGGGGGTGGGAGAGCTCGCGGCCAGGTTCATCGCGAGACGTGGGAGAGGGGAGGTCACCAGGGTATTCCAGAGGTCGGCCTACGTCCGGACGAGAGGAGAATACATCCTACTTCTCTGGGGGGACCTGAAGTCTCCGCTTGCGGTCAACATGCCGTATCAGGAGGACCGGCGGCCTCCACTGGAGCCAGGGGAAGAGTGTTCTATTGGAGGTGGGAGGGTCGGGTTCAAGTCCTGGACCGTGGACGCCAGCGAAGCAAAGGTCCACAGGAGCGGTCTGAGGGGGAGAAGGAGGATCGTCCTCCCCGAAGAGAGGGACGTTGTCAAGGGAGCGGCGATGCTGAAATCATTGTACGACGCGTACCCTTCGGGGCCGACTCTCCCTTCCGATAAAGCGTTGAGGTCGTTCGCGTTGGAAACCCTCGTCCCCTTTGCAGAAGGGAGGGAGGTGTACGTCTACGAGCCGATGCGGTACCTCCCGATGATTGGGAGGGGAGGAGGGTTCACTCCCGCCGGCGACGACTTCGTGGGCGGGTTCGTTGCGACGTTCAACTGTTTCGCGAGATGCACCGGGGCCCGGCAGATCTCCATCCCCCTACGGCTACTCGCAGGGAGGACGGTCCCAGAGAGCGCGGCCCTGTTGTCATACACTTCGAAGGGGTATGTAGACGAGCCCTTCGAGAGACTGATCCTCGGGGTCCTCCAAGGGAGGGCGTTCTTCGACGACCTACTCGAGGTCGCCCACAGGGGGCACACGTCCGGAATCGACGCCGCCCTGGGGGTGGTCCTGGCGGGGGGTGCTCTATCGGACCGTACTGGAGGGGGGGGTTCCGTCAAGGAGTGCCTCCGGGTTATGTGGGAATCGTAAGGGAGAACGCTTTATACCGTCCAGAACCACCATGAAATGAGCCTGGAGAAGATGCAAGCAGAAGGGCCCGTTGTCCGGACCAGGGGCCTCACAAAGAAGTTCGGGGACCTCATAGCTGTCAACAGCGTCGACTTCGAGCTGAGGAAGGGGGAGATCCACGCCCTACTGGGAGAGAACGGCGCGGGGAAGTCGACCCTCTGCAACGTCCTGTACGGCTACTACAGGGCAGACGGGGGACAGGTCTTTGTGAAGGAGAAGGAGGTCAAGATCGGATCCCCGAAGGAGGGGATGAAGGCCGGTATAGGGATGGTCCACCAGGACCTAATGCTTATTCCCAACATGAGCGTCCTGCAGAACTTCAGCCTCACGACCGACCTCAAAGTGAGCAGACTCATCCTGGAGCTGGGAGATATCAAAGCAAAGTTGCTCGCCATGGAGGAAGCCTACGGACTCCAGGTTGATCCAGAGGCCCTCGTGGAAGACATTTCGGTTGGGGAGAGGCAGAGGGTGGAGATTCTGAAGTGTCTTTTCATTGGGGCGGACATACTTCTGTTCGACGAACCGACGAGCTTCCTGACAGAGATTGAGACCGAGAAGCTTTTCGTCAGCCTGAAGAAAATGGCCTCGGAAGGGAGGTCCATAGTCTTCGTCACCCACCACATCGACGAGGTGATGGCCATCGCGGACAGGATTACTGTGATGAAGCTTGGGAAGGTGGTCGCAACCAAGCTCAGAAGCGAGGTGACTCCTGATCAACTCGCGATGCTCATAGTAGGGCGTGAGGTGATGTATAATGTCCAGAAACAGGACGTGCAGATGGGGCAGGTGGTCCTTCAGCTGACGGATGTATCGGCTCTGAACGACCTCGGAACGCCGGCGTTGAGGAACGTATCACTAGAGCTGAAAGCGGGAGAGATACTCGGGGTAGCAGGAGTTTCCGGGAACGGCCAGCGCGAGCTGGACGAGGTGGTAACCGGGATGAGAAAGCCGACGTCCGGAGGGGTCATGCTGGAAGGGAACGACGTCACGAGGAAGAGCCCGGACGAGGTCCGGAGAGCCGGCGTCGCGCACGTCTGCGAAGAGCACAAGACGGGCTTCGTGTTCGACTTCTCGCTGAAGGAGAACCTGATCCTGCAGCCCTTCATCGCAGAGCAGTTCAAGCGGGGGATGCTACTAGACGAGTCGAAGCTCAGGAACAAGACGAAAGACCTCCTCAGAGACTACAACGTCATGGCGAGTTCCGAGGACGCACCTCTCAGGACTCTCAGCGGAGGGAACAGGCAGAAGTTCCTCCTTGCGAGGGAGCTCTTCTGGGGGCCCAAGGTCATCGTTGCGAACAACCCCACCAAGGGGCTGGACGTAGGGTCGGCCGAATACATCAGGAACGTCCTGATGAAGCAGAAGGCCGGAGGAAAGGCAATACTCATGATATCCGCTGACCTCGATGAAATACTTGACATGAGCGACAGGATTGCAGTGATGAATCAGGGGAGAGTCACGAAGATCGTCGATGCAAAGAATGCGAACATCAACGAGCTCGCGACGCTCATGACTACGGGCGCGAAAGCGTAGCTCTGCCTATCCCTTACGGTACGGTTTCAGAAGGAACTTGGGTGCCCTAGCTTTTCTCCCAAAGACAGGAATCAGGGCCAAGAGGAAAACGTAGGGGAGCATGTTGAATAGGGTGGAGACCGATGCCACGGTAGAACCCGCTATCGAGATGTACTCGTTCTGAAGTGCGTACACCAGGTTGAACGAAAAAGCGGCGAACATGGTCGGATAAGGCTTCCAGTTCGCGAAGTATATCATGGCCAGCACGATGAAGCCTCTCCCCGCTATTATGTTGGTCTGGAATCCGGGGACGAAGTTGCCCGCGAAGTAAGAGCCCGCTACACCGAACATCACGGCGCCGAATAGGATTGCGAACAATCTGACCTTGTTGACGTTGACCCCCATGTTGTCAGCTGCTTTGGGATTCTCCCCGACCGCTCGCACCCTTAGTCCCAACGAGGTTCGGTTGAGGAATATGGCGGTCAGGACGACTAGAGCTATGGAGACATAGGCCATGATGTCCAGCTTTAGGAAAATCGTCCCGAGGTAGGGAACGGTCCCCCAAGCTGAGTAGATGGGGGGAAGGGCGACGTAGTTGGGAAAGAGCCCTGTGGGATAGGCGGTGTTGAAGACTATGAAGGAGAACCCCAGGCCAAAGAGATAGATCGCAAGCCCCAGGGCTATCTGGTCCATGCGCACCCGTAACGCGAAGAACGCGAAAACCAGGCCGATTACACCCGCAGTCCCCATCGCCCCCAGCAGCGCAACCCAGGGGTTCCCTGTTGCGTAGTCGACAATGAAGGTTATCACAAGAGACATGAGCATGATTCCCTCAAGGCCCATGTTCGCCACTCCGGATTTCTCCGATACAATCTCCCCCATTCCGGCGAACAGATAGAACGGTGAAAGTTGGAGGGTGGTCGACAGCACCGCAGTCGCGATGTCAGACAGTGGGATAGTCAGATTGCGCCCCTCCTCTCAAAATAAGAGCTCATTAGTATCCCAATCATCATAACGCCTTCCATGGCGAATACGACGTAAGTGGGCACGTTGACAGCCAACGCCATTGCCTCCGCGCCGTATGCTATGTAGGCGAAGAAGAACGCGGAAATCCCTATCCCCAGCATATGCTTCCTTCCGACGAGGGCAACTATTATGGCGACCAAACCGTAGTTAGTCGAGAACGAGCCGATGTCGAGCTCGTATCGGTAGCCCATCAGGTAGGTGGCGCCGGCAAGTCCGGCGAGCGCTCCAGCTGCGAGCATGGTGATGGTCATGACTCGGGGAATGCTTATTCCTGCGTATCTAGCGGTCTCGGGGCTTTCACCGACCGTATTCGCCCTGACCCTGAACGGTGTCCGCTCGACCAAGAAATAGAGGATGACCCCAATCGCAATCGTTGCGGGAACGGCATAGGTGATTGGAACGCTCCCGATGATGTTCGGAATCTGGAACTTGGCTGGGAGTACCGTCGTAATTGGGAAGCCGAGGGCGGTCCCGGGGCTCTTGATTGGGCCGCTCAGCATGTAAAATCCGAAATTGGTCGCAACCACGTTCAGGAGGATAGTGACGACGATTTCGTTCGCTCCGAATTTCACTCTAAGTATGGTCGGGACCGCTATCCAGAGGAGGCCCCCGAGCGCCGCACCCAGAATCATTGCGACGTACAGGACAGGCCACGGGAGGAACGCGAAGTAAAGGTAAACGACGAACACCATCACCATACCTGCCAGAAGCTGGCCCTGGGCACCTATGTTCCAGAGTCCGGCCTTGAGTGCAAGACCTATCCCCAAACCCATGGAATAGAACATCACGAAGAGAACGAAGATTTGCTGAATGCCACCCGAGGACGTTATCGGGTCAAGAAAAAGGGAGGACAGGGCGACTTCGATGTTGCCGCCAGCGTACGCGACCACCGCGAGCCCGGCGAGTATGCCGAGACCCACGGCAAGGACGTTGTACGCCGTTGCCCGTAGCCATCGAAGGCCCTGCGTATTCTCAAGCACCCTCTAAGGTAGACTCGAAACTGGTGGGAGGTAGTTGAACTGAGCAGCCATGTTCCCGGTCGGCGTTCCGCCGCCGGACGGTACTGTTAGAGTTGTATCACCGCAGGTGGACGCATACGCACTCCCTGTATTGACGAAGCAGTACGGGGATCCGCCCGCTGTTGAGGCAAAGGAGATGATGATTTGACCCTCTACGATGTCACTCTGCAGCGCCAGGCCTGCAGCCGCAATGTTTGCCGGGACATTGGGACCAGGTTGTACTCTTTCCAGACCCGAGGCCATGTTGACTTTGGTATAGCCCCAGTGCCAGTTGTTGGTGACATAGTCCAGCATTGCCTTGAACATCGGGGTCGCGTAGTCTATCACTATCGAGCCGAGCAGGATTCTGTTGTCGGCTGGTTCGATAGCTGTCAGGTTCGTGTACACATTGGTAGCCCATACTTGAGGCGACGTGGGTTGTGCCATCGCTGCGCCCAGGACGCCGACGTCTATGCCGTCCCCTGATGAGAAGACAACGTCGGCACCAGCAGTGTAGTCATTGGTCGCAGAAGTCTCGGCCCCTGATACGTCGGCCCAGGCAAATGCCTCGAATGTATTGGTGATGCTGGGTGTGACCGGGCTCGTATACATGACGCCCGCGATGAAACCTTCGTGACCCTGCCAGATAGAAGGAATGTCACCGCCGCCTACCAAGCCGAACTTGTGTGTCTGGCTGACCATCCCTGCCATGGCGCCGAGGACAAAGCCCCCGCCGCTAAGGTCCAGCCAGATCCTGTATACGTTGGAGTAGTTTGCCACTGTGCAGTCAATGCAGACTGACATGACGGTCGGGTACTGCCCTGCGAAGGTGTTTGCTTCTTGCTGGTACTGACCACCCATGAATATGACTATGTTGTAGCCCTCGCCCGCCCACTGCTGGGCCGGGACGGCGGCATCGGTCCCTGAAGCGATGTTTTCGGAGGTACTAAGAGTGAAGTTGTATTCGTTCTCGAGCTTCTGCACCGAATTATACGCGTTGTAGTTCCAAGAGTCGTCCGCCGGAGTCAGCGGCAGGATGAGTCCTACCTTGAGCTTCGAGAGTGCGCTAGCTTGTGCGGCCGTGGCGGTGGTCACGGTCGTAGTCGCGGTCGTGGTCTGGGTCACGGTGGATACCCCGGTTCCCGTCCCTTGGACGGTGGTCGTGGTCGTGGCCGTGGTTGTCACTGTCGATGTCGTGACAGAAGTAGGAGGATATGCAAACGCGTACGCTGCTACGCCTATGAGGATGACGACGATTACGATGAGTGCCCCTACGAGTGCTGTGATTCCATATCTTTTCGTTCCTTTCATCGGGCCGGAAAACGGCTGGAGTAGTTATTTAAGGGCGATTCCTTAATGGTTAGGTAGTGAAGACTCAACTGAGCCTTGCTCTTACACAATCAAAGAGCTGAGTTACTATCTTCTTGATGTTTCCCTCGACCAACGGCTTGGCAAGGCTGCCTAGAGGACCGTTGATGTTCACGTTGGCGTCCCAACTCACATCCGACTCCGCTCCGACCCCGACGACGCCGATATTGACCAGTGCGCTGAATCCGCTCCCTGCTCCCGACCCCGACAGCTCGAGTACTGCCGTGTGGGTTTCTCGATCCTCCTTGACGACTTTTGTCTGGGTCTGGAAGGTGCCCCTGATGAAGCCTATGGAGACTTTGACCGCTGCAGTAATCCGCTTGTTCTCCCCTATGGTGTAGGTCTGTAGACCCGGGACGCACTCTATCACCTTGGCGGGATCTGACGTGTAGTCCCACACCTTGTCGATGCTGCTCGGAATATGGAACTTCCCTTGAAGAAGCATGGCAAGTTGTCTTCTCCTGATTTCTTAAGGTTTCATTGGTGAGCCATCACAGCACCAAAGAGGTTAGGGACATGGGATATAGCAACTCCGTGTCGGCTCCGCTATATGAAAGCGAACCCTCTGGCAGGCTTTCTCGAGTCCGTGGAGGTCCGGATGATACGACCCCCAAGGCTGGTCCTGAGGACGGACAACGGATCCATCAAGGGGCTCATGCTATCGATTCGGGACAAGGGACTGCTCGAGCCGATAATCGTGAGGCCTGCGGAGGACGGTTTCGAGGTGGTAGCAGGGATGAGGAGATTCGAGGCATGCAAGAAGCTGGGCTGGCGAAGACTTCCGGCCCACGTGGTGGAGCTCGACGACAGGGAGGCCTTCGAGGTATCCCTCCTTGAGAACATCCAGCGCGAGACTCTGAACCCCATCGAGGAAGCCAGGGCCTTCAGGAACTACGTTGAGGAATTCGGCTACGGAGGTGAGACGGAGCTCGCCCGGAGGATTGGCAAGAGCCAGGAGTACGTCAGCAGGAGGATAGGGCTCCTTTCTCTTCCGCAGAGGGTTCAGGACGAAATCATGCGGCGCCGCATAGCTCCGAGCGTGGCTCAAGAGCTGACCATGCTCACCGACGACGACGCCGAGGAAATGGCCGAGGAAATAGGCTCGGAAGGTCTATCTCTGCGGGAGGTGAGGAGGATTATCCGCAGGAGGCAGGCGAGAGAAAGGGGGGCTTCGGACCCGAGTTTTCTAGAAGGCGATCCTGAGGCCACTGAGCGGAGGGTCCGGAGAATCTCGAGGGAGCTGAACATCGCTGTCGCGTCCCTCGGAGGGGCTGTGGTCAGGCTGGGGGAGGTCGCCGATGGGCTCGAGGACGAGTGGCTGGTGCGAGACTCGATATTCGTCTGCAGAGACAACATAAGGGAACAGATGGACAGCTTGACCAAGTTGAGGCGGAAAATAGAGCGGGCCCAGGAGACGAATCCTAGCCGGCTGGCCTTAATCGGCTAACCTGCGACACCCTTATAGCGATTCGGGCGGCGTCTCAGGCCATGTCATCCGATTGGTCGCCGCCAGAGAAAGTAACCCTTCGTGAAGTCAAGATTAATGTCGAAGACATCGAACCAATCCTAAGAGGATTCGAGTCCCCGCTGTTGAAAGTGGAGTACCCCGCCGGATACGTCAATCTACCAACGGGCGAGAAAATGGTGATCCGCCGGGCGAAGAAGGAGGAGGCCCCGGTGGTCATGCAGACAGCCATGAAGCTGTTTGATCACGACACCGACTTCTTCGACCTGGTTTCGTCAAGGGTCTATTCCGAGTTCTTGGGATGGTACAGGAGCCGGATGAAGGACCATGTCTCTCTCCTGGGCATCATCAACGGCGAGCTCGCGGCCATCGGGAACTTCAGGCTCTGGGACAACGACGTCGCCATCAGCCTCCACACCCTGACCTTCAAGCGGAGGGCAGGTATCGGCGCCACAATGTACGCGGCCAAGGCGGAGTACGCCTTCGACCTGATGAACATGAAGGAATGGTGGGCAACCTACGAGAGCTACACTGGGTTCAGGTACTGGGGGATAAAGTACGCCCAACACCAGAAGCCATACCCGCAGATGCAACACGAACTTGGAGGGTCCAGAATCTTCTTCACGACGAAGGAGGAGTGGGACGGGTTCGTGAAGCCGATGCTGAGGGACAGACTCCCGATAAGGCCCGCGCCCCCCGACCTGTTGCGCACGGCCGAGAAGGTCGTGTCACCCAAGGAAGTAGAGGTGTAGACGCTGTCCAGGGGGAGACCCCTGGAAGGCATTTGAAGGCCTGTTCTGCCTAGTCCGTGTGCTGGACTGCTCATGTTTTTTATACCGCGGTAGGCCTCGCCGGCACCATGAAGCTGTATGACCTGTCGCAGCCGCTGAATCAGGAGACGCCATTTTGGCCTCTCTATCCTCCGTTTGAGGTCAAATTCATCAAGAGAAAACCAGAGCAGGGCGTGAACGCCCAGTACATCATGACTTCGAACCACATGGGGACGCACCTAGACGCGCCTCTCCACTTCGTGACCAACGGCAAGACCATCGACCAAATCCCGCTGACTTGGCTCTACGGTCCGGGCATAATCGTGGATGTCAGCGAGGTCGGAGACCTCGGAATCTACACCAAGGAGATTGTGGAAAGGAACGCGAAGGAGGCTGGAGGAGTCAGGGACGGGGACCTCCTGATCCTCTACACCGGATGGAGCAAGTACGCTTGGTACCAGCCGCCCAAGCCAAACGGTACGGCGGACGAGGAGCGATACATCCACATGCATCCAGGGCCGACCAGAGCATTCTGCGACTATCTCCTGGAAAAGAAGATACACGTCTGGGGGGTGGACGCGGTCTCCACAGACCATCCCATGAACCTCCCCATCGGAAGGTTCCTCCCAAGGGTCTGCACCAAGGTGAGAGCGGCGGCGGACAAGAAATTCGGGAAGGAGAACGTGGACAAGCTCTTCCCGGACGAGGACTACCAGGTCACCCACAACATACTATTCCCTCTCGACTGCATACACATAGAGAACATCGGGGGCCAAATCGAGGAAGTCCTCGGCAAGCGCAAGGCCTTCAGGACGACGATAGGCTGTTTCCCGTGGCTCTTCAAGGGTGGGGAGGCAGCCTTCGCAAGGGTCGTAGCCTTCGTGGAGTAGTTCGGAGCAGGAGACAGGACCCTCGAAGATGGAGACCCCATCGGTGGGCTGGCTACTGGGCATTGCCGACGACGGGAGGTTGACCGACGTCGAAGGCGTTGAAATCGATCTTAGGAATCCTCTCCCACCGGACATCATGGCCCATGATGACGGGGCAATTGCAGGAATAGTGCGGGTCGGAGGCGCCGAAGCCGCCGTTTTCGCCCAGGAGCCCAACTACAAAGGCGGGTCCATGGGGCTGGGACACACGAAACGCCTCGAACGACTCGTGTCAGTGGCCGCAGAAAGCAAGCTCCCAATCATTGGCTTCTACGACTCGGGAGGCGTCAGGGTGCAAGAGGGGGGGCACTCGCTCGAGGAGGCCAGCGCGCTTGTTGGACATCTGATCAAGGCAAGGGAGGTGGTGCCTGTGATTAGTGTGATAATGGGGACGGTGAGCGGCGCGGCGGCCTACTCCGCATACATGGGGGACGCTGTAGTCATGATCAAGGGAAAGAGCAGCCTGTTCGTTTGGGGTCCGGGGGTCGCCAAAGCCGAGACCCAGCGGGAGGTCGGGACAGAGGAACTTGGTGGATGGCAAGTCCACAGCTCCAACGGGACCGCGTCCCACGTCGTGGAGACCGAGGAGGAGTGCCTGGACGTCGTAAGGAAGCTGCTCGCGTATTTTAGAGGGCGCGGCGAGAAGGCGACACGGTCGCAAAAGGGTGCAACATCGGCTCCATTGGAGCCCATAGAATCTGCCCTAGACCCTGGCTCGTTCTTAGAGTTCAGGAGGAGTTATGCCCAAAGCGTCGTCACCGGGCTTGCGCTTCTAGAGGGGAAGACTCTAGGGGTCATCGCTTCCAACAAGGCAGTGCTAAGAGGTTTCCTCGACGTCGACGCCTGCAGGAAGATGACGCGTTTCGCGTCCATGTGCAACACCCTTGACATACCGATGGTGACTTTTCTCGACTGTCCTGGCGTCTATCCTGCGGCGGAGCAGGAGAAGGCAGGACTGATCAGGGCGAGTGGGGAGGCGATAAAGGAGTACGCGTCTTCCGGATGCCCGAAGGTCACGGTCATAACAGGGGAGGCCTACGGAGGGGCTTTCGTTGGTTTCGCCAGCAAGGCCCTTGGCTCCAGGAAGGTCTACGCCTATCCAACCGCCAGGATTTCGGTGCTCAGCCTTCCAGCCTACTCTGAAATCTTCCTTAGGAGGAAGCTAGATGCAATGAAAGACGAAGAGAGAAAGGCCGAACTAGAGAAGGCATCGGCCGCCTTCTTGAAGCAGATGGACCCATCCATAGGAGTCAGGGAGGGCTATGTGGACGAGATAATAGAGCCCAGCCAGACCAGGGCGAAGCTCATAGAGGCATTCAGGGGGGCAGGAGCGCTTTGAGTGCCTTCAGGTCTTGGGGTTCTCAGTCAGCTCAACTAGAATCCCGCCAGTAGACTTCGGATGCATAAAGTTCACCCGACTCCCGAACTTCCCGTCGGCCGGCTTGTCGTAGATGAACCGGAAACCGAGCGCCTTCAGCTCTTCGGTCGTCTTCTCAATGTCGTCCACTTCGAAGGCGATGTGGTGCAATCCCTCCCCCCTCTCCCTGATGAACTTGGCGAGGGTGCTGTCCTCGCTGGTCGGCTCCAGGAACTCGACGCTTGTCTCCCCGGCCTTTAGCAGGGCGACCTTTGCCTTCTGACCTGGCACTTCCGTAGTTCTCACCTGGAATTCGCCAATCTTGCCGTAGATGGCGAGCATCTGATCGACGCTTTTCACGGCCACCCCCACATGGTCGAATTTCATCGTCATCGGCTAGAACACCTGCCTCGCCTTGTATACGCCGTGCACCTCCCGCAGGGCATCGCTGATCTCGCCGACGGTGCACCCTACCTTCACAGCATCAGCGATTGAGGGGAGCATGTTCTCATCCGCTTGAGCGGCGCTCTTGAGTCGTTCGAGCTTTTCGCTGATTAAGGCACTGTCTCTGTTTCTCTTCGCCGCTTTTAGCGCCCTGACTCTCTCCTTCTGAATCCGCTCCGGGAGGATTTGCACCTTCCTTTTCGACGGTAAGGAGGGCTGGTACGCGTTCACCCCCACGATGATTCTCTTCTTTGACTCGATGTCCATCTGCTTCTGATAGGCCGAGTTCAGAATCTCCTTCTTCACATACCCGCTTTCGATCGCCTTCAGCATCCCGCCCATCCTGTCCACCCTTCCTATCTCTTCGAATGCCAGCCTCTCGAGCTTGTCCGTCAGGTACTCCAGATAGTAGGAGCCGCCCAGCGGGTCGACTGTAAGAGTGACTCCGGACTCGTTGGCTATTACCTGCTGCGTTCTAAGGGCGAGCTTCGCCGCTTCCTCCGATGGGAGAGAAAGGGCCTCGTCCATGGAGTTCGTGTGGAGCGACTGTGTCCCCCCCAGAACGGCCGCAAGAGCCTGAATGGTGACCCTGACTGTATTGTTCTCGGGATCCTGTGCGGTCAGTGTCTCTCCGGCGGTCTGGGTGTGGAACTTCAGCTTCGTTGATTCGTCATCTTTGGCCCCGAACCGTTCCTTCATGATGCGCGCCCACATCCTCCGGGCAGCCCTGAACTTGGCCACCTCCTCGATGAAGTCGTTGTTCGAGGCGAAGAAGAAGGAGAAGTGGGGAGCGAACTGTTCGAGGGACAACCCTCTCTGCAGGGCAGCGTTGGTGTAGGTAATTGCATCGGAGAATGTATATGCGAGCTCCTGCACCGCGGTGGACCCCGCCTCTCTGATGTGGTAGCCGCTGATACTTATCGGGTGCCACTTGGGGTAATTCTTCACAGAGTATTCCACTAGGTCGATGGCTAACGAAAGGGAAGGACCAGGGGGATAGATGTAGGTGTTCCTGGCGATGAACTCCTTGAGAACGTCATTCTGTACCGTCCCCCTTACTTCTGACTTTGGCAGTCCCGAACGCTCGGCCACCGCAGCATACATCGAAAAAAGGATAGGCGCAGTGGAATTGATGGTCATTGATGTGCTGACCTTTCCCAAGTCGATCCCCTGGAAGATGGCACCGACATCGTCCAAGATGCTCACTGCCACCCCGACCCTCCCTATCTCCCCCATTGACCTTGGGTTGTCAGAATCGAGACCCAACTGCGTCGGGAGGTCGAACGCGAGGCTAAGCCCCGTCTGACCCTGGTCGAGCATGAAGCGCAGCCTCTTGTTGGTCTCTGCAGAAGTGCCAAATCCAGTGTACTCTCTGACTGTCCAGAGCCGCCTCCGATACATGTCCGGATATATCCCACGTGTATAGGGATACCTTCCTGGCTCTTCCTGAAGTGGGCGGGATTCCCCCGAGGAGTATAATCTGTCCACCTCGATACCCGAGAGCGTCTTCGGTTTCTTCTGTTCCTCGGTCGAGGTCAAGTTGAATCGTTGGCCGCCCCATGCATTGTTAAAGGTAATCACCTGCAGAAAACCCCGAACGAGTCCTTCGAAGGGAAAGCGTTTTCTGTTGCATTATTGACATGAAAATAGGGAAACTGGTGAACACCAAAGCACTCGCCTTGCTTCTTGCGATACTCTTCATCGTGCAGCCAGCCAGTGCGTCTACGTATCCACTGACGATTACACCCGGTCGTTCATGGCCGATGTTCATCGTCGTCGATTCAGCCAGGGGACTAGTCTACTTCGACACCACCTCAGGGGAGTACCCGCCCACCGGATTCTCATTCGGAGTCATCAATGCCAGCAGTCATGAAGTGACCAAGGTTCTCCCTCTTGACGTAGACTCTGGGCCACTGGCCCTTGACCAAGAAACCGGCGATGTCTACGTCGCGGGTAACACGACGATAGCGGTCTTCGATGCTGCCAACCAGACTTTTGTGAGTCAAATCAATGTAGGAAAACCCATCCTTTCAATGACCTTTGATAGTTCTGTCTCCTCAAACCTGTTCATCACCTCGGGTCGCCAAGTCATTGCAATCAATCCGCAGACCGGAGAAGTGGCAGGGAGTGCGACTTTTGCAAACAGTGTCGACGGGATCGTGCTGGATTCGTCGAACGGGCGACTCTACGTGGGCCAGTACCCCCAGGGCGGAATCTCTGTGCTCGAAGCCGCAAGCCTGAAGCCTGTTGGCACCATTGGGCTTCCGGGATGCTGCGCCCTCCAGTTTGCCCTCGACGATAGAACTCAGATGCTTTATGCAGCGACAGGGACCAACAACGTGTTCGTTCTAAACGCGGCAACAGACACCTTTGTGGAAAGCTTCCAAGTAACCTCGTCCGACCAAAACTCGACCAACGCAATTGCTGTAGATAACATGACGGGGCGGGTGTATGTGGCCTCTTCTCCCGGAGGATCGATTCTTGAGCTGGACACGGCCGGTGATATCGTTCAGCGTTACCAGGTTCAGAGTCAGGTGGCAGCTCTGGCAGTCGATGCCAAGGCGCAGGAGCTCTACGCCACAAACTATCACGAAATAACGGTGTACAACGCCGCAACAAACGCCGCAGCGAGCGGGACCTTCCTGTATCCAATATACATCACCTTGGCAGCGATCGCAGTCGGGACGATTTTGGTCTACCATTTCATAAGACGGAAGGAAGAAAAGGAGAAGATCAAGGTTCAATCAGGTCGGGTCGAGCCTCCCCGGGCAGAGTGAGACGCAGGCGTTGGACCTTGTCGTAAGAGGCGCAAGCCTGCGGGGAGTGAAAGGTCTCCGCGACGTCGGCGTGGAGAAGGGGAGCATAGTAGCAATCGAAGAGCACCTGAGGGAGAAGGCTGGGGAGGAGCTGGAAGCGGGCGGGAGGCTCCTCACCCCCGGGTTCGTCAACCTTCACTGCCACCTGGACAAATGCCTTACCAGTTCATGGGCGGACATTTGGGAGGCGACCGAGTCGGGCTCTCCTCAGGCCATTCCGTCTGCGACACAAGTGAAGGCGCGGTTTACAGAGTCTGATATCGTCGACAGGGCGAGCAGGGCACTCACCTCGTCTATAATCGCAGGTACCACTGCAGTCAGAGCGTTCGCCGATGTCGATACGATAGGAGGGTTGCTCGCGGTCAAGAGCCTTCTGAGGGTCAAGGAGAGGTTCAGGGACGTCCTCGACATGCAGGTGGTCGCCTTCCCACAGGAAGGGCTGATAAGGGATGAGGGTGCCGAAGAGCTTCTCGAGAAGAGCATGGAACTGGGTGCGGACGTTGTTGGGGGCATACCGTGGTATGAGAAGAGCGGTATCGCGGCCGCGAAGCACACCGACATCGTCTTCGGCATCGCGAAGAGGTACGACAAGGACATCCACACCCTCATTGACGACAACACCGATCCCTCCTCCAAGAACCTGGAGTACTTCATTCGGAAGTCGATCAGGGAGGGGTACCGAGGGCGCGTGGCTGCCTCACACTGCAGGGGGGCGCTCGACTCTCCAGACGAAACCTACGCGAAGAGAATCGTGAAACTAGCCAAGGAGGCGGGCCTGACTGTTGTCGAGAACTCCCATATCAGCCTCTTCATGTACGGGAGAGCCGAAGGACACCCCGTCAGGCGAGGTGTTACAAGGGTAAGGGAATTTCTCGAAGCAGGGGTCAATGTGGCAGTTGCCCAGGACGATATCGACGACCCCTACTATCCGTTCGGGAGAGGGGACATGCTGGAGCTTGCGTTCGTCATGTGCCATGCGGCACACCTTGGTTCGCCTCGAGAGCTAGAGTCCGCCTTCGACATGGTAACCCGAAACGCAGCAAGAGGGATGGGGTTGAAGCGCTACGGGATCCGCGTTGGGGAAGATGCAGACCTCGTCCTCCTAGACGCGAGAGGGGCACGTGATGCTCTGCGGCTCCAACCCGACCGGCTGGCGGTGATCAAGCGAGGCAAGATAGTCGCTGAGACGAGGGCCAAGCGCGTCACGCACTTCTGACTGAATTCAGCCGATTGGCCTTCCATTCAGGGAGATGTTGGTAGTCATTTTCACCCCAGCCTTCTTCAAGGTCTGGTGGGCATAACACATCTCTTCCGCTTCAGTGGCAAGAGAAAGGATCTCCACCTGCGAAGAGGGGCTGGTGAGCTTCAGGTCGTAGATTATTTCAGTGAATGTGCCCCCCATGCGCCTGTCGAAGTGGCCCCGGGCGGTCATCTCCACGTCTTCCAAGGAAACTCCTCTGTAAATCGAGTCCGTAAGGAGTTGGTTGATCAGGCAGGACGCTGCCCCTGCGATGAAGTAGGCGAGGGGATTCGGACCTTGGTCGGAGCCACCTCTTTCGGCCGGCTCATCCACGTAGAATGTGAAATGCCTTTTCTTCACTTCGACCTTCAGGTGTTCGACCCTGCGGAGGTCGACCCTTTCGGCGCCGAACAGGAACTTCTCGTCGTTCGCTTCATGCCTCTTTTTGACGTGCTCCTTGATGGTAGCAATTAACTGCTGGCGGTCGCTCATGGGGGCCCGAGAGCCCAGATTCTATTTATTCGTTGGAAGCCCTGGAATCTCGTCTAGGTGCTCGAAACGGAGACAGAAAAGACGGGAGGCAACCAGTCAGAGAGGTTCTGCCAACTGTTCCCCTGGTCTCGGCTGGCGTACAGTTGCCCCGTGGTGGTCCCGAAGTACAGGCCGCAGGGATCTTCCTGGTCCGCCACCATCCCGTCTCTGAGCACTGTATAGTATGACATGGACGGTAGCCCCTCGTCAAGCTTGAACCACTCCTTTCCTGAGTTATCAGTCCCCCAGATCGCGAAGTGACCGCTGGGAGGAATGCGGGAGAAGTCCCCTTCCAAAGGGGCAACGTAGGCACGTCCGGGCTCGTTGGCGTCGACGGCTATGGGGAATCCGAACCGGGACGGGAGATTGTTCCTGATGTCTATCCAGTCCTCCCCGGCATTGTCGCTGCGGTATACACCGCAGTGGTTCTGGTGGAATATCACGTCGGGTTTGGAAGGGTTCGTGGCGAGCTTGTGGACGCACTGGCCGTACTCGGGGTACTTGTTCGGCTGAAATTCTGCGAGGACGTTCCTGTTCTGGAACCTCCAGCTCTCCCCTCCGTCGTCGGTGCGCATGGTTCCGACTGATGAAATAGCGATGTGCATCCTGTTCGGGCGCCTGGGGTGCTGAAGAATCGTGTGAAGGCATAGGCCCCCTCCTCCGGCCTGCCACTTCTTCCGTGTCTTCTGCTTCATCATGCTCACGTTGACTTTCCAAGACCTCCCTCCGTCCTTGGATTTGAACAGACAAGCGGGCTCAACCCCCGCATAGACCACCCCTGGCTCGTCCTCTGAAGCAGGCTTGATGTGCCATACGCGGGCTACCGATAGCCCAGAGCTCTTCGGAAACTTCGGTGGGGTCTTGGACTCCTTCCAGGTCTTGCCCATGTCCTCGCTTATGGCGACGGTGGGGCCCCAATGGCCGCTTGTAGTGGAGGCGAGGATGGCCCCGTTTCTCCGGTCGTAGACCATGTGGTAAATCTCGTTCCCCTTCAGATGGGGACCGGACACTTTCCACTCCTTGCGCTTCGAGTCTGAAGTCAACACGAAACCTCCTTTCTTCGTCCCTACCAGGAGGCAAACCTTACCCTTGTTGCTAGGCAATCAGAATTCCCTTTACCCACCTGCGACGGACGGCAAGATGTGTACAACATCGCCGTCCCTCAGGGGAGTGTTTTCGTTGTTTAGCTCCCTAGAGTTCTCAGAGTTCACGAAGACGTTGACGTGCGCCCTTATGTTCCCCTGGTCGTCTACAATCCTCCCTCCAATCCCCGGATAATACCGCTCGAGCTTGTTGACCATAGTCCGAAGGTTGGAGGCTGAATCGAGCTCGACCTCCCTTGCTCCATGAGCGTAGTCCCGCAACTGGGCTGTGAGGCGCACCCGTATCAAACGCCCTAATCCATTAGGCCGCGTTATTTATGGTGAGCGTTTTTCACATGAGACACTGTCGCTCCGAACTTTATTATCAACCGAAATCCGCGGAAAGGTGTTCCTGTTGCCAGAATACCCCACGAAGCATGACCTCACTCAGTCCGAGGTGGAGAGGTATAGCAGGCAGATGGTGCTGCCAGAGCTGGGACCTAGGGGTCAGCAGAAGTTGAAGGAGTCTTCGGTATTGGTTATCGGCGCCGGCGGACTTGGGACTCCAGCCTCCGTCTATCTGGCGGCCGCAGGCGTGGGAAGGATTGGGGTAGTCGACGAGGACGTGGTAGAGAAGAGCAACCTCCACCGCCAGACGATTTACACCGAAGAAGACATCGGTAAGCTCAAGGCCGTTGTGGCTGCCGAAAGGCTGCAAAGCGTGAATCCTCATATCAAGGTCGAGCCACACAAAGTCCGCCTCTCCTCCGCGAACGCACTGGACATCATGAGGGACTACGACGTTGTAATTGATTGTACTGACAACTTCCCTGCGAGATATCTCATCAATGACGCTTGTGTCCTGCTCGGGAAACCCGACGTTTACGCCAGCATCTTCAGGTTCGACGGCCAGGCTTCGACCTTCCACTCAAGGAAAGGCCCATGCTACAGGTGTCTTTTCCCTGAGCCCCCTCCTCCCGACAACGTACAGGATTGTGCCGTGGCGGGCGTGCTAGGTGTACTCCCAGGCATCATGGGCAGCATCCAGGCCATCGAATCGATCAAGCTGATGATAGGGATGGGAGACCCCCTCTTCGGGAGGCTGCTGGTCTTCAACGCGACCGACATGACCTTCAACGAGCTGCGGTTCAAGAAGAACCCGGACTGCCCTGTCTGCGGGGAACAACCGACCGTAAGAAGCCTTATCGATTACGAGGAGTTCTGCGGGGTGCGAAGAGCTGCCCCTTCGGTTCAGGAGGTTGCACCTATGGAGTTGAAAAGGGAGATTGACGTCGGGGACAGGATTGTATTGCTAGACGTTAGAGAGCCATTCGAATACGCACTCTGC
Source organism: Nitrososphaerales archaeon (assembly GCA_035625455.1). Lineage (GTDB taxonomy): Archaea > Thermoproteota > Nitrososphaeria > Nitrososphaerales > Gagatemarchaeaceae > UBA183. The sequence continues at coordinate 7,404 of DASPPO010000030.1, read as the reverse complement.
AGAATTGAGAATGCGAAGCTCATTCCACTGGGAGAGCTTGGACGGAGGGTAAACGAGCTGGACAGGTCGGCTAAAACCGTCGTGTACTGCCACACGGGGGTGAGGAGCGCAAGAGCGGTGGAACTGCTCACCTCGGAAGGGTTCCACAGTGTTCGGAACTTGAAAGGGGGCATCAGAGCGTGGGCGGAAGAGGTTGACCGGAAGGTACCCATCTACTAAGTGGAAAGACTAGTCCCTTTCGATTCTTGGTCGGGCCGCGAACCCTTCAGCGCTTAGAATTGCGTCTCTGTCTCCGCTCAGTAGGGAATGGCTTCGCGATCATAACTTCAGTCGATTTCACAACAGCCTGGACGCTGTCCCCCACTCTGAGCCCGAGGTCGTCCACGGCTTCGTTCGAGATGATAGAAGTCAGGTTCACGGGCGCCGAACAGGACAAACGGATTAGCGAGGTTATGTCGCCCCGTTCGATCCCGACGACCTTTGCCCCAAGCATGTTCCTCGCGCTGAGTTTGTACCGCACGTTTCCCGCCGATTCGGTGTCGTCCAGGGCGTTGAAGAGGTACTTCCGGATGTGCCTGAATTCCCTGAATAGCTTGAGCCCCTCGGGAGTCAGCTTTGCTCCTCCACCAGAGCTGCCGCCGACCCTGGTATCGAGTATGCGGACGCCGTAGTTAGATTCGAGCTTCTTAATCCTGCCCCAAGCGTTCCTATACGAGATGCCCACAATCCTAGCGGCATCTGTCAGGGATCCCTGCTCGGAGATCCTCCGCAGCAGCAGCGCGTCGGTTTCGTCTAGAACGGTCTGTTGCTCGTTTTGGAAGGTGAGATGCGGAACAGGTTTCATGTTCGGGCGGTCTGCTTCTACCACGGGCCAGGGAGGTCGACTTTGTGACTTAAAGGAGCGGTGCAAGCCCTGTTCATTGCCTGTAAGCAATATATACCGTTATGCAATGGCCTACATAACTGAACCTATTTTGAATATGGGGAATAGAAGCTTCTCGAGTGTTGCGATGGCCGTAATCGTAGTTCTGATCATTGCGGTAGCTATCCTGGCGTTCCTGTACGCCACTTCCACTGGGACGACAACTACTGTAACATCCACGGCAGTCTCCACCGCATCAACGACACTGACGAGCGTCTCAACTTCAACTTCACTGGTGACATCGGGTCCGTTGGTTTCCTATTCAGCCGACGCATACGCTACGGAATCAACATTTCTCCTCAGCGGTTTCACAAAGTTGACAGGCATCCCTACGGCGCCCGTCATCTCCGGCGGGTCTAACGCAGACGCGAGTTCCATCAAGGCAGGCGCACCTGATGATGTTTTCATCTCATCCGCACTTGCTGCCACGGCTCCTTCGCACCTTGGGAATTTGTCGGCCAACTGGGCGATTGGATTCGCGACGGACCAGGTAGTCGTTGCATACTCCAACGCAACCACGGCGGACCCCACGGCCTCGAACATAGTTTCCCTTGGGCAGACGGCCGAGAAATCAAACGCCACCTCTGACTGGAACGCGTTCTACACGGCCCTTACTTCGGGAAGCGTGAAGGTTGGAATTTCGAATCCGGTGGCAGACCCAGGAGGCCTACGCGGATGGCTGGTCTTGGAAGCGGCTGGATACCTGTATTCTGGAGGCAACCAGTCAGCTTATGTCTCGCCGCTCTTGAAAGCACAAGCTAACGTCACAGGCACAAGCTCGGCAACTCTCGTAGCCCCTCTTCAGTCAGGGCAGATTCAGTTCCTGCTAATCTACAAGTCGGCTGCGATCTCTGATGGGATTGGCTACGTCTCGTTGGACGACCATGTTAACCTAGCCAACGCCAACCTTGCCGGGTACTACGCGATGTTCTCATATACAGATTCTGCTGGTAAAACCAGTGGGGCGCCAATAGTCCTAGTTGTCACTGTGCCGTTGAGCAGCGTCAACACAGCTGAGGCCCTTGAGTTCGTCCAATACCTCGTTAAGAACATGGGAAGCCTTTCAGCATATGGTCTCGTGATTCCCGAGACTGCTTTGCTTTACAGCAGCCTCTCTTCCACAAGCGACCTGCCGCAGGCTATCCAGGCACTTCTCTCTCAGGGGCTGCTTGTCCAAAAAGGATCCGTATAGCGGAATGCTGCGAGCGGTAGCGGAGCGCTACCCATGAATTGGCTGAGGGTCATCGCGATTGCGAGCCTGCTTCTGCTGCTGGTTCCAATCTTCGTTCTGCTCTATTACGGCCTGGGTCCGTTTCGCGATGCTGCGGGATTCGGTACTCAAGTCATCCGATCAATCGAGCTCACACTCTTCTCCTCTGCTCTGGCAGTGGTTGCAGACTTCATCCTCTTCACCCCGCTCGCCTACTACTTGGCAAGGGGGAACGATCGCATTTCGGAATCTCTGGTGGACATCCCCGTGAGCGTCCCTCATCCAATCATCGGAGTGGCGTTGCTCATCCTCGACAGCCCGGTGACTCCGACGGGAAAGTTTCTGCTTGGTCTTCAGATTAACTTCTACAATACAATCCTGGGGCTGGTTACTGCTCTGGTCATCATGTCTGCCCCGATATACGTAAAATCCATGGAACCATACTTCGAATCGAAGGACCCCTCCCCCGAAGAGTTTGCCATGGGAATGGGGGCGTCAAGACTGAAAACACTCTACTCCGTTGTTCTCCCGAACTCCCGCGACGGTCTTACGAGCGCCTCTTTGATCTCGATGAGCAGGGCGCTCAGCGAGTTCGGTTCCATCTCGATTATCGCCTTCTATGTTCTGCAGTTCCCATTCTATGGCGTGAGTCCTGCTTCTGTGACTATCTATGAGTTCTTCAGCGGGAACATGTCTGGGGGTCTGAACGCTGCGGTTACTGCGTCAGCCGCCATGATCCTCGTGGCGATACCGATCACGCTGGCAGGTCACATGTTTCGCAGGAGGGCTGGACGATGATCGAAGCAAAGGTAAGCGTGCAGGCAGGGGAGTTCCGGCTGCACGCTGAACTACAGGGAAGCGGGACAATATGTCTGGCAGGAAAAAACGGGACTGGTAAGACTACATTGTTAAGAGCCATCGCTGGATTCCTTCCTATAGCTGAAGGATTTGTCAGGATAGGAGGCACCGACATCACGAAGAGCTCCGTGGAAGAAAGGGACGTGGTTCTTGTCACTCCGGCAACGTGCTTTCCACACCTGGGCGTAGACTCCCATATCGCGTGGGGGGCGAAGTTGAAAGGTCTCCGACCAGAGAAGGATTATGTGCTGAGGCTCAAATCGGAACTGGGGATCGACTACCAAGGCACTGTCGGAGACTTGAGCCGAGGAATGCAACAGAGGGTTGCTCTTGCTACCGCTTTGCTCTCGTCGCCCCGGGCCGTACTAGTAGACGAGGCCTTCCTGGGCCTCAACGACCGCGAGACGATCATCTCGAGATACGGGAAACTCGCGAGACAAGCCAGTGTCGACGTAATCTTCTCGAGCCAGGACGAAGCAGACGGAACGCTTGCCGACCATCTGTACGTGCTACATGACGGGTTGGCCACACCAAAGCAACGAGAAGCGAACACTTGAACATAGAATCTGTCGCCTGCGTCTAATCGCAGCTTAGAACCGGTGCGTGACCTTCACTTTCTGGCGATGAAAACCATGTGAGGGAACTCTTTCACGAACGCCCTCATCGCAGTGAGGACCCCGTTTGGAGACCCGGGCAAGCACGCAATCAGTTTGCCATTGGCGACTCCTGCCGTCGCGCGGGTCAGTGCCGCCGCTGCCCCGACCTCGTCGTAACCCAACCTCCTGACCAACTCGCCGAATCCTTCGAGTTCCTTTTCCAAGAACGGGCGGACAGTCTCGACCGTGACATCGCGTGGAGAGAGTCCCGTTCCTCCGGCAAAAAGGAGCACGTCTTCCCCCCCTGAAAGGAATCTTTTGGTCTCTCGCCTAATCATGCTTCGATCGTCAGAAATCATGACCCGCTTCGTCACCGAGTTACCGGCCTTTCTCGCCTCCTCTGCAGCCACGTCGCCTGCTTCGTCGGTGAAGGACACTCCTTTTCTCTTCTTCTCGTAGCGGCTGGTGCTCACTGTCACGATGACAAACTTCAGGCGCCTCTCTGCGTCCTTCCTGTGCTCCTCGTGCGGCTTCACTCCTTCTTCACCTTGCTTATCACCTTGATTGATTCGATTCTGGTGGTAGGATACTGCCCAGACGAGTCCTTCTCGTAGGACTTAACCACGTCCCAGATGTTGAGCAGAGCGACGGAGACAGCGGTCAACGCCTCCATTTCGACCCCTGTCTTCTCGTGGGCGGCCACGGTCACGGTCACATCGACCCAATCATCCCCTAGCTCGACCCTGGGTTCTGTCCTCTCAATCCTGAGAGGATGGGCAAGGGCTATGATGGTCGGGGTGGACTTCGCCGCTAGAATGGCTGCGGTTGCGGCCAGTGTGAGAGGGTCCCCTTTCTCAAGACCGCCTTTCCGGATGAGATTGATTGTGCCAGGCTTGAGCCTGATGCGACCCCAGGCCGTAGCTTCTCTGTATACGACCGGCTTCTTCGAGATATCCACCTGTTTGAAAGGCACAAGCGTCGTTTCGTCCTCGACCCATTATAGGTTCTCCCCTGGCTCTCAGGAACGTTTTTACTCCTGAACAGCGATTGCTGCCTCTCTTTGCAGGATACGGAAGAACGCGCGGAAAGATTGCTTCGCGATAGAAAAGGGAGGGTAGCCAGGAAGCTGAGGGTGTCCGTCACGGACAGGTGCAACTTCGCCTGCCTGTTCTGCATGCCTGAAAAGGACAAGATAAGCTGGATATCGAAAGAGGAGATCCTGAACTTCTCCGAGATAGAGAAGATAGTCAGGGTCCTGGCGTCACTGGGGATAGAGAAGGTGAGAATCACAGGGGGAGAGCCCCTGATCAGGGGAGACCTGGAGAAGCTGGTGGGGAGCCTCACTTCGATTGACGGCATTCGGTCGGTGGACATGACGACCAACGGCTGGCACCTCGAACGGAAGGCAGAGGCGTTGCGCAGGGCGGGGCTGAGGGGGGTCACCGTCAGCCTGCACAGCCTCCGTAGCGACAGGTTCGCCAAGATCTCGGGGGTTGATGCGCTTCCGAAGGTTCTCCGCGGAATCGATAAGGCACTCGATGTCGGGCTCAACCCGGTGAAGATCAATTCAGTCGCCATCCGGGGGTACAACGACGACGAGATACTGAACCTGATAGAGTATGCCCGGGAGAGGAGGATACCAATACGCTTCATCGAGTTCATGCCGCTCGACGGGTTGGGCATGTGGAACTACGACAGAGTGGTGCCCGGGAAGGAAATTATCGACACCGTGTCTCAGGTTTACCCTTTGGAGGCCCAGGGGAGGGGGAGCAGTGAAACCTCTTCGATCTGGCGCTTCAAGGATGGCAAAGGCGGCCTGGGGCTCATCACCCCCATGAGCGAGCCCTTCTGCGATGACTGCGATAGGATAAGACTCACGGCCGACGGCAAGCTTCTTTCGTGCCTTTTCGACGTAGACTATCATGACCTCAGGCACATCGTCCGTAACGGAGGCACCCAAGAGGCGCTGGCCGATACGATTCTCAAGGCGGTCTGGAAGAAGCCCGATGGGGTAGGGTACATGCCCTGGATCAAGGACGGGTGGGCGAAACCCAGGAACATGAATGCGATAGGGGGATAGGGAGATTTGATTGTAAAGGTGCTCTATTTCGCGTCAGCCCAGGGCCTTGCGAACCTGAAGAGCGAGAGCATGCGCTTGAAGGACGGTAGCTCTGTGAAGGACATGGCAGCGGAGATGCTTCGGCTCCATCCCGACCTGAAGAGTATCGAACCAACGATCAGATATTCGGTCAACTTCGAGATAGCCGAAGGGAACGCGCCGCTACAGGACGGGGACGAGGTGGCGGTCCTTCCGCCGGTGGCGGGGGGGTAGTCATGAAGTCAGTCCGAATCACTCGGAATCCAATCAATCCTGCCCGAGTATTGGCATTGGTCGGCGACGAGGATGCCGGTGGAGCAGTCCTGTTCGTGGGGACAATCCGACGAAGGAGCGAAGGGAAGACCGTTGAAGGGCTGACCTACGAAGTGTACAGGGAGATGGCGGAGAGGAGGATGCGCGAGATTGAAGACAGGATCAGGAAGAAGTGGCCGGTGGTAAAGATAGCCATGGTACACCGCTACGGCCAACTGGATGTGGGCGACGTGAGCGTCGCGGTAGCGGTTTCGTGCGAACACAGGACGGAGGCTTTTGAAGCGTGCAGATACGCCATTGACACCATCAAGGGCACACTCCCCATGTGGAAGAAGGAGCGCTTCGAAGGGGGCGCCAAAACGTGGGTGAAGGGAACGCCGATAGAAGCCTAAGCGCTAGCTCGGAATCTCTTTGGGCTTGCCTTCGGCCAGGGCCTTCCGAAGCATCTCCTTGCCGTACTTCGTCGCAACTACTTCTGATAGAATGCTAAGGGCGATTTCCGACGCGGTCACCGCCCCGATGTCTGCCCCGATGGGCGCTCTGAGGGACGAGATGAACTGCTCGCTCACCCCTGCTCCCCTGAGCTTTTCCAGGTCCTCCCTGACCCTCTGGCGGCTTCCAAGCATCCCGACGTACCTCAGCTTGAACTTCGAAAGCTCCAACAGAGTCATCACGTCCCTCTCCCCCCGTGTCAGCACCACCACCGAGTCCGTGCTTGCGAAGGGGAACTTGCCGAGGTCGTAATCGACATCCTTGATGAGCTCGTCAGGTTGTTCACTTAGCACGGGGCTGTGGTCGATTACCACGACGTTGAAGTCCAGGCTCTTCCCCAGCTTCACCAGGGCATCTTCTACATCGTCCTTCCCCCCCTGTCCAATCAGGATGAGCCTCTGCTGAGGGAGGTAAGGTTCGATGTAGATGTCCATCCTGCCGCCACAGTTTGTCTCCACGTGCACCTCGTCCTCGTTCTGGCTCTTGAGCACCGCTCCCACTGAATTCTCGACCCCCTCCAGGAAGACCTTGACCATCTTCGGAGCGCCTGTTCTCATCGTCATCTTCGCTGCTGCAACTATGGCAGATTCGGGGCAGACCCCCCCCAGAGTCCCGTAGAGGATTTCACCTGTTCCAGAGATAATCACTTTGAAGCCCGGTTTCCCCAGCGAAGAGCCTTCGATGCTCACCACAGTAGCCACGGCAAAGGGAGCCCCCCTGCTCGCGAGGGAGTCTATCATCTTCGCGAACTCTGCCTGTTTCATGGCTGCCACTCTCGAATGGTAAGAAACATCCCCACTTTATTACGGTTCTGGGAAGCCCAGGCTGTGTCAACCGCCAGGTCTCCCTTCCCTCCATCTGCTCGGGGGGATTAGAGCCGTCGTCGCCTCGTTCCCCTTCACTACTTCCCCTGGAGGGCCGATCCTGCGGAACCGCGCAGGCCATTATGTTCCTT
>DASPPO010000029.1:0-22078 GCA_035625455.1 Nitrososphaerales archaeon | reverse complement strand
TCGAACCTCTTCGTGTCATCAACGCAGACGGTCACCAACAGCCTGAATCTCTTCCCACTGCAGATTCAGTCCAACGTGTCCGCCTCCGAGGCTCCTAACATCGCCGTCCCGACGATCAGCTTCGCTTCGCAGGCCGGCGTCTCCCCTCTGTTCAGCGCCGGGACAAGCGTCGGGTTCGTCGGAGGATTTCTGGAGTCCCCGACCAACAGCAACTGGACCATTTCCAGCTACACGTGGAACTTCGCAAACGGGAACCAAAGCACCGTCGGTGCGAACCAGACATCGGGCCTCCCGGACGTAGGCGTCTCGGCCACATACCCCAACCCAGGCGTGTACCCCGTGTCGCTCACCCTAGAGACGGCGGGACCTGGCGGTGCAACGCTGAACGTGACGACGTATCAGACAGTAGGGATCACCACGACGGCCCAGCCCCTAGAAGTGCTGTCGGTTACCGGCGGGTTGACCAATCCAAACGTGATAACATCCGTCGAAGTCGTCCCCGGGGGCCCCTATTCGTTCGACCCCCAGGTTGACGACGAGGCCAACATAGGTTTCGAGGTCATAATGAACATCTACCAGACGCTTGTTTCCTATCAGGGGTCGTCGACGGACTCCTTCGTTCCAGAAGTGGCCTCGGCCCTTCCGAGCGTTCAGAACGGAGGGATAACAGGCAACGGTTCGGTCTACACCTTCAGCATAAGACCCGACCAGTACTTCTCGAACGGTGACCCAGTCACCGCCTACGATGTCTGGTTCAGTCTTGTGAGAGACATGGCCTTCACCGCGGGGACCCCCGGGACCCCCGGTTGGCTCCTTGCCCAGTATGTAATCCCCGGTGTACAGAACGGGACTGCGACGGTCTACACCAACAATACCTGGAGCGCCGTCACCCAGTCGTTCTCATACAGCAGCCAGTCCAACACGGTGACAATCAACTTCAACAGGCCGATGACCTCCACCCTCGCTTTCCAGATCCTCAGTGACCCCGAAGGGTGTGGAATCGTCGACGCCAATTACGCTTCGTCAGTGGGAGACGGCTTTGGCGAAGGCAACTGGACATCCTACATGGGAACAGGGAACGAAGGGAGCTACAACCTCAACATGCAGTTCAGTCCCGTCGGTTCAGGCCCCTTCAAGATTGAGACCTACCTACCCGGTCAGTCCGTAGAGTTGGTTCCGAACCCCCATTACACGGGGGTCCCCGGGATACCCCCGTCCAATAAGTCAGTGGTAATCGAATGGGTCAAGAATGCAGACACGGCTCTCCTAATGTTCCAGGACGGCCAGGCCGATTCCATCAGTTTCCTGCCGAACTCCGACTTCCCGGTCCTGCAGAGCATGCAGTCTCAGGGCCTTGCCAAGATCTACAACTATCCCAGCTTTGAAGAATGGTACTACACGTTCAACATCAACATTACGAAGTCGACCGAATCATCCCAGTTCGGCCCAGGCTTCAACGAGCCGAGCAACTACTTCGCGGACCTCCCGACACGCCTCCTCTGGGTCGACACCTTCCCCTACTCGAACTACCTCAACGACCTGCTCGGCAACCAGAAGTACGGGGCGAGCTTCGGGGCGCCCTACCAGGGGATCATCCCCCCCGGCATGATTTACCAGCCCTCCCCCAGCCTTCTAGGAGGCCTCCCCATGCAGGACATGAAAGACGCCGAAGGTAACTTCTCGCTGTCAGCCTGGCACGACATGAAGATCACAGTCCCGATAATCGTCTACACCTCAGACCCCACCGACCTGGCCGCAGCTGAGGAGTGGGCGGCTGCCCTGTCGCAGGCGAGCGGCGGGAACATAACCGCCACGCCCATTCAGATACCGATAGAGGAGCAGATAGCCGACCTTACCCCTGCCAATCCACAGGGAGTCTACTGGGACAACTGGGCCCCCGACTTTCCGGACCCGACCGACTATGTCTTCGGGATGTACGCGACCAACGGCGACTACGGTCCAGCCAACAACTGGGCGGACTTCTCCACTCTCACTCCCACTGGCCCCAACGAGTTGGTGACCATCAACGGGTCTTCTTACACGCAGGCGAAGGTCTACCAGTGGCTGCAGGGGAACATCACCCTTGGGGACACCAGCACGAGTCCGGCCGTAAGACAGCAAGCCTACCTGATCTGTGACAGGCTCGCGATAGCTCTTGGTCTGTACGTTTACGTGTACGTCCAGCAAGCGTTCTGGTTCTGGAGATCTTGGCTCACGGGCTACTCCTATGAGGAAAGCCCCATGCTGAACGCCGCTGGAAACCTATTGTACGTGTACATGAACAAGTAGTCCCCGATTTACCACCATTGACTCGGCAGCATGCCGCGATGGACTCCAGGGGACGGGACTCTTGGAGAGCTGCCCAGGGACATGCATTCTCGCATGCGAGAAACGTAACCGCTTCTTATCTTCCCGGGGCGCGTTCGGACAAGCATGGAGGGGGGTCGATGGTCCTCTGCGCCATTGACTTAGCGGAGCGGAGCTTCTCCATCGGCGGGGAGACGACCGCGCTCGAAGCAGCGAAGGTCATGGATGCGGGGAGGCGTGGCGTTTGACGCTCAGGGTCTACATAATCCGGCGTCTTCTACTTGTTTTCCCCACCCTCATTGGTCTGACCCTGATTGTGTTCATACTAACCCACGTGGGGGGGTACCAGAGGTTCCTGGGGGAATACGTCAACATTCACAGCGCGATTCCTGTGGCTGTGCAGGAACAGCGCCTCTCGCAGGAGTTCCACCTCAACGATCCGATCTTCGTACAGTACTTCTACTGGCTTTCCGCCTTCCTTCAGGGCAACTGGGGGTACACACAGACCCCGATTTACTCCGGCACTGTCCTCGGAGCGATAGGTCTCTTCCTGCCTAACACCATCATCCTAGCGACCTCCGCTTCGATTCTCACGATAATAATTGGGATTCCGGTGGGGGTATGGTCCGCGGTAAAGAAGGACAGCATCGTCGACCACTCGACAAGGATTTTCTCATTCATAGGGTACTCCATGCCCGTCTACTGGCTCGGGCTGATTCTGATTATCGCCTTCGCCAGCCCGGCCGTCTGCCCCTGCCTGAACATCTTCCCCATCAGCGGCTCGGTAAACATAGCCCTGACGAACAACCTGAGCTGGTTCTCATCAGGGATTTCATACCCGACTCACATCCTGATCATCGATTCCCTGATCCACGGCCGCCTCGACATATTCGTCGACGCCGCGATGCACCAGGTCCTCCCTGTGGTCACCCTCACCTTCAGCATCCTAGCATCAATCATCAGGGTCATGCGGTCCAGCATGGAAGACACCCTCAACCAGGACTACATCAGGACGGCTAGGGCCAAGGGCCTGCGGGAGGGCGCCATCATCAACGAGCATGCCCGGAGAAACGCACTGATTCCGGTCATAACACTCACAGGGTACACAATCGCCGGACTTCTCGGCGGGGTCGTGCTCATCGAGGCGGTCTTCAACCTCCCTGGAATCGGGTACTGGACCACCGAGGCTCTAATCAACGGCGACATCGGCGGGATAATGGGAGGGACTGTAATCTTTGGGTTGGCGTTCATCTTCTCGAACCTAGTCGTCGACATACTCTACGGGTTCTTCGACCCGAGGATAAGGTACTAGCGAGAACCATGGCACGCTTCGACCAGACCAAACTGACCCTGCGGATCCTGTTCGAGAACGTCACTTCTGCTGCCGGGTTGCTGATAGTGCTGGGATACATCATGATAGCAATCATAGACGCCGTCCATCCCCAGTTAATTGGCGTCGTCAACGCCTTCGAAGAGGTGCCCGACTACACCAACCCCGTCCCCCAGCCTCCATCATTGCAGCATCTCTTCGGAACGACGTACCCGGGAATAGACCTGTACCAGGCGGTGATAGCAGCGATAAGGGTCGACCTCTGGTACTCGTTCGTAATCGTGCTGGCGGGGGCCCTGGTGGGGATCCTGGTGGGAGTGGTCGCGGCCTACTACTCCGGCTTCTTCGATGAGATCCTGATGAGGATTACAGACATCTTCCTAAGCATCCCCTACCTCCCCTTTGCAATAGCGGTGGGGTTTGTCCTGGGGCGGGGCCTGGACGAGCTGAGCCTCGCTCTGGTAATCGTCTGGTGGCCATTATACGCCAGGTACGCCAGAGGCCAGGCTCTTTCCATCAAGGAGAACGCCTACGTCGAAGCTGCGAGGGCGAGCGGTGTAGGTTCCTGGGGCATCATAACCAAGCACATAGTGCCTAACGTTCTTACTCCTGTCTTCGTACAGATCTCTTTGGACTTGGGGACGGTGGTCCAGACATTCGCGGCTCTGACGTTCATAGGCTTCGCTTCCGCCAACCCCCTTCTCCCTGAGCTGGGGAAGCTGATTTCGGACGGTTTCCCATATGCAATCTCCGCGCCCTGGGTGGTAATCTTTCCCGGGGTGACGATTCTCATATTCGCGGTTGCGATGAACCTACTTGGCGACGGGTTGAGGGATGCACTTGATCCAAGAAACAGAACCTGAGCACCCCCCAGACAGCGAGGAACTGCTCAGGGTCAGCGGGCTGAGGATCAGCTTTGTCACCCGCTCCGGTGTCATCCAGGCGATAGACGACGTCTCTTTCGAGATAAAACCTGGTGAAACGCTCGGGCTAGTCGGAGAAACAGGATGTGGAAAGACGCAGACGGCTATCTCGATAATGAGGCTGACCCCAGAGGCAGGAATCATAGAAAAGGGAGAGATATGGTTCAGGGGGACAAACCTCGCCAAGGACATCGACAAGGAATTCAGGATTGTAAGCAAGAAGAATCGCAAGGTGCTGAAGAGAAACAAGGCAAGGCTCAACAACCTCGAGAGGGAACTCGCAGACATCAGGGGAAATCACATCTCGATGGTTTTCCAGGAACCTATGACTTCCCTCAATCCTGTCAGGACGATTGGACGTCAGGTGTCCGAGGTGCTTCTCACGCACGACCTCCCGAGACTCTCTAACAGGATACTGGCGCGACACGCGGTCCCCCCGGAGGCACTGAGCGAAGTTGCGGATTCGCTGGCACATCAGAGAGGTTCGAGGGAGAATATCAGGGAACTGGTAGGGAAGTACGACCTCCCCGGGCTCGAGGAGCAGATCACATCCGTCATCTACCGAAGGGACATCAGCGAAGGGAGCAAGATTAAGCGAATCAAGGATCTAAAACAACAGGTCAACTCTGCCTCCCTCTCCTTCCTGCGAGGGGTAAGTGCACAGGGGAAAATCCCGACTGCCTATCGGTTCCCTGACAGGATTCCAATACTCAGGGCGCGATTCCTCGGGATCCTGGAGAAGGAGGCCCTGGCCGTTTCCGCCGAGCTGCTTTCGATGGTTGGGATGCCGAACATCAGCAGTGTCCTCAAAGGGTATCCCCACGAATTGAGCGGAGGCATGAGACAGCGTGTGATGATAGCCATGGCGATCGCCGCCAGCCCCGAACTGATCATCGCCGACGAGCCGACGTCAGCCCTCGACGTCACTATCCAGGCCCAGATCCTTCAGCTGTTCCGTGAACTGAAGGCGAACCTCAACACTTCAATCCTGTTCATCTCCCACGACATGGGGGTCATAGCGGAAATCTGCGACAGAGTGGGGATAATGTACGCCGGCAACCTTGTGGAAATCGCTGACATCGAAGATCTCTTCTCCGACCCCAGGCACCCCTACACGAAGGGGCTTCTCAGCGCCATCCCCCCTTCCGACAGGAAGGTCGAGAGTCTGGGCCTTATCCGCGGAAGCGTCCCGAACCTCATGAACCCTCCTGCTGGATGCCGCTTCAACACCCGATGTCCGTTCGTCTTCCAGAAATGCTCTCAGATGCCTCCCCCGATTCCTGTGAAGGAAGGACACTACGTGAGGTGCTGGCTCTATGAAAAGTGAAGTCGATCCGGCGAAGGAGCAGCGAGTCCTCCTGCAGACAGAGAATCTGAGCAAGCTCTTCCCTGTGAAGGGGGACAAGGTAATCGGGGGGACGAAGTACGTCCACGCAGTCGACGAAGCCGATGTCACCATAAGTGAGAACGAGGTTGTCGGCCTCGTCGGCGAAAGCGGATGCGGCAAGACAACCCTGGGGAGGCTAGTCCTGAGACTGATGGAGCCGAGCAAAGGAACGGCCTTCTTCCTGATTCCTAGGAGTTCGCTCGACAGATACAGGTCCGTCCCTGTCGGCTCGAAGGAAGCCAGGACCATCGAGAAGGAGTACTCCATCTACCGGTTCGACAGGCGCAAGATGAAGGAGTTCCGCAAGAACACACAAATCGTCTTCCAAGACCCGTTCTCTTCGCTCGACCCCCACATGACCATCAGGGCGATAGTGGCCGAGCCGATGAAGGCCCATCACTACCGCCCCAAGAATGAGATAGACACCAAGGTTTCAAAACTCCTGGAAGAGTGCGGCCTAGGAGAACAGTTCCTGGAGAAGCTCCCCCACGAGCTGTCCGGGGGGCAGCGCCAGCGGGTCGCGATTGCCAGGGCTTTGGCCATGTCCCCACGACTGATTGTCCTGGACGAGCCTACCTCTGCCTTAGACGTCTCAGTGCAGGCCCAGATTCTGAACCTCCTCAAGAGATTCAAGTCAGAGCTTGGCCTGAGCTTCCTCTTCATCTCCCACCACCTGGCGGTGGTAAGGCAGATGTCAGACGAGATCTACGTCATGTACGCCGGGCAGATAGTCGAAAGAGGAGAGACCGAGGCGGTGTTCAACTCCCCGGCCCATCCGTACACAATCGCGTTGATGTCGGCCATTCCCGTCCCCGATCCGACTACGAAACGGGAGAAGATACTTCTGAAGGGAGAGATCCCCGACCTTGTGAGGCCTCCAGGCGGGTGCCGTTTTCACCCGCGCTGCCCCTCCGCTCTGGGAAATTGCGGTTGGTCTCCTGAGGAAGTGATCGCGTCGCTGTCGGAAGTCCTGGCCTCCAGCGGGTTGCCTAGCGTGAGCGAGGCACTCAAGAGCCGCGACTGCAGGGTCATCGACGGGCAGACCTTCGAAGCACACGTGGGAGAATCTCTGGATGAATCGAAGACCGAATCCATCAGAAGGGTCGTCGCCGAAAAAAGAGATAACCAGTCCCACTTCGCCCTGAGAGCTGTGAAAGAGATAACGAGCCAGTCCGACACGACTGGCGCGACCATAAGGGTGAGTCTGACGATGCCACTGGTCCCCAAGTTCACCGGGCTGGACAAGAGGCACTTCGTGGCGTGTAACCTGTTCCCTCCGGGCTCGGCCGGACGGGATGGGAGCCATGAGTTCGGCGGCGTGGAACCTCCGGTGAGAGGGGAACAACACTGAACGCGGTCGAGTATCGCATCTCGATGGCAAGAGCGGACACCCACACATTCGACGTGACACTCGTGCTGGAGGACGTACCCGACGGACCCATTGATTTCGTCATGCCGGTCTGGGCGCCAGGGGCGTACCGCATAGCCGAATTCGAGCGAAACATCACCGCAATCGAAGCAGAAGACGCCAAGGGCCGCCTGGGCCTCAGCAAGCTCAGAAAGAACACCTGGCGGGTCGAGGCAAGGGGAGCGCCCCTGAGGGTCAGATACAGCGTGTATTCCTTTGAGCGAACTACCTCGGTCAGCTATCTGGACGCCGACCATGCAATGATCTGTCCGGTGACCCTGCTCCTCTGTCCAAAGGGATACGAAGCCAGGAGAACCATCGTTCGCCTCTCTCCAGCCGGCTACTGCAAGAACATCTCGACCAGCCTTACGAGGCTGAAGGGAGCCCTCCCTTCATTCGTCGCGGAAGACTATGATCACCTCGTCGATTCGCCAATCATGATTGGCAGCTTCCGACGGCACGTCTTCATCGAAGGAGGCAAGGCCCACGAAGTCGCCATCCTCGGCGGGGAAGAGATCGACCAGGAACGCGTTGTCCGTAACATCAGAAGGATAGTGGCAGCGGCCTCAGGTGTCTTTGGCGGACTCCCCTACGACAGGTATGTCTTCCTCATAGAAGTCGACGGAGACGTCCTCGATGATGGAATGGAGCACCGCTACTCCACCTACTGCCTGGTCCCACGGCTGGCGTTCACCACGGAGCATGGCATGAAACGGATGGACGGTCTTTTCTGCCACGAGTTCTTCCACCTTTGGAACGTCAAGAGGATTACCCCCGCGCCCCTCGCCCACCTCGACTACGAAAGGGAGCAGTACACGAGCTCGCTCTGGATTGCCGAGGGCATAACAACCTACTATGAACACCTCCTCCTAAGAAGGGCGAAGATCTACTCAGTGCCCGAATTTCTCGACAACATCGCCGACCTGATAAACAGGTACCTCGCGATTCCGGGGAGACGGCTTCAGAGCGCGGAGGAATCAAGCTACGATTCATGGATCAAGTTCTACAGACCAAACGAGAACAGCGTGAACGCCGAGATATCTTACTACACCCTGGGTGCGCTTCTGGGGTTGACGATTGACCTGAGCATAAGGAAGGCGACGAGGAGCGAAAAGAACCTCGACGATGTCATGAAGAAGCTATTCCACGATACCGGAGGGAAGGGCTCGGGTTACACGGACCAGGAGTTCAAGGAGGCGTGCGATTCCGTGGCTGGCGGGAACCTGGACGGGCTGTTCGGCGCCCACGTGCGCAGCGCAACGGACATCCAGTTCGACCGCTACCTGGGATATGCAGGGCTGACTCTGGCTCCAAGGTCAAGCGCGGAAGGAAAAGGCGCGTACGCAGGTCTCAAGTTTGTCGAGACTAAACAGGAGCCTTTCGTGGACTCGGTCCTGTCCGACACTCCTGCTGCAGAAGCTGGAATCTTTCCAGGCGATGAGCTCATAGGTGTCGACGGGATCAGATTCGACAGGACCAAGATTAAGGAGAATCTGCGTTTCTACGTCGAGAACTCCAAGCCGGGTCGAACTCTGACATTCACAGTAGCTCGTGTCGGCCGCCTGAGGGATGTAAGGGTAAAATTGGGGCACAGACCGGTTGTCCTTTACAGGGTACAGCGGCGCCAAAACGTCAACGCCGAGCAAAGGTCTCTGTTCAAAGAGTGGATGGGACAGGACCTGCAGAAGATCGAGTACTCGGACTGGGTTCTCTCTCCTTCAGTGGAGTGGCTGTTCTTCAAACCCGACTATTTCTGACCGTAGATTCTCAGCGCCAAACGGCAAGCCCCTTCATTAAATCGACGTACGATCAGATGCGGGCGTTTTCCTGAACCGTTGCCGCAATCTTCTCGACGTACATGTAGTAGTCCCTCCTAGAAAGCAGCTTGGAGGCCGCTTCGTCCACCACGCAGATCACATGAGGATGAAGCTGAAGGACAGACGCAGTCACCTGGGACGTGATGGGACCTTCGATGGAAGCCCTGACCGCCTCAGCCTTCGCCTCGCCGCTGGCAATCAGTAGCAGCTTTCTCGAGTCCAGTATCGTCCCGACGCCCATGGTTATGGCGAGCCTCGGGACTTCTTCAGGGTTCGAGAAGAACCGGGCATTGTCCCTCACAGTCTCCTCTGTCAGTGTCTTCAGCCTCGTCCTCGAACCGAGCGACGAGCCGGGCTCGTTGAATCCGAGATGTCCGTCCCTCCCGATTCCAAGGAGCTGGATGTCGATCCCTCCCTTCTGCTTTATCATGCGTTCGTACTCGGCGCAGAATTTGTCCACGTCCTTTGTCAGGCCGTCGGGTATGTGGACGTTGGATTCCTTCATGTTTATCTGATTGAAAAGATTGTCGTTCATGAAGAAATGGTAACTCTGTGGGTGCTCGGGGGCGAGCTGATAGTACTCGTCAAGGTTGAAAGTGACGACTCGCGAAAAGTCTAACCCTTCCTTGTGCATCCTGACGAGTTCCTTGTAGGTTCCAAGCGGTGTCGAGCCGGTAGCCAGGCCAAGCACTGAGTCAGGCTTTGACCTGACCTCACTCGCGATGACGGTGGCCGCCTTCCTGCTCAGGTCCTCGTAGTCACGAGCTATTACCACTCTCAAACTGAAGATTTCTGGCCTTCTCCGCATTATTAATGTTCATTCGGTCTCCACGTCTCATGAGCTCGAGAGCACCACCCTTTTCTATCCCCCTACGCACGAAAAACCCATGCGGACGAGCCTGAGGAGCTACCTCAGAGCCACGACGCTGGTCGAGCTCATCCCGACGAAGTCAATCCTCGTCCCCAGGGCCTCGCTAAGGGAGGACCTCGGAGACATCGAAGGCCTTGCCAAGTCAATCAGGAAGGACGGACTTCTGGAACCTATCATAGTGAGGCCCCTCGACACCAAGTTCGAGATAGTTGCGGGGCACAGACGATTCGAGGCCTGCCGAGTCAATAGGCTTCATGAGATACCTTCAATCGTGATGAATCTCTCAGACAAAGATGCCTACGCCCTTTCACTCATAGAGAACCTTCAGAGAAAAACGCTGAGCCCGATAGAAGAGGCGGAATCGTTCAAGCACTACGTGAACAAGTTCGGCTACGGAAGCGTAAGTGAGCTCGCCAGGTCCATTGGCATGAGCGAAGAGTATGTGTCCCACAGGATTATGCTTCTCAATCTCCCCCTCGTGGTCCAAGAGCAAATCAGGAGACGTCTCCTGACCGCGAGCGACGCCTGGGAAATTTCGAGGGTCAAAGATTCACAGAAGCAGAAGGAAATGGCTGAAATGGTGATTACCGAAGGAGTCACAGTCAGACAGCTCCGCGCCGCTGCCAACAGGATAAACTCCGGGGGCCTGATTGAAGAGGTCCCGCAGAATTTCTCTCAGAGCGCCCCAACCAACGTCGAACTCAAGGAAGGGAAGATCAGAAAGGCAGCGCTCAGCACCCTGAGGGTAGCTCTCATCAGAATAGGCGACCTATTAGAGAGCCTGGACGCCGAATCATCGAAGACGAGAAGAGAACTGATGAGAATGAGGCAGGAAGTCCATGACCTCATAGACGAGTTCCTGAGCTTCGAACCTGCCAGCCAGCCTCAGACCGAAGAAGTCGCCTCACTCGTAAAGGACCGGTTCCTGAAGTACTTCAATTCCGGCCAGGTTTCACAACTGGCGAAGATCAGAGCGAAGGACCAGTTCACGATATTCGATGACTATCCGCTTTCCCTGATGAATCTGAAGCAATCACTGAAGAATGATTTGCTCGCGTTCAGGAGGACGCACGCCAGAAACTGCGCCATCGAAGATCTGGAGATCAGGCCCTTCGCGAATGGTAATGCAGCCGTGGCCACATTCCTCTTCCTGCAGAATCACGAGAAGAACGGAAAAGAGTTCAGTTGGCGGTCGAGGGTCACCTTCGTGGTTGAAAGGAAAGACGCCGAATGGCGCGTAGTCCACGAACACTGGTCTCAAGCAGATCTTGACGAGAAGATTTCCCGTCGGATAAGGCACCTGAATTCCAAGCTCCTGGCTTGAATTTCTCTGCTCCCACGGTGTGAACCGGGGGAGGTTTGTGGTGTCATCGCCCCCTGTCAAATATTAATATCGAAAGAGCTGGCGAATGC
This sequence comes from Nitrososphaerales archaeon, assembly GCA_035625455.1. Lineage (GTDB taxonomy): Archaea > Thermoproteota > Nitrososphaeria > Nitrososphaerales > Gagatemarchaeaceae > UBA183. Next base: position 10,622 of record DASPPO010000029.1, on the reverse strand, counting down.
TTCCAAGTTGGTTTCGAATCGTTCCAGGGGTATGGCCGCGGAGGACTACGTCGAATACGCGAGCGGGCTGAACACTCGCAAGTCATACCGTCTTTACAAGCGTGCGGAGAAGCTGATGCCCGGCGGAGCGAGTTCCCACGGCCAATGTTACCCGGTGTTCACTCCCTACCCCCTTGGTTTTGAGAGGGGAAAGGGGAGCAAAATCTGGGACCTCGACGGAAACGAGTACCTGGATTTCGTGCTCGCCATGGGCCCACTGATTCACGGGCACGCACATCCGCGGCTTGTCGAAGCCGTCCGAGACCAGCTTGCAAAGGGGACCATGTTCGCCGTCCTCCACGACAAGGAAGTGGACCTTGCTGAGAAGGTCTGCAGGATGACATCAATGGACATGGTGCGATTCTCCAACGGAGGCTCGGAAGCAACCCAGACTGCCGTCAGGCTTGCGAGAGGGTACACAGGAAAGAACAAGATAATCAAATTCGAGGGCGCCTATCACGGCGGCCACGATTACGTCCTGTTCGGTGGCGGCGGCCCCACCACAGGTCCCCCCTCTGCGATGTACAAGATACCTAGCTCCTGGGGCATCCCCGAGGAGACCGCGAAGAACACTCTTGTCGTCAGGTGGAACGACGCAGATTCCCTCGAGAAGGTGGTAAAGCGAAATGCGGATGACCTCGCAGGAATAATCTCCGAACCGGTCCTCATGAACATAGGTACGGTTCCCCCCGAGGAAGGATTCCTGCAGCTGATGAGGAGTCTCTGTGACGAGCACGACATGCTCTTCATTCTCGACGAGATCATAACGGGGTTCAGGTTGGCAAAGGGTGGGGCTCAGGAATACTTCGGGATCAAGGCCGACATAACGACATACGCCAAGGCGCTGGGCGGAGGTTTTCCCATATCAGCAATTGCGGGGAGGAGGAAGATAATGGAGGACCTGGTGCCTGGAAAGGTCTTCCATGCCGGCACCTACAACGCAAACCCACTATGCGTCGTGGCTGCCCTTGCCTCTCTGACGGAGCTGGAGCGCCCCGGGACCTATCAGAGGATGAAAAAGGTGGGAGACATGCTACAAGCGGGTCTGGAGGAGGCCATAGAGAGGACGAAGACTACGGCGATAGTGCAGGGGATCGGGCCCGGCGGGTGTCAGCTCTACTTCACCAAGCTGGACCGGATCAGAAACTATCCTGACTACATGACATGCGACTCACAGAAGTACCTGGCCATGCACAGAAAGCTTCTGAAGAAGGGGGTCTACTTCCACCCGCAGCAGTACGAGCACCTATTCGTAAGCACACAGCACACCGAAGAGGATGTGAAGCAATGCGTTTCTAAGGTGCAGGAATCTCTGCGAGAACTTACATAAACCAAGGGACACAAAATAAACCATCGCATCTGAAGCGAGAGGGTATTGGACGGGTACTCTCTCGTCCAACCCGTTCATCCTGATCTAATTACCCTTCTTCGTCTCTGAAGAAGCCTCATTGCGCTGAGATACGATTCGATGAACTTGAAGGCGCTTCCTGTGATTAACAAGACTGCTGTCTTGTCCTTGACACCGAGTTTTTTCAACGCCGCAAGGGATGCGGCCGCGGCTGGTTCGCAGAAGACACCTTCGAATCTCAACTCTGCGATTGCCTCGGCGACCTCTCCATCGTTGACCTCTACTACATCGCCACCACTGTCAGAAATGGCCCTGGCAAGTCTCTGACCGTCGAACCTGTGGTATCCTGCAATGCTCCCCATCAACTCACTTTTCTTTGAAACGGCCGCAATCATCTTCGGCCTGGTGGCTTTGATACCCATCCACACGCCTGAAAGGAGCGTCCCGTTGTTGGTGGGGACAACGACGTAGTCAGGGATTTTGCTCTTCAACTGTCGGATTAGTTCAGATCCAATCTCAGAATCGCCGAGAGGCTTGCATCTGTTGTGGCCGGGGTTTGCGTCGTAGAATCCCATTTTATCGGCAAAAACTTCGCTCTGGTGAACCGTGTAATCGTAGTCGCCCTTGACTATGTGCAGTCTCGGCGCGAATGCAGATATCAGATTCAGTCTTTCCTTGCTTATCTTGTTGGACACGAAAACGTCCACGGTCAAACCTTCGCAGGGAGCAAGAGCTGAAAGCGAAATCGCGGCATTCCCGGTGCTAGCAATCACAGCTTCCCTGACCTTTCCAGACAGCATATCACTAATCATTGCCAAGCTCTCCCTGTCCTTATGGGAGCCAGTAGGGTTGGCGCTCTCTAGCTTAGCGTAAACATCGTTACCTAGCTTCCTGCTTACACCTGAGAGGCGAATCAGAGGAGTCGTCTGAGTTTGCATATCGTCGACTGACAGGCCCAGCCCCTTATTTTCGCGTTGCCTGCTGATACCTGGAACTACGAACGCATTTGGAACCGGTCCGGGCGGCGAGGACTCGCGCCGGACGGTAAGAGATTGCGAAGCCCGTTAGGACCGTAGGGCGCCCTGGGATCATTGATGATTTTCAGGGAACAGCACAACGACCTATCCTTCTTATTGCGAATCGTTCCAACAGGACCATGCGAAGCTAATCGCCCTCCTGACCTTCGCCAGCCTCACCAGGCCGCTTCGTGACCTCGCGCACGTCCACCAACACTCTCGGGGAGTATTTTTCAAGCCCTAAGAAATCCAAGACCCGATGCCAGAATTACCGCTTCCCTCGCACAGGGATGCTCTCGGCTTGCCCGACAAACCAGTCGTGAAGCTTGCCCTCTCGTTGGCAAGGATTGGTAAGACCGACCTCAGGGCTTCCAAACTCCTGTACGGCAAGAAGCTCTACCCCCAGTCAATATTCTATCTTCAACAGTCAGTAGAAAAGAGTGTGAAGGCAACCGGTCTGCTGCTGAGCCTTGTCAGACCGAACAAGGAAGATCTGATGCAAGAAGTGGGACACGCCACCATTTTCGGCATACTGGTTCGCCGTGGTGAACGCATTTCCCAACTCAGAAGGAACTTGGGAATCCTAGCCGCATCAGAACATCTGGAGGAGGGGAAAGAACTCCTGCTGAAGCTCGGCATACCGTGGACGATTCCAGACCCGAAGGAGATGGAGGCGAAACTGATGGGCGAGCAGGCTGCGAAAGCCGAAGTCGAGCAACTGCGAAACCTGAAGTCAAGCGACCTGTGGAAAATCACATTGAGACTCGATCCAAAGACGCCTCTCCCTGCGGCAATACTGAAACTGCTCGATGATGCCGAGGCACAGTGGAGGTATCTCGACAGGTTCCAACGCCTCTTTGAAAGAAAACTCGCCTCGTTGGTGACCGACCCTCAGACATTCAGATACATCATTAACGTCCACGGAAAGGCCTTTCCGGAAATCGCTCCATTGGCCTTCATTACAATATGGCATGATAAGGAGACGAGATACCCTCCTGTCGACGCCTTGGATTACTGGTCTCCTGAGCAATACGCAACTGACTCGGGTCTAGTGGTGCTCTATCCAAGGCTCCACAAGCACGCTAAGAGATTGAGCGAAGGGGCCTATGCAGGCGCTCGAGCGGCGTTAGGCATCTAGAGCAGCTTCTTACCCCATTTGAGTACGTAGAATTGGCTATCTGACTTCAGGTTTACTCATTCTGAATGACAAGAGGAAACCGCATCCGAATAGCATCGAATCGGCTCGGAAACAGCACAGAAATATCACCTGTGTTGAAACGTGGGCGTTGGCGAAGTACTGCACACACTGCGGCCACGAGAACGAGGACATAGCCCTCTTCTGCATCTCGTGCGGCGAAAAGTTCCCTGAACAGGAAGTGACAGCTGCTGCGGGGCAGGGTGAGGCTTCGACTCCGTCCACCCCCTCCACACCTTCGTCAACCGTCTACAGGTTCAGCCTCCAGAAGGGCGACCACAAGTTCATGCTCGGGGAAGTCGACTTCGTTGCTGCTGATGGGACCACAGCTTACAGCGCTACTAGGGAATCGGTTCTTCACGAGAACTATACCCTGCTCAAGAACGACGTCAAGCAGGCTTTCATGAAGCACATGCTGGCCATGGGTGGGTTCTCTTTCGAGGTGCAGGATGCATCGGGTCAGCCCATGGGGGTCCTGCGCTGCAAGACAGACAGTGCGAGGCACCAGCTTCCATCATATTGGTTCGAGGACACCCAGGGGAACACGATTGCCACGCTCGCCTGGGAGCAGGGGACCATGAGGTTCGCAATCTCCAATCTGGAGATGACTCAGGTTTACGCTGAAGGTTTGCTCGAGCTTCCAGGGGGCGTCAAAGGCGACCTGAAAGCGATGCTTCACAAGGTGTACACGCTGTCCATCCAGCAGTCATCACCACTGCCTTCCGCCGTGGTCCTTGCCTTCTGTGTGGCAATCGCCAACATCTCGATTTAGCTTGCCAGGAACGAAATTGCAGGATTCCGGATCTTTGATGGATGAGGTGCGAGCACGAAGTCTTCCTGCGACCAGGGCAACATTGGATTACCCACTTCGCGTCCACAGTGGACGTGCGTTTAGACTCACTATCTATGTCTGATACCTTGCGGCATTTCCCCTAGGCGTATCATCCCGCGCGCGTTCGAGGAGAAGTTTGTCTACTTCCCTGTTATTCTAAACAGGGTAGTCCCGCACGAAGCGCACTTGCCTTTGATGGCATGGCGCCCGTTCTTGAAGGTGACCGTCTTCGGAGAGGCGATCTCCCTCGTCTTCTTCTCCTTCACGCAGAAGGCACTGGTCATAACCCGCTAGGCTCTTTCGCGTGATATCAGAGGGAAGGTCGCGCTTGTTCGGCTTTCATGATAACAGAATTTGACAACCCGACTCCCACTTCACGGTTAGTCGAACTATCTTGGACCTGCTAATTCAGGTCCGCATTTGCTCTGTGGTAAGATTCCAGTGCTTCCCTCACCACGAACGCGAGGATTACACCCGTCGCCAGGTAGTCGGCCCACCAGAACCCGTAGAAGAACTCGACTAGAAGTCCACCAAGAAGCGTCAGCGAGATCATGAAGCAGGTCGCCGACTCCAGGCCATCGATCTGCAGCGGAATACACCGAGTCTCGGCCCCGATCTTCTTCTTACTCAGCCACAGGAACGGCATTATCACCGCCGCGATGATGGTGATTCCAATCCCAAGCGGAGAGTACCCCGGCCTCAGACCGGTGAAGAAGGAGTAGGCGGCTCCAATGCCCACAACGGGGACGAGTGACAGTAGAAGGACGCTGGTAAACTGCGCTGTCCTTCTGCCCTGCGGCTGAAATCCGTCCACGTCAGCCTTCAGATGACGTGCGACGAACAACGAAGAAATCGTCTCTATTAGGCTGTCGCCACCGAAGGTCATCAGAGCTAGGCTACCGGCTACGAGGCCAGCGCCCAATGAGCCCATGGCCTCTATGCTTACCCAGACCAGAGTGAGGTACTCAAGGTGCAGGGCGCTCCTAATCTTACCCTGCCTCCAGGAGGCGTGCGATTGGGTACAGCAGCAGGACGAACAATCGGAGCATGCAGTCGGATTGGTACAACCGCTGCAGGATGTCTCTACACAGCCGCAACTGGCGCACGGGGACGGAAGCCTCATGGACAACGAGAGGGCAAAGTTCGGTGACTTTCTTAACCAATATGGACTTGAGGTCTATTCCGATGGTTTGTGCTTAGCCCGCAGAAGCGGGGCGTATTTTGGTGTCAGAAGGCGAAGAAGGACGCGGTGTCCAGGCCAGCCGTGCTCTATGGAGGCTTGCCTCCCTTCCATTGGGTTGTATATCCCGGCCAGGTGGTGGTCTCGTGGTAGTCGATTGTCAGCTCTTCGCCCCGGAGGATGTCCTGCTTTGCTCTTATTTCTCTGGTTGAGATGTCATAGGTGCAGTTCGCCCTGTCTGAGTGGTTGAGAAACCAGCCCACGGAGCCCTCTGCAGGCACGATGTAGACATCCTTCGACACCTCCATGCCTCTTCTTAGCAACAGAGCCGCGGGGATCTTCGAGCAGTGTTGGGGTTTCCCCTTGATCTCTTCCACCACCGTCCCCTTGGGAATCCTCACCAACGCAAAGACGCCGCGCCCGTGAATAGGGGACTCTTTGATTTCCAGTCCCGATTTTATCCTGTGAGCCCTGCTCAACATACCCGCACTCATTCGGACTGAGTCTGTCTTAAATGCGGCACACTCCTCTAACCGAAACATGAGAAAGGGGTGGCTCGTCTTCTTACTAGTTCTCATCATATCGGCGCAATTGGTGGTTCTCTCTTCTTTTCGCGACGCCGAAGCAGACGGATTCGCCAATGGCAACTCGGTCGTTGCGATTGCAAAGTGGGACTACGTTCAGGCCGGGGTTCGCATCTCCGTCACTCCACAGCCTCTCTCGGTAACACCACAACCCGCTGGTGAGTCCGGACCGGTGCAGCTGGTGTTCTCAAACGGGACCAGCATAGGCATCAACTCGACCTACACCATCACTCTCCAACTCCCAAGGACAGGAGACTTCTTTGGTAACGGCGCCATTAGCGGAACACTTGCACTTTCTGAAGATCAACCGTTGAACGCCATTGTAGAGCAGAATGTCGGCGATGTCTCGACATACGTCAACCTCCTCAAGGAGAGTGAAACCAGCTCCGCAATACCCATCGACCTGTATGTGCTCGTTGTGGTGGGAGCGGCCCAAGTCACGGTCGCGGTCTACGGGGTGGCGCTATGAGCGAAGAAGCCACAATCGTAGCCAAGGTCGAGGAACTCATGAAGGCCCTAGATCAGGTGAAGCGTTACAGAGCACTGTCAAGGCTGCTGATCGACTTCGCTCTCATCATCCTGGTGTCGGTGGTGCTCCTCCTGTCATGGGACCTGGCGGTCAACTTCTACCGGATGCAATCCGGATTCTACTGTTACTATTCTACACCGATGTCGTATACGTGTACGGCGTCCTCGGCGATGGGGTCCCCTTTTCTTCAGCTCTACGCGGGGCTTTCTCCACTAGTGATTTCTGCCGCCGGGGTGCTGATAGGGGTCTACTGGGTCGAACGGAAACTGAGGTCAGTCAGGGTGGAAGAGTGGAAGGAGATTCTGAAGGAGGGTTTTCCTGGCGCGGTCAAGCTGCTCCAGGACCTGAAGTGGGATTCAGTTCTCGATGACATCAGGGCGTCCAAAATCGGATATTCGGTTTATTTCGTCGTCAAGGTAACCGGGTACTGGTTGTTCGCCTCCATACTGCTCTTCTTCCCATACGTGCTGGGGATCTCGGCGCTCCATCAGGACGTCAACTTATTCATTCCCGCGTCCCTTTCCTTCGTACTTGTGCTGGTGCTGAGCAGAAACGACCTTCAGAAGAGGTACGGGCAGGTGGTCTCGCTAGACAACCTGATGTGGGAGCTGCGGTGGTTCAGCAGTGAGTTCAAGTCAGCCAAGTTCGAAGCCTGACCTATATGTCGTGGCCAGGGTAGTGAACACGCTCCGAGAACAGGGTCCGACAAAGAGGACACAATTGGCCGTGATGACCCGGCTTTCCTATGACACCCTCGTGAAGTACCTGGACTGGATGAACCAGAAGGGATTCGTTCGCTTTGATGAGGAAGAGAACGTGGTGCTCACCCAGCAGGGGGAGGAGGTCTATGATAGGCTCGTGAAGTGGATACTAGAGTACGTTGGCAAGCTGCGTTTCCCAAGGTTTTGACAGGACTCTGGGAGGGTTGGTTCTTGGCTCTTCTCGATGTTTCTTCAGCCGCTTGAGAAACAGGCGTCTACTTGGAGAGGTCCTTGGCCATCGCCTTCGCTAGGTTGCGCCAGGCCGCCGTGTCCTCGGTGGCAAGCTGTTTCGCCATTGCGTCAAGTTTAGACTTTCCAGGTTTCTTTCCAGAGAAGATCTGCGAACCAGTGAAGTCCAGGCGGGAGCCTCCTCTCTCCTCTGCCACGACCTGGTAGAGGAACTGCGAGTGCCTGCCGTCCTTGCTGACCCTGGTGTTGGTCCAGCTCAGCCGCTCTGGGTAGACGCGGACCAGCCTCCTCTTGACCACATCCCCCTCCTCTGTCTTGTACTTGTCAGTCAGGACAAAGGTGTCTTCATTGAGGCGCTTGACCTTCCTGCGTCCCTTCTCTCCCATCAGCTCTACGTCGCCAGGGGCGTAGTCGGTGCACCATCGGAACGCTTCCTCGGGAGGGAAGTCGAAGTGCTGACTGAAGCCGTAATGCACAGAATAGGTTTCCACAGGTTGTTCGGCAGACCTTCCAATTTGAATCTTGCTCTCTTCCGCTTGCCACAACGGTGCTCTAGTGTCGTCAAATCAAATCCGACCCTCCTTCCAACAACAGATTTATCGCCGGCACCAACGAGGCATACGCAACATCTTGTCAGAAGGGCAGCGCAGACTCGCCGCAGTGATGTTCACCGACGTAGTCGGTTACACAACCCTGACACAAAGAAACGAAGCGCTGGCAATGGAACTCTTGGAGGAACAGCGGGCGCTTGTCAGGTCACTTCTCCCCAGGCATGGCGGGAGGGAGATTAAGACCATTGGCGACGCCTTCCTCGTAGAGTTCGAGAGCGCCCTTGAGGCGGTAAGGTGCGCCTTCGACATCCAGCAGTCCCTGCACGAGCAGAACTCCGGGAAGGAAATCGACAGGAGGATGATGCTCCGCGTCGGGGTGCACCTCGGGGACGTCATCCACAGTCAGAACGACGTCTACGGAGACGCGGTCAACATCGCATCTAGGATTGAACCCCTGGCGCCTCCGGGCGGCGTCTGCATTTCTGCCCAGGTGCACGATCACATCAAGAACAAGACGGATTTCCAGCTCACGAGCCTGGGATACAAGGAGCTCAAGAACGTCGGAGAACCCATCGAAGTTTTCAGGGTGGTGTTCCCCTGGGAGAAACAGGAAGCCACGGGGCTGGTCCTGGACAAGAAGCGGATCGCTATACTGCCGTTTACAAACCTCAGCTCCGACCCTGAGGAGGGATATTTCGCCGACGGCGTTACAGAGGAGCTGATAACTTCCATCTCTGGCGTAAGACAGCTTACGGTTATTGCGAGAACCTCCGTCATGGGCTACAAGGGCACGACGAAGAAGGCCAAGGAAATCGGAAAGGAGCTGGAGGTGGGGACGATCCTCGAAGGCAGCGTCAGGAAGGCGGGAAACAGGGTGAGGATAACCGCCCAGCTCATCGACGCGTGGACCGAGGGACACCTCTGGGCGCAGAACTATGACAGGCAACTAGAAGACATCTTTGCGATTCAATCGGAAATCGCGGAGAAGGTGGCGGGGGAGCTGAAGGTGAGGCTGGTAGAGGACGAGAGACGGATGATTGAGCAGAGGCCCACCGAGAACACCGAGGCCTACACATTCTATCTCCGCGGGAAGAGGTTGATCGGTGAGAGAACAGAACCTGCCTACAGGCAGGCTCTCGAAGTCTTAGAAAAGGCGATTGACCTGGACTCTTCGTTCGCGAAGGCCCATGCTGCCATGGCCGAATGTTATGTTTTCTTGGTGGCTGACGGCTACGAGGCCTACGAACGGGCCGCCCCCAGGGCTGAACTCTCGGCGAAGAAAGCACTCAGTCTGAACCCTGAGCTGGCAGAAGCTCACGCGACCCTCGCCAACGTTGACTTCCTCGAAGACAATGTAGCCGCCGGCGAGGCGGAGGCTCGCCGCGCCATAGAATTGAATCCAAGCCTCCCGGAGGCTCACGACGTCCTATCCGACATGGCACTGTTGAAGGGGAACATCTACGACGGAGTCAAAGCCATTGAGGCTGCCTACCGACTAGATCCATTAGTGCCTCGAGTGGTGGGGCGACTGGGACGTATCTACTTCAACACAGGAAGAGAGAGCGACGCTCTTCGGCACTGGGAGAGGACCGCCCAGCTGGCTCCCGCTGACACCTACAGGAACATGACCGAGTACTACCTCTACAAGGGGGACATCGATCGGGCCAAGGAATACTATTCGAAGGCGGCGAATCTGGAGCCCACCAATCGGTGGGTCCACTGGATGAAGGGATACATCGCGGCCCGGACAGGAGATACGAACGGCGCGCTCGCAGCCATCAAGGAGATTGAGGCAAAATGGCTTGGCGCTACCAACCTCAATGACATCGCTTTCGTCTACTATGCCATGGGGGACCTCGATTCCTACTTCGCATATGTTGATAGGGCCATCGATCAGCACACGCTACGGTACGCCTATGTGATGTACAGTCCTCTGTTCGCCAAAGCGAGAGACGATCCCAGGTACCAGTCTTTCCTGGCCAAGGCTAAGAAGATGTTCGAAGCGACATAGGAACAGGGCGTCGCCCTCTAGTGGAGCTGCAATCTACGCTACCATTTTCAGTGGGCTGCCTTTGCCCAGACTAGTCCGACGTAGCTCCGGCAGCTGCACCCTCTTACCCCGCAGTGGGCACGCAACGGAAAGCGACTTGGTGGAGACGACCGTTCCGTTCCCCATTCTTGGTGTGCCTCCCTGGGATGATGACAGGCTTCGCAGATGGCGAGGCTTTCGGTCCGCTGCATATCGAGCAAATGATGCTCTTGGCTCAATAAATCGGTTATCGATTCTTTGTTCAGTTTGATGTTCTATTTCTGTGGAATCTGACGAGGCCCCACCTAGCTAGTCCGTCTCAATCTGTGGCTTCTGCGCCAGTATACCATCGATGCGCCTCAATGCGTC
>DASPPO010000028.1:0-39291 GCA_035625455.1 Nitrososphaerales archaeon | reverse complement strand
GCAAGGCCCCTCTGGAGGCCACGCATTTCCTCGGCGGGGAGAAGGGCCTTCCCTATGGCGACGAGCTCCCCCTTCCCGCTCATAAGGGCGACCGTATCATCCTTTTTGATCCCCTCTGAGGCAGCGAGGACCCCGGGGATGCCGAGCCGCGCACCGTGGCAGATGGCGTCCACGGCCGAGTCTCTTACGACTATTCGCCCTATGTCGCCCAATGAATCCTCGATGGGGAGCACCAGCATCCGAATTGGCTCTTCGCTCCCTTCTTTCAGGCGGAACACCGCGTCGTTCAGTTGGTGCAGCGTAACTAGTCCCTTCTCTTCGGTCAGAGGCCCGACCTTCGTCCTCCGGAGCTCGACCATCGTGGCACCCACGCCGAGTACCTCCCCGATGTCGTAGATCAGCTTCCGGACATAGGTCCCCGACTGGCAGACGACTCGGAAAAGATACAGGTTCCCTCTAGATTCGGTAAGCTCAAGTTCGTATACGGTCCTGCTCCTCGTCTGCCTGCTCACGGAGGAACGCTGAGGAGGCCTCTGGAAGATTTCTGCCGTGAACTCCTTCACGACTCCTTCGAGCTGCCTCCCCGGCACCGGCGAGTGGAGCCGCATGACCCCCCGATATTCCTTCGGAAACATGAGGAGCAGGCTGAGGGCTCTCGTCGACTGGCCGAGGCCTATGGGAAGCAGTCCAGATACAGGAGGGTCAAGGGTGCCGCTGTGACCGGCCTTGTCGACGCCGAGAAGTCTCCTGGTCCATGCCACCACCTCGTGACTGGTAGGTCCACGCGGCTTGTCCAAGGGCACGAGGCCGTAGTCGAGCATTACCTGTACGGGGCGCTCAGAAGGCACCCACCCATGCTCGGATGTCGTGGGCTCTTCGTCCAGAACGATCATGTTGCGAGGGCCCACGTCAGTCCCTTCGACTCTTCACGTATCGGACGACTATCTGGGCGACCTTCCCTTCGTCTATTGCGTCCGTCTCGACCAGCAGGTGGAAGGGCTTGAGGTCCCTCCCGAACTCGATCCCGTAGATCTTCTTGTAGAGCTTGTAATTCTCCTCGTCCCTGATTGACAGCACCTCCCTGCACTTCGAGACGGGGAGGCCGTCCCGCCTCGCCATGCGCGTGGACCGGCTCCTTACGCTCCCCGAGAGCCAGACCTTGAGCCCGTCCTTGGTCAGCCATGGAACAGGATAGCTTGTTATCACAACATTCCCCTTCTTCGTCTTCTGGATTAGCCGTGCATCAACCTCTCTATCGAAGTCAGGGGACCTCTTTCTCTGCTGAAGGAACTTCATCCCCTCCCCTCTGTCCCACCAGTCCTCTCCCCCCGGCGTGTAGCCTTCTTCCACCGCCATCTCTTTGAGGACGTCCCCTCCTCCCACCATTGGAATCTCCAGCTCTTTAGCCACCTGCCTAGAGACAGTGGTCTTCCCGACTGCAGGCATCCCCGAGATGATTATCGCCTTCACGCCAGTCCCCTAGGTGGTCGTGTGCAGCAATCTGGACAGCATGGTCGAGAATGTGAAAGAACTCAGGAAGTACCACCAGAAGAGGCTGACCTCGTAGGTCCCCCCCATGAGGGTTGGTGCTGCGATGACAGGGATTGGGATGGGTGTGAACGCGACTATCACTCCATACCCCCCCAGGAATGTAGCCATTAGGTAGTACACAAGCAGCAGAGGGACGAAGGTGATGCCCGTGACCTTGAGCCTCGCGGTCGACACCTTCGCCTGCTCCTGTCTCATCTGAAGCTCACGCTTCTTCAGCTTCTCGAGCTTCACCTTATCGTTGGCTAAAGTCGCCTCCCGCTTCTCTTTGTTGAAGGCATTCACTTCCGCTCTCATTTTCCTCTCCTTGTTTAGGTCGACGACCCTTCTCGTGACCATCTGTGTGACGAAGCCCAACCCGAGGGAGGTGAGGGTGACCACGACGGTCGAAACAGGGGGCGCGTACCCCGGGACGTGGAAGTTGGCCGTCAGATTGCTCGGGCCCACCATCACCGTGACGGTGTGGAGACCGGGAGACACCTTCGATGGCACCCAGAAGTCGCAACCGCTCAGGGCACCCGTCTGGCTGGTGGTGCACGTGCCGTTGAGCTGAGTTTGCCTGTAGGCGCTGGAGTCGAACATCACTGTCACGCTCTGGTTCTTGGGGAGGTTCTGTCCGCTGATTGTCACCATCGTTCCCGCGATGTCTGTCGAGGGGGTGAGAGTAATCGTCCCCGATTGGGTGCTGGCGGACGTCGTCGTCGTCGAGCTCCCCTTCGGGGTGAAGGCGGGGAGCACCAAGACGTAGAAGATGAGCGCCGCGAGCACGAAAATGATGATGTAGTTTAGCGTCCGCGACGCTCCGCCCGATGGGGCGGACTTGTTCTTCGTGGCCATCATTCCGTGGCCTGCTCCAACATCCTGACTATGCTCTTCGAGACCTCTTCCGCCTTGCCCTGCTCGTTGCGCACTATCAGCATGGGGGCCCCGGTAAGCGTCGAGGAGACGGTGAGGAAACTCCTCGCTATCTCTATCTCCTCCCTAAGGCCCTCGACAGTCACCAGGTCCCTGGCCCTGGTTGGATCCGCTGACCTCCTCATCGCTATCTCCTCGGGAGTTGCGATTACGAGTACGAGGTGGGTGGGCTTCATGGCTCGGACGACCTCGAACGGGAGTCCTGGCCAGAATCCCTCGGGGGTCCTTATGAACAGGTGGGTGTCCACGAGGATCGCCTTCCCTTTCATCTTCGCGATTCGGGTGGCTGCCATCTTCTGCAGCCGCTTCTGCTTCTCCACGGGCATCTTCCGCATCTCGTCTCTGTCCCTGACCCACCTCAGGGACTTCGCTGCTTCGAACATCATGGTTCCAAAGGTGACCAGCTTCGCACCGGGGAGTCCGGCTAAGACCCCCTGAACGACGGTCGTCTTCCCGACACCTGGGATCCCGACCACGATCACCCGAAGGGCCACGCCCTAGCCAGCTCCTATCAGCCCGGCCAGGGCGGGGGAGACCTCCTCCACCTGCTCCTTGAGGAGCATCTGATAGTACTGCAGGATTATGTCGACCATAAGGAGTATGCCGATGCCTGTGCCGAAGACCCCGAACAGGTCGGACACACCAGCGACGAGGCCTATGAGTATGCCCCCTATGATGGTGAGGGTGGGAATGTACCTGTTCAGCATCTGCTCAATAGAGAGCCCCGTCCTCCTGAATCCGGGGACCTGGACATCCGCGTCCATCAGATTCTTTGCCACCGCCCTCGGATTCAGCCCGCCGATCTCCACCCAGAGTCGGGCGAAGATGACTGACATCCCCACCAGGAAGAGCAGGAAGATAGCGGAATGGATCGGGTCCCCCAAGGTCTGGTTTAGTCCAGTGGGTGCCGTCATGTAGTAGACGATGCCGCCTATGGGGTTTGTGTTAACCGTCGTAGAGTTGGTGCTCGGAGGAGGAAAGACGGCAAGGTAGTGCAGCCACCATGGAGGACTGCTTCCCACATAGTTGCTGAGTATCCTCGCGAAGAAAGTCACGTTGGCCCCCAGGGCAGAGACAAGGATGACAGGGATGTTCGAAACGTAGAGTAGTTTGATGGGGTAGACCCCCTGGAATCCTCTGTACTTTATCGAGGTGATGGGGAGTTCAACTCTGATGCCCTCTATGTAGACGAGGACGAGAAGCATCACGATGGTGAGGGAAAAAGTGAGCAGGCTCGGGTACATGAAGTCTCTGACCATGATGCTCGGGAGCGTGTTGGTGAAGAACGCGCTGATTGTGTAGGGGATGAAACCGAAGTAGGCGCTAACCCCGGCGCTCACTTCGAAAGGCACGGGGGCGAAGGTGTACCACAGGACCGTCTGACAGACCCCTGCGAGGATGAAGAGGGACACCCCACTCCCGATGCCCCACCCCTTCTGGATGAGTTCGTCCAGGAGGAGGACCAGCAGGCTCGCTATGAAGAGCTGAACAAAGACCACCAGCGCCTGCGTCTGACCGAGGCTGCCGAGCGCACCCCCGTAGATGTAGGCCAGGGACTCCCCCACGATGACGATGATCGTAAGGAACTTCGTGGCCGAGCCGAAGATGGCCCTGTCGGCGGAATCGCTCATGTCGAGCTTGATGATATCGCTCCCTACGAGCAGTTGCAGAATCAGACCGGATGTCACGATGGGACCGATGCCCAGTTCCATCAGGGTTCCCTGGGTCGACGCGAACACCACCCTCAGGAAGGCGAGCTGATCGTTCTGAGTCACGCCTGAGAAACCGTATAGTGGCGTCGTGGCCATCACAAGGTAGGCGACGAGAGCTATACCCGTCCAGACGAAGCGCTCGTTGAGTGAGGGTTTCTTCTCGGGCTTCGGGATTTCAGGGAGAACTGTGCCTACGTTCTTGATAAAGTCACGTACTGAAGCCAATTACGGGGCCTACTCCTGGACCAGTATTTTTCCGCCCGCTGCTTCTATTTTAGCCTGAGCCCTTTTCGTGAAGGAGTCGACCTTCACTTCATAGGCTCTTTCCACCTCGCCTGAGCCGAGGAGTTTGCCGATCCCCATCACTGAAAGGTCGAGGGACTTCGAGCCCCCGGCGAGACCGTCCAGCTGGCCCACGTTGACCCACCTGGCGGGGCGGACGTGCCCCGGGGGCCTGAACGGGTCGCGCCCGAAGTGGTCCGGGTCGTTAAGTATCAACCAGCTCCACTTGTGCTTGTGCAGCCCGGCGTTGCCGTGACCTCCCTGCTTCCCTGAGTGGCGGTGCTGGCCTATCTGGCCATAGCCGTGGGTCCTCATCCCTCTGTAGCGCCTACCCTTCCTCGCCCTCGTTGGCACCTCTAGATCATCCTCCTCACGATTGCATCAAGCTTCGGGTTGTTGCCGAGCAGACCGCGCTCGGTGGCCTGCCTGCGCAGCGACGCCCTGAACCCTCCCTTCGGCGGGGCGAGGCGGAAGTATGGGAGTACTCCGCTCAGCGCCGAAAGCCTTACTTGATCCTTGACCATCTTGGCGGCTAGTTCCTCGTGGTTCTTGCAGCCAAGCTCCTTCAGCTTTGCTGCGTCCAGGGGCCTCGTTCCGCTTACCATCCCACGTCTCTTCAGCAGGTCGGCGAGGAGGACTTCTTCTACCGGACACCAGGCGACGTAATCCTTACAGAGCCTGAGCATCCCGACCGTGGGAGGGTCCCCGGTCACCACAGACGCAGAGAACTTCTTGGCGACCCAGAGTTCGTTGAGGGCCTTTCGCACGGGAGTTGAGCTGTTAATCTGTCCGTGCAGGTTGACCACAAGAAGAAGACCCATCTCCACTTCACCTACACGTTGAGCCCGTGCGACATGCGGAATGCATCGTACACAGCATTAGCGAGGGAGGACATGGTGTTTGTGGAGCCAAAGGTCCTGACCCAGGCATCCTTCACACCTGCTAGCTGAAGGAGGTTCTTGAGGGCCGGCCCGGCGACCAAGCCAAGTGCGCGCGGCGCGGGTATTATCTCGACGGTGACGCTCCCCGCCTTCCCTCTGATCTTGTAGGGAACCGAGTGCGGTCTGCCATCCCTGCACTCCCAAGACCCGCACCCTAGCTTGACTGGGATTATGTTGAGCAGTGCGGCCGTGGTCGCCTTTTCAATGGCCTCCCTGGTCTGCATGGCTTTGCCCTTCCCCACTCCGAACCAGCCGGCGCCATTTCCGACCGCGACTACTGCCAGGAACCGAGTCAGTTCCCCTGCGTCTGTCTGTTTCTGGACGACGCTCACCCCTACGATCTCGTTTCTTAGGTCGGGGAGGAGTTTCTTGACTATCTCGGCTTCGCGGATTCTCTGCCCGCTCCTGAATATTTCGTCGAGAGAAGTTATCTTCCCATCGTTCACAAGCACGCCCAGCTTGGTCCTGGGTACCCAGATCTGCTCTTCCTCCTGGCGTTCGCGCCGGCCATAGGTCGACATCATTTGGTCGCCCCAGAGATGACTGCTTTCACTTTCTCGAACTCGGACGGGTAGGCTTCGGGCTTGAATCCCCCCTTCAGGAGGGCGGAGAAGTTTCGCGAGTAGGCCTCCCGGTCCTCCTCTGCGAGCTTCGCCGCAAAGTCTGCAATGGACTTACCAGTAAGCCTGTCGGCGTCGGGGAATGCCTCCTCCCCGACTGGTACCTTGACCCCCGAGTCGACTACCCCCTTGAGTAGGGCGGCGATGCGAGCGCCGCGTATGAACGGGACGAGGCCGTTGTAGGCGACAGCTTCCTTCACCCCCGCTGCCAGTGCCTTCTTCCCCGAGAGCAGGCCGAGGAGATAGCAGGCGGGCGTGGACTTGAAGGACCCGCGCCATCCAAGCTTCGCCAACTCTTTAGAATGCGAGGCCGAAAGCACCACGTCCCCCTTTACCGTTGGTTTCACGAACTGGGACGAGACGTTCTTGTTGGATACCCTGATGACAAGTAGGGGTTTCTGTGAGGTTATGGCCCTCTTCCTTGACCTGTAGTCTGTCACTCCCTCTCGCCTGCGCCTGAGCAACGGCGCGTGAGACGACTTCACTTCTTTGCCTCCTTCATGAGGTCCATCAGGTGTTTGACACCCCTTACCTGCCCCCCTTTGACCTGCTTGTAGAGCATTCTGTAGGCATCGGGCGTGATCTGCTTCCTGTCCCTGGCCACCTTTAGCCTCCACCTAAGAGCCCTCACCTTCGAGATCCACATGTCCTTCCTCGGGTTCCTGGCGTGTGCCGTGCCTTCTGTGGAACCCGCGCCGCGGCCCCGCTTGAGCTTCTGAGATCTCGTCCTGAACCTCCCCCTCGAAATCCCCTTCTCTGGCGTTACGGTGATGGCGCCGAAGCCCACGAGCCCTCTGATGGTGCTCCTCGTGATGGCGTCCTGGATGAGGTCCGCGTAATCGTCGTTGAACACCACTCTGTCCACCCCCACCCCCAGCACAGACGCCGCCAGCCTGCGCTTACTTTTCAGATTCAATTATCCTCAATCCTGTCGGATTCACGACCCTGATGCCGAGCTCGTTCGCCCTTTCGAGTATGCTCTCCCTCTTCTTCGCGCCCACGGTCCGGCCGATTCTGGCGACATCGCTGCCTGGGACCAGCGGGTCCAGGTCCTTCGGCCTGTGAACGACGAACTCGTGGTGCCCGCTCGGGTGGAGCCCCCGAGCCATGGCGGGCCCTCGGTAACCTATCCTGACGAGGGGGGGCCACCCCTTGTCCTGGCGTCGCATCTTACTGTCAACACCCTTCGGCTTCCGCCACTCCGGATGTATCCTGACGTAGCGCCAGCTTTCTTGCCTGACGAAGGCCGGCCTGGTCTCGGACGCTTCCTTCCTCTTGGCGACCAGTGCCTTCAGCCGGTTCTCCTCCGATTCCTTCGCCCTTGGCATTGTCCTAGGATCCCTCCTCCTTATGGTATATGTACAGCCCGTCGAGGAAAATCCTCTGGTCCTTCCGCTTGATCTTAGTTGCAAGCTCTATGTTTGCGGCGGTCTGGCCTACGTCTTCGAGCGAAACCCCCTTCACTATCACGTCGTCCCCCTCCACGGAGACCTTGCAGTCCCCAACGATATTCGCGACCCTCGGGGACCTTTCCCCGACGAAGTTCTCGACCAGGACCTGTGCCCCCTTGGTCTTGACAGTAATCGGGAAGTGGGCATAGACCACCTTCACCTTGTAGGTGTATCCTCTGGTGACCCCGGTGACCATGTTGCTGACGATGCTAGAAACAGTGTTGATTATCACGTTGTCCTTCTTTTTGGTCGAGAAGGGGGTGAAGACCACCCTGTTCCCTTCAACCGAGAGGTTCACATTGATCTTGTCGAAGTTCTTCCTGGCCTCTCCGAGTTTTCCTCTGACGGAGAGCATCCTCCCGGACAGTGATGCGCTGACCCCCTCTGGGATCTGGATGGCCGTCTCCTGGACGGGCTCAGTAGACGAAGCCAACTAGCCTCCCTCCTATCCTCTTCTCTTGGGCCTCGACGTGTGACATCACTCCCTGAGAGGTGGAGACGATCAGAGTCCCCACTCCGACGGCAGGGAGGTACCTGTGCTCCCACTCCACGAGCTTTAGGGAACGGACAGGGAACCGGGGTGAAATGGCGCCGCACTTGTTTATCCTTCCGAGCAACTGGACCCTGAGCTTCCCACCGATGCCGTCATCGATGAACTCGAATTCCCCTATGTACCTCCTCTTCTGAAGGACCCGGAGAACTTCGCTCGCCAGGGTCGACGCTGGTATGATAACGCACTCCTTCTTGTTCCTCATCTCTGCGTTCTGGAGACTCGAGAACAGGTTGGCCAAGACGTTTGTAGCGGGCATCTCCACTACCTCCTAGTCGTACTTCCTGAAGCCGAGCTTCTCGGCGACTTCTCTGAAGCACTGCCTGCAGAGGACCAGGTCGTAGGATCTTATCACCGCTCCGTATTGGCCGCAACGCTTGCAGTAGTGGGTGGATTTGCCGTACTTCCTCTCCTTAGGATGCCTCTCCTTCATTGAATCTTCACCCCGAATTTGTCCTTAAAGTAATCCATGGCCTCGTCCCTCGAGACCAGGTGTCCCCTTCCTACTCGGGAAGCCCTCCGCCCCCTGCGCGCTACGCTGAACCCGGGCCTTTCCAGGAGTATCGACACGTTCATGCCGAGGATACCTATGGCGGGGTCGTACCTTATCCCTGGGATCTCTATGTGCTCCTTGATTCCGAAGGAGACGGATCCTCGAGAGTCGAAGCAGGACCCGTTCAGCTTCTTTTCTCTGGCCGTCAGAAGCTTTTCTATCAGGGGAGATGTCGCGTCTCCCCTGACCGTCACTACAACTCCTATGGGCTCCCCCTTGTGGATGCCGAAATCCCTTACAGCGCGCTTGGCCCTTGTCTGCGTCGGAGTCTGGCCTGTCACCTGCTCGAGGACTTTCTTTCCCCTCTCTATCGCCTCCCCGGATTTGCCGAGGCCGATATTGACCACGACCTTGCCCACGCGTATCTTCCTCATCGGGTTCTCCTGAACTGCAGCCTGGCTCATGACGCCGCGACTCCTACCGTTATCATCGGGGCGTCCGTCCCCACAGGGAAGACGAGCCTGGACGGGATCTCGGCTTCGCCGCTCGGGAGGGAGATCCTGACCATCTTCTCGCGTGAAATTGTCCCCTTCTTCACGTCGGCAATCCTCCCCATCTGCCCCGCCCTGTCACCCGTGAGCACCAGCCCAAGCGATCCCTTGGCGAGCTTCGCCTGTCCGAGCACCTTCTGAGAGGGGACTTCGATGAGCACCGCGTCCCCTGGGGAGAGGTTGATTTTGTCGTCCAGCATTGACCGGCCGTCGTGGAGACCATACTGGATGTGGCCTCCCCTGACCTTCGTCTTTGTGTTGACGCTGCAGAGCTTCTTGGTCGCCTCGCCGGCGCTCACCTTGGCAAGGGATAGGCCCTTCGGCGTCGGGACCATCCTGAAGTCGGCATCCTCCAGAGGGACGCTGATGACATTGAAAAGTCCCACCGGGAAACGGGGGGTCTTCCTTTCCTTGCCGTCTACCTTCACCCTACCCGCCTTCATCATGAGCTTGAGCTCTTTTGAAAGATTCGCCATAGAAGCCATGTCCCTGACGACCACTCCAAGCGGATAGGCTGCGGTGATGGGGTGCGGCCCAGGAAGGGGCTTGAAAACGAACCTGTTGGACTTCCGTGCTATGTCCCAGCTGCGAGGGGCAGCCAGGCGCTTTATCCTGTTCCGTCCACCCTTCTTTCCCATCTATGCCGCCACCTCCAGTTTTTTCCTTCGGATCTGGTCCTCAAGTGCAAGGTTGGTGATGATGACGTTGGAAGAACTGATGGGGACAGGGGACGTCCCTCCCTTGATCTTCTCTCTTGTGACACCCTCGACCATAACGGCGCCTTTGTGGGAGTCGACGCGAGTGACTTTTCCTTCAACGTCCTTGAACTCCCCCCTCACTATCCTCACGGTGTCCCCTACGCGGGGCCTGACGCTCCGCTTTCTGTGCCTTTCCCTGAGCTCAGCAGAGAGCTGCGACCCGAACTTCATGGAACTCACCTAGATTATGATGGACGCCAGGTTGGCGATCCTGGGCCATTTTTCCGCGGCCTCGCTTGCCACCGGCCCCTTGATGTCCGTCCCCTTCAGGTCCCCCTCTGGAGTGATTATGACCGCCGCGTTGTCCTCGAAGACGATCCGCTGGCCGCTCACCCTTCTTACTGGGTACTTCTGTCTGACGATTACTGCGCCGAAGACCGCCTTCTTCAACTCAGGTGGTCCCTTCTTCACCACGCATACGATCGAATCCCCAACTGAAGCGGCAGGGATGCGGCTGTGCCTCCCCTTCGCCTTCGTTACCTGCACCACCCGGAGGGTCTTCGCCCCTGTGTTGTCAGCGCATGTTATGACCGCGTAAAGAGGAATCGCGCGCGTGATGTAGTTCTTGAACTCCTCGACCCCCTTGGCCGAGACCGCACGTGACTTCGTTGACACTAGGTTCCCCTCCTCGATTCAACGACCACAAAGGAGATTGTCTTCGAAAGCGGCCTGCACTCCCCCAGGGTCACCTCGTCTCCGTCCCGAACGTCGATGCACGGCGGGATGTGGGCGCTTACCCTGCTCCTTCGTCTTTCCCCACGGTTGAACTTGGGAACCATGTGGAGGTACTGCATCTCCACCACAACGAAGCTCTTGCCTGCGGTGGAGACTGCTTTCCCAGACAGCAGGCGACCTCTGACCTTGACATTCCCGTGGAAGGGGCACCTATCGTCCTGACATTTCTTGCGTGGGGCTGCCACGTCGAGGCCTGCGGCCGTCATGCCCTCTGTTTCCCTACCCTGTCCTGCAGCCTGCCGGCTATGTCTGGGCCTGTGACGACCTTCCCGGAATCTATCATCAAGAAAGCGGCCCCTGCCTTCTCCACTCGGAGTGTACGCCCTCCCTCGTCAATCAGCAGCGTGTTGGCTGTTTCGAGGAGGACTCTTCCTGACCTCCCAGACTTCGTCGGGTCGCTCGAAGTGAGGACGGTCAGCTTCTCGCCAATGACGTTCATTCTGTGACCCCCTTCTCGTGCATTACAGTGACCACCCTGGCGATGTCCCTACGGAGCCGCCTGATGTTGCCCACGTCCTTCTTGACGACACCCCTCTGTGCGCCTCCGGCAAGCTTAGAGAGCTCTGACCTAAGGTCAAAGAGCGTCTGCTTAAGCTTGTCAGCGTCCTGCTTTCTCAGTTCCTTCGCTTTGAGCTGTGCCATCTTCTTTCTTCTCCTCCGTCTTGGCGTCCTCTTTCAGCTGAAAGTCCGGTGGGAGGGCGTCCTTCAGCGCAATCTTGACTTTGATACCGTAGAGGCCAAGCTTCATCAGGACGTCGGTGGTGGCCTCGCTCACCGCCCTTTCGGCCGTGTCCCCGCTCTTCGGTACTATGCCCGCCCTGTACTTTTCTCCGTGGGACCTGTCGCTCCTGAGCTTGCCTGCGACTGAGATTTCGACGCCCGCAGCTCCGGCGTTCATTATGTTGTTCACGGACCACTGGGCGGCTCTCCTGAACGCCGTGCCGCGCGAGACAATCTGAGCGATACGGACCGCCATGATTCTCGCGTTCAGCTCGGGGTTTTCCACCTCGGTGACCGCAATCTGCGCATTCGGCAGGCCGAACTTGGCGGTAACCTTGTCTGTAAGGTCCTTGATACCTGTCCCCCGTCTGCCGATTGCCAGGCCGGGTCTAGCGACGTAGACCTTCAACGTAGTGCCTATGGGGGACTTCTGCACCTCGAGCCCTCCGTAGCCAGCGTCTTTCAGCTCCTTCTCGAAGAACTCGTCCAGCTCCGCGTAGGACCTGCTCGTCGTCAGAATAGACTTGACGGTGGTTCGCTGCTGGACCGACATGTCTATACTTCCTTGCCCACGACTTCGATGTGGACCAGCTGGTGGAAGTTTGGCGAGCTCCTGCCAAAGGCCCTCGGCGTGTAGTCCTTCGTCGTCCTCCCGGCATAACCCGCCGCGTGGATTATGCGGACCCTGTCCGTGTCGAGCCCCTTGAACTCAGAGTTACCTTCAAGATTGTGGAGAACGTCGAGATACGCCTTTGCGGCCTTGACTGGGTAGGACCCAGTAGGAAATCCCTGGAGCTCGCTTCTGTGGCCGACCTTGAGCTTGTGCCTCCTGAAGGCGATAGGCATCTTCTTGCTCTCCACCAGCTCAAGAAGCTCAATGGCCTTTGAAAGCGTCATCCCCTTGATAGTAACCGCTATCTCTCGAGCAGCCTTGGGAGATACGTTGACCTCCCTCCCGCTAGCCCTAACGTGAACCGCCGGGTCGAAACCCTCGAAACTGTAACCGTAGTGAGGCACTTTACCCCTCTCGTGAACCCGGCCGATTGTGAGTGCGGTTATAAACGTGTCTTTCATGAAACGGGGGAGTATCTTGAAAACAGTCGTTTGCTAAATCTGGCCCTCTGTTTTCGCCTTCAGGCCCACAGCAGGACCGGACTACTGGCAGACGCTCCTAGCCCACAACGATGAGAGTTACCGTCCCCACTGCTATGAAGAATGCCATCAGCCCGATGATGATCAGGTTGAGGAGCCATGCGAACCTCGTCGGGTGCAGCAACTCCACGACAACGACCCTTATCCCGTTGAACCCGTGTATCACGGCGCCGACGAGTAGAAGCGCGAAGATGACCTGGTATTCCACTAGGTTGCTCGTGACCGTCGGGAACAGGAGGGTGCTGTCGAACGCCTTCCCCATCAGAGGGCTGTGGAGCAGTAGGTGAAACGTCAGGACGAAGACGAGGAGCGCTCCGGTGACGTATGTCACCGCCATGTTCCAGGACTCCTTCATCAGGCTCCCACCCTTTTCTTTGGAAGGCTCTGCCATTCTCAGATCACTCCAACTCCGGCGAGGAGGTACACCCCTGCCCATATCCAGAGGGCGAGGACCACTAATGTTATCGACCAGACGGCGATCTTCTGATTCTTCCCCAAGGAAGTGGGGGAGTAGGGGTAAACGGGGAGTATGGGCTTCCCCATGAACTTCCCGAAGGCCTCGTTGAGGATGAGCCGAATTCCGTTGCCGCCATGGTAGAGGGCGGAGCCCGCGACAATCCAGAGGCCGACCAACTCAAGGGGGCCGAGCGAATGCAGCGCCGCCATGGTATTTGCCCATGCGGTCGGGCCTCCTCCCAGCTGGAACGTCTCGAAGATGTGTGCCATCAGGTAACCGGCGAGGATGACGCCTGTAATGCGGTGAACCGTGTAGCTCCACCTTTCCAGATTGAAACCGAGGGGGTTCAGACTGGTGATTATTCCAGACCTGAATCTTTGATCCCGTTTCACTTCTCGGCGCCCCCAAAGTCAAACGGTGGAGCCTTGGCCCCCTCCTTTCCTGCTCCTGCGACGGGCGGAGGGACTAGTCCGGAGCCTTCCTTTCCGCGTTTCCTCAGGAACCGCTTCTTCAACACCTCCATGCGTGCGAGCTGCACGGCCTTGGCTGGGTCCACGTCCTTTGGACAGACGAAGCTGCAGGCCCCGGCCATATGGCATCTCCACACGCCGTGGGAGGTGTCAAGAAGTTCAATGCGTCCCTCCCACCCCTCGTCTCTCGGGTCAGCCATGTACCTGTAAGCCTGGGTGATGGCCTGAGGTCCTGTGTAGAACGGATCGAGCGCAACGGTCGGGCATGCGGCGTAACAGAGTCCACACATGATGCAGTAGTCGAATTGGAGGAACTTCTGCACCTCTTCTGTCAGCACCAGGTACTCTCTGTCGGAGTGGTCCCGCTCACTGACGTTGTTCCTGATGAGATACGGTCTGACCGAACGGTGGAGGTCGAAGAACGGCATGATGTCGACCACCAGGTCCCTGATTACCGTCATGCTGTGAAGCGGCTCGATGCTGATCGTTTCCTTGTTCAGAGAAGAGACCTGGGTCTGGCATGCGAGCATCGGGCGCCCCTCGATGGTCATGCCACACGATCCGCAAATCCCCATTCTACAACTGTGCCTGTAGCCGAGGGAGCTGTCCTGCTTCTCCCGTACCTCCGTCAGCGCGTCTAGAACGGTCATGCCCTTCCTGTACTTGACTTCGTAGCTGACCCGCTTGCCGCCCGTCCGGCTGATTCTGAGAGTGACGGTGTCCATGCTCAGTACTTCCTCTCCACGGGCTTCCACAGGGTAATCGTCACAGGGGAGTAGCTGAACGACGGTCCGTCGGCCGTCCTGAGGGCCAGGGTGTGCTTCAGCCACCCAGCGTCGTCCCTGTTGGGATAATCGGTGCGGGCGTGCCCTCCCCTGGACTCCCGCCTGTCGAGGGCCCCCCGGGCCACCACCTCCGCCAGCTCCAGCATGATGCCGACTTCGAGCACGTCCTGGAGGTTGTAGTTGAAGACGTGACCCCCATCCGTAACTTTCACTCCTCTGAATTCGTCCCTCAGGGCCCTGATCTGCCTAACGGCTTCGCTCAGCCCCGTTTCGTCTCTGAACACGTAGACCGACTTGTCCATGACGTCTCTGAGTTTCGCTTTAATAGAATAGACGTCAGCCGAAGACTCCTCTCGCCTGAAAAGGTCTCCGAAAATCCTATCCTCCTCGGCCGAAATGACGGAGCTGTCGGTGGGTGGAGGTGTCTTGGGTTCGGAGTCTAGGTAGGCCGCGACGTCCTCCCCGACTATCCTCCCGTAGACAAGGCATTCAGCGGTAGAGTTGGCTCCCAGTCTGTTCGCACCGTGTATGCTGACACAGGCGGATTCTCCTGCAGACCAGAGCCCCTTTACGTGACGGCCGCCGCCGTCGAGCACCCTCCCGTTCCCGTCTACCCTTATGCCTCCCATTGTGTAGTGCGCCGTGGGCTTGATGCGGATCGGCTCTTCGGCGGGGTCGACCCCGATGAACTTCATTGACAGCTCCTTGATGAATGGAAGCTTGGTGTCTATTTTCTCCCTCCCCAGGTGCCTTAGATCGAGCTGGAGGTAGGGGTGCCCCGAGTCTTCGTCCTTGAACCCTCTCCCTTCGTTGATTTCCTTCATCATCGAACGGGAGACGACGTCTCTGGGGGCGAGCTCCATTTTCGAAGGGGCGTACTTCTGCATGAACCTCTCCCCCTTCGAGTTCACGAGGTACCCCCCTTCACCCCTTGCCCCCTCGGTGATGAGTATCCCAGTCGGAATAAGGCCCGTGGGGTGGAATTGCATGAACTCCATGTCCTCTATGGGGAGGCCCGCCCGGTAGGCCAGGCCTATGCCGTCCCCGGTGGTGCTCACCGACGTCGCCGTGAACTTCCAGAGCTGGCCCGCGCCCCCCGTCGCGATTATGCCCGCTCTTGCTCTGAAATACACAAGGGCCCCAGTCTTCAGATTAATTCCGATGAATCCTCTGAACACGCCGTCTTGGATGACTAGAGAGGTGACGAACGTCTCGTCGTACCTGGTCCAATTGCTGAATTCCT
This sequence comes from Nitrososphaerales archaeon, assembly GCA_035625455.1. GTDB lineage: Archaea > Thermoproteota > Nitrososphaeria > Nitrososphaerales > Gagatemarchaeaceae > UBA183. The sequence continues at coordinate 23,908 of DASPPO010000028.1, read as the reverse complement.
GTAGCTTGTCATAGAGGGACCTCATCTCGAAGAAGCCGACCTTGTCTTGGGCGAAGGTGGCGCGGTTGAAGCTGTGCCCTCCGAAAGGTCGCTGTGCTATCCTTCCGTCCTCCCTCCTGCTCCAGGGGGTCCCCCACCTCTCCATCTGCCTGATCTCAACAGGACAGAGGGAAACGAACTTCCAGACAGAATCCTGATCTGCGAGGAAGTCGCTTCCCTTGATGGTGTCCCACGCGTGCAGCTCGAGGCTGTCTCCGTCCTCGGGGTACAGGACCGCTGCGGTCCCGCCCTCGGCGGCGACAGAGTGGCTGCGCATAAGGGCGAGCTTCGAGAGCACACCGAGGGTCTTTCCCGAGTCCCCCGAGCGGGAAAGGACCTCGACTGCGGCTCGCATGCCCGCGAGACCACTCCCGACGATGACGACGTCGTGGTCAATGGTCTCGACCATGACATTCGGCGTCCGAGGGGGGGTTATACGCGGAGAGCCTAATTCGTAAGGATTGAGTTGGCGGATGTCTCGAAGTTGCAGAAACCTTCTCCGATTCGGTTTAGGCAGGGCTCCCGAAGGAAAACCTAAGAAACGTCTGAGGGGGCCCAGGCAACGAGCATCCGGTTGGTTGAGACCCTCAGGCACGACCTTGTCATCATTGGGTCAGGAATAGCCGGGTTGAGGGCGGCGATAGAGGCGGCGCGCGTCAGCGCCGGGAAGTTGGACATCGCCGTGGTTACGAAGGTCCAGGCGATGAGGGCGCACTCCGTAAGCGCGGAAGGGGGAACCGCCGCAGTGCTCTACCCCGAGCTGGGCGATTCCATCGAGTCGCACCTCTTTGACACTGTAAAGGGCTCCGACTACCTCGCCGATCAGGACGCCGTGGAAAGGTTCGTGAACATGATGCCCGGGGAGATTTACCAGCTCGAGCACTGGGGGCTCCCCTGGTCGCGCAGGGAGGACGGCAGGATAGCCCAGAGATGGTTCGGGGGGTACAGCTACCCTCGTGCGACGTACGCCGAGGACAAGGTGGGGTTCTTCGAGATGCAAACCCTGTACGACACCGCCACCAAGTTCGCAAACATACACTTCTACCAAGAGTGGTTCGTCACGTCTATCCTCTCCGAGGGGGGAGAGTTCAGAGGCGTCACGGCCATCGAGATGAAGTCCGGGGACTTCGTCCAGGTCCTCGGAAAGGCTGGAATCATGGCCACGGGGGGAGCGGGGCGCCTGTACAGCTTCGCCACCTACGCCTACAGCTCGACCCCTGACGGCCTGGCTGCCGCCTACAAGGCAGGGATACCCCTGAAGGACATGGAGTTCATACAGTTCCACCCCTCGGGCCTCATTCCATCAGGGATTCTCATCACTGAGGCGGCCAGGGGAGAAGGAGGAGTGCTGCTGAACAGGGACGGCCAGAGATTCATGAAGGACTACGCGCCGAACAAGCTTGAGCTTGCCTCGAGGGATGTGGTCTCCAGGGCGATGATGACCGAGATCGAGCAGGGGAGAGGGTTCAAGGACGAAGCGTCGGGGCTCGACTACCTCCACCTGGACCTGTCTCCTGTGGGCGCCGAGAAGATAAAATCCAGGCTCTCACAGATCAGAGAGATAGCAATCAAGTTCAGAGGAATCGACCCAGCGGAGAAGCCTCTGCCCGTGCGACCAGTCTGCCATTACGTCATGGGGGGGATAGACACCAACATCGACGGCGCGACGAGGATGAGGGGATTGTGGGCAGCCGGGGAAGTGGCGTGCGTCAGCATCAACGGCGCGAACAGGCTGGGAGCCAACTCGACGGCCGAGTGCCTTGTGTGGGGGAAGATCACGGGAGGAGAAGCAGCGAGGTACGTCGAGGGGCGCCAGGTCCCAATGCCGCCGGCGGAGCTCGCGGCCATAGAGGAAAAGAGAATCTTCGACGGGATATTCCACGGCAAAGGGGGGACTAACCCCTACGAAGTGAGGGATGCCCTCCAGAGGCTAATGGCGGAGGACGCGTTTGTGTACAGGACGAAGGACGGGCTGTCTGAGGCGCTCACAGCGATCAGGGAGCTCAAGAGAAAGGACTTCCTTCACTGCGAGGACAGGAGCAGGGTGTACAACACGAACCTGAGCGACGTGCTGGAGGTGGAGAGCATGCTCGAGGTGGCCGAGGTCGTGGTGGCAGGGGCTCTGGCCAGGACAGAATCCAGGGGAGCCCACTCGAGGAGGGACTACCCCGACAGGGACGACAGGAACTGGCTGAAACACACGCTCGCCTACCGGGGACAGGATGGGCCGAGTTTAGAGTACTCGACTGTTGCCGTAACGAAGTATCAGCCTGCGGAGAGGCACTACTGACAACCCGCAAATAGGAGCGGCGGAGGCTAGACAGCATGGCGGTAGGAGAAGAGAAGGCAAAGAACAGGCGGGGAATCCGCGCATGGCTGAGCCCCTACCACTACAACGCCGAAAGATGGGCTTACTTCTTCCAGAGGGTAACAGGGGTCGCCATATTGCTGTACGTTCTGGGACACCTGGGAGACACGAGTTTCTTCGTCGGGGGGCCGACGGGGACGGGCCCGAGTCCTTCCGCCTGGGCGTTCATAGGAAGCATCTTCGAGAACTCCTTCGGCCATCTCATACTGATACTGGTTGTGTTGGTGCTCTTCTTCCACGGCGTCAACGGTGTGAGGCTCATACTCGCAGAGTTAGGGGTGATACTGAGGAAGCCTTCGGCCATAGAGTACCCCTACAAGCCCAAGGGCCTGGGTTTCGGACAGAAGGTCCTGATATACGCGGCCGTAGCGATTGCCGTAGCAGCTGCAGTCTGGGCATTCTTGGTGCTCTTCGAGGGGATGGGATGAAAGAGTCCAGGCTAATGCTCGTCCAGTATGCGACCGCGGTGGCCGCGGTGGCGCTCGTATCGATTCACCTTGTCATGCAGGGGGTAATCTATCCCTACGCCACCGCCATATCCTACAACAACATCCTGTCGATCTACAAGAACGGCTTCTACGCCATCTTCCTGGAGGCACTGCTGGTGGTGGTGCTTGTCCATGGGTTCAATGGAGTCAGGATAATCCTGAACGAATTCAGGCAGACGAAACCCTGGGCGACCTGGGTGGACGCAGGCACAGTCCTTGCGATAATCGTGACCGTTGCCTACGGGACCAGGACGGTGATCCTTGCGGTGTTCGGAGGCGCCCCGGCGTGAGCGAGGTGAAGCTGGTCGTCCAGCGATTCGACCCGTTCGAGGATGCCAAGCCGAGGATGAAGGAGTACGCCATCCCGAGGCGGGAAGGGATGACCGTCCTCGATGCGCTCCTCTACGCCCGTGATTACCTTGACCACTCCATAGGAGTGCGCTTTTCCTGCAGGCAGGCGTCCTGCGGCTCCTGTGGGATGAAGATCAATGGGAGGCCCAGACTCGCGTGCTACACCCAGGTGGCAGAACTCGGCGGGGATAAGGTGGTGGCGCAACCCATGGACAACTTCGCCATAATCAAGGACCTGGTGACGGACATGGAATCTTTCTTTGAAAAGCACAGGGAGATGATGCCATATCTGATCCGCGCCGACGCACAGGAAATGGAAAGGCCGTCAGCAGAGTACGTCATGGAGCCTAAGGAGCTGGAGAAGGTGCTCCAGTTCACCTACTGCATAAAGTGCGGCCTGTGCACCTCCTCGTGCCCTACTGTCGCCACGGATTCGAAGTTCCCGGGACCACAGGCACTCGCCCAGGCCTACAGGTACACCGTGGACCCGAGGGACGAAGGCGGGGGGAAGAGGCTGGAGCTGCTCGATGACGCACACGGTGTGTGGCGGTGTCACTTCGCAGGCTCCTGCTCCTTCGTATGCCCGAAGGGCGTTGACCCGGCTCTTGGAATCCAGCTACTAAAGCGGCACGTGCTGTCGGGGAGGCCGCCCCGCCGAGAAGGGGAGGGGGCCAAGGTCTGGACGGCGCCCGTCAGCGCATCAGCTCAGAAATGACGGGTCGTTGGCTCAGGATACGATTTATATCTGGACGGAGATATGATTGGACCGCTGCTCGACTTTGAAGGATCTGAACCCTTTTCGGTGGATTAACAGTCACGTGCCCAGGAGCCAGGCCCAGCTGGAGGCTGAGCTGAAAGGAGTGCTGAAGCTGGTGTTCTGGGCTGCGCTCCTAGCCCCTGTCATCATAGTCCCGGCCTATTTCCTGCTGGTTGCCTACGGGCTGGCTCCCGCTATTCATCTGCCCGGCTAGGGTGTTTCTCCAGGCCCGTCAGAGTCTTCGTAGCGAGCACCGAGGTAACCGTAGACCCCTGTTTTCAAAACCTTCAGGCCGAGCAGGGCGCACTTCACCCTTGAGGGGCCCAGGTCCGGGTTACCAAGCATCTTGAAAACGTCATCTTTGGTGACCTCCCTGACCCAGTCCAGCTTTTTCCCCTTCGCCAGCTCGGTGAGCATCGAAGCCGACGCCTGGCTTATGGCACACCCCTTGCCCACGAACTTGATGTCCTCGATCTTCTGTCCTTCGCCCACTCTTATCTGAATCTCGACCTCGTCTCCGCACAGAGGGTTGGTGTCTCGGGAATCGATGTCGAACTTCTCGAGTTTCCCAAAGTTCCTCGGGTTCCTATAGTAGTCGAGGATTAGCTCACGGTATATGTCAGCACCGCTCATACCTTGAAGATGTCACCCGCCTTCTTTAGCCCAGCCTTCAGCGCGTCGACGTCGTCGTAGGAGTTGTAGACGTGGAAGCTCGCCCTGCTGGCAGCCGTGACGTCGAGCCAGCGCATTAGGGGCTGCGCGCAGTGGTGCCCAGAGCGGATGGCGATGCCCTCCTCGTCGAGGATGGTAGCCAGGTCGTGGGGGTGCACGTCTGCGAAGTTGAACGAAATCACTCCGGCCCTCTCTTTGGGGTCGAGCGGCCCGTACTGGTGGAACCCCTTTAACTCCGCCAGGGCCTGCAGGGCGTAGTCAAGAAGCCTGATCTCGTGCTCCCTGACCTTGTCCATGCCTAGGCCCGTTAGATAGTCGATTGCTGCTCCCAGACCGATGGCATCGGCTATGTTGACGGTGCCTGCTTCGAACTTGTAGGGGACGTCGTTCCAGGTCGAGTGGTCCAGAAAGACCTCCCTGATCATCTCCCCCCCGCCATGGAATGGTTCCATCTCTTCCAGAAGTTCCTTCTTCGCCAACAGGGCGCCAATCCCCGTTGGCCCGAGCATCTTGTGTCCCGAGAAGGCGTAGAAGTCGGGCCCGAACGACTTGATATCGACGGGCATGTGAGGAACCGCCTGCGCCCCGTCCACGAGCGTAGTGGCCCCCGCGGCGCGCGCCTTGGCGCAGATCTTGGCGACATCGTTGATGGTGCCGAGCACGTTGGAACAGTGGGTGACAGCGACCAGTCTAGGAGACTCCTTCAGAAGTTTCTCGAAGCTTTCCATGTCAAGGGTGCCGTCCGGTCGCAGGCCTACGAACTTCAGCGTCGCCCCCTTGCTCTTCGCAAGGAGCTGCCAGGGAACGATGTTGCTGTGATGCTCCATCAGCGTGGAGACGAGCAGGTCCCCCTTCTTCACGTTCGTCTCGCCCCAGGCAAAGCGCACCAGGTTGGTTGCCTCGGTCGTCCCCCTCACGAAAACGAGCTCCTTTGGGGAGGCGCCAACGAACCCCGCAACCTTCCTCCTCGCCCTTTCGTAGGACTCTGTGGCCTCCTCGGCCAAAACGTAGACGGCCCTGTGTACGTTGGAGTTGTGCCTGGAGTAGAAATCGATGAGGGCGTCAATCACCGCCTTCGGCTTCTGGGTCGTGTTGGAGTTGTCAAGATAGACGAGCCTCTTCCCGTGAACGGTACGCTTCAGGATCGGGAAATCAGCCCTGACCTTCTCCATGTCGAGTACTTCGGTCTTGAGCATCCTTCAGAAAACCCCCTCAGACTTCGACAAAAATCGCCCCGCCCTCTATTTTAACATTGAAGCGCCGAAGCGGAACCTCCGCGGGCGGGTTCATGACCTGGCCCGTCCTTAGATCGAACTGCGAAAGATGCAGGGGGCAAACCACCCTGTCCTCGAGGACGAACCCCAAGGCGAGGTCCGTCTCCTCATGGGTGCAGACGCCGCTTACAGCGTAGACCTCCCCCGCTATCTTCGAAAGAAGGATGTGAGCGCCCTTCAGGTCGACGGCGGACATGGTGCCTTCGGCGAGGTCTGCAGCTTTGATGGCCGGGACAAACTCCCCCAATTTTCCCATCAACGGTACTTGTAATGACGCTCGAAGATGTCTTCTGTTTCCTTGACCTCTGGAGTGAGCTCACCGGTGGCTGCGAGTAGGGCCTCCCTGTCGATTAGCCTGCGCTTCTCTCCCTCCCACTTGCCCTCTATCATGAACCTGGCCCCCTCCCTGGTCTGCTCGATCGGAACCCTCGATAGGACGGGCTCGAAGAACCCGAGAACGACCATCTTCCTGGCTTCGTCGTAAGAAAGCCCCCTTGCCATCAGGTAGAACAACTGCTCCTCGTCTATCTGGGCTACGGACGCGGAGTGGGTCGCCCTCACTTCGTTGTTGTCAATCTCGAGGCTCGGCACACCGTCAGATTTCGCGCTCCTTTCCAAGATCATCGCGTGGTGGGCCAGGTATGACTTTGAGTTCTTCGCGGCATTGACTATCTTGATCATCCCCTTGAAGATTGTTTGGGACTCCCCCTTGAGCACCCCCCTGGCCTGGGCCGAGCCCGTCGAATCCGGCGAGTTGTGGATCAGGTTTGTCTCGTAGTCGTACCTCTGCTTGGCATCAGTGAAGAAAATCTCGAACCCCTCGGCGAAGGAACCCCTCCCGTTGAGAAGGAAGTTGGCCCTGGAACGGGATACGGAAGCTCCCAAGGAAAGGGCGCTCACCGTGGCACGAGAGTCGTTGGTCACCTCGACGGCCCTGTTGGAGACGTGAGCCGTCTGTTCGTCGAGGAGCTGAATGGACGAGAAGTCGATGTGCGAGTTTGGTCTGGCCAGAATTTCTGTGGTGGAGGCTACCAGGGCTGGGACGGACGGCCCCTTTGAATAGAGCTCCTCGAGGAAGACCAGCTTCGCCTCCTTCTCGGCGACTACGAAGTTCTGTTCGATGATGGAAGTCTTGGGGGACTCCAGCAGCAGCATCCTTCGGAGGGGCCTGTCAAGGGTGACCCCCTCGGGAACCCTGACAAAGGTCCCGCCATTGAAGAAAGCGTTGACGAAGGCCGCGAACCTGTCGCTCTCCGACTTCACCAGCCTCGCTTCAACAAGAGCCCTGATGTTCGCCTCGTCTGCCGCCAGCGCGTCGTGGAAGGACATCAGGTTGACCCCCTTGGAAGCGGTGTCAGCCCCGAGCTCTGCGTGAACCTGGGTCTCGTTACCCTGGAGGAGTATGTCTGTCTCCTTCCCAGTCAGGTACTCCCCGAAGAAGCTCCTGAAGTCTACGGCTGTTCGCCCCGGGACGAGCGAGTAGCGCTCCAGAGGGAACTGGAACGTGCTGACGTACTTCGTGTACAGGGGGTTCTTCTCGGGAGGGAGCGAAGTGAATTGACCGAATGCCACCAGCCTTGAGTTGGTGAGCCATGAGGGTTCCCCTAGGGAGGCAGAGATCGCCCTGACAAGATCCTCGTCGAATGACGACACCGCGGTCTGGGACAATCTGACCAGATCCTCCGTCGTCCGCCCCTAGCCTACCGCGTTGGTCATTTCGAGGGACATCAGGCGGTTGAACTCCACTGCGTACGTCATCGGGAGCTCCTTCGCGAAAGGCTCCATGAATCCGTTGACAACCATGCTCAGCGCGTCCCCTTCCGAAATCCCCCTCGACATCAGGTAGAAGAGCTGCTCCTCCCCGACCTTCCCGACGCTGGCCTCGTGGGTCACCGTCGCGTCGTCCTCCTGAATCTCCATGTATGGGTAGGTCGCTGTGGTGCTGATCGGATCCACGAGCAATGCATCGCAGCGAACAGTGGACTTCACGTTCTTCGCACCCTTGGCTATGTGGAGGAGCCCGCGGTAGGCCGTGTGCCCTCCCCCCTTCGAGACCGAACGGGAGATTATCTTCGAGGTCGTGTCCTTCGCAAGGTGGATCGCCTTGGCGCCCGTGTCCTGCACCTGACCGGGCCCTGCGTAGGCCACCGAGATTATGTCCGCCTTCGAGCGCGGGCCGAGGAGATAGACCGACGGATACTTCCTGGTCAGCCTCGATCCTCCGTTGAAGTCGACCCACGACACAGTCGCGTCCTCGTAGGCGTGTGCCCTCTTCGTTACCAAGTTTAGCACGTCCCTCGACCAGTTCTGGAGGGTCGTATACTTGACCAGTGACCCCTTTCTGGCGACTATCTCTACTATGGCCGAGTGCAGTGACTGCGCGGAATAAACGGGGGCGCTACAACCTTCGTTATACGAAACTTCGCTATAGGGTTCCGCGATTATGAGAGTTCTTTCGAACTGTCCCATCCTTCGCTCATTTATTCTAAAGTACGCCTGCAGAATCATTGGCACCTTCACCCCCTCGGGGACGTAGACGAAGGAGCCTGCACTCCAGACGGCGGTCTGGAGGGCTGCTATGTAGTTGTCTTGGTATGGGACGACCGTGCCGAAATACTTCTTCATGATGTCGGGGTACTCCTTCAGGGCAGTGACCGTGTCGGTGAAGACGACCCCTTGCTTCTGGAGTTCCCCCTGTATGCTGTGGTACACCGCCTCCGACTCGTAGACTGCGCCGACGCCTGCCAGGAACTTCTTCTCGGCCTCGGTGATGCCGAGCTTGTCGTAGGTCCGCTTGATGTATTCGGGGAGCTGGTCCCAGGAATCTGCTGCCTTTGCCGTAGGGCGCGCGTAGTAGTAGAAACTCTGGAAGTCTATGCCTGCCAGGTCGGGAGCCCAGGCCGGAGGCTTCATGTTGAGGAAGTGCTTCAGGGCCTTCATCCTGACCTGCTCCATCCAGGCCGGCTCGTCATGGAGGCGAACAATCTCCTGAACCACTCGCTCGCTGAGGCCTTTGATCCCCTGGACGGCGTAGGTTTCGACGGGGTCGCTAAAGCCGTACTTCTCCTTGTAGTCTTCGGTCATGATGTCTGTTTTTGAGCTCAATCGTGTCTCACGCTCGGATATAACATAGGTTATTTTCCTTGTTAAAAGGGTTATGGGGCGGTAGGGGCCACCTGCTCTTCTTCCTTGTAGCCCTTAATCCAAGTGTAACCTTTCTCTTCAAGCAACCTCGAAAGCTCTTCTCCCCCGGACTCGATTATGCGTCCCTGGTACATCACGTGCACGAACTTGGGTTTCACGTATTTCAGGATCCTCTGGTAGTGGGTGATGAGCAGAGACCCCGTCTGGGGACCTGACACCTTGTTGATTCCTTCAGCCACTATTCTTAGCGCGTCAATATCGAGCCCTGAATCGGTCTCGTCAAGGACTGCGAACTTGGGTTGCATGAGCGCCATCTGGAGAATCTCCGCCCTCTTCTTCTCACCACCGGAGAACCCCTCATTCAGGTAGCGGTTCAGGAAGGACTCGTCCATGCTTAGCATCTTGAGCTTATCCGCGACGGCCTCTTTGAACTCGAATATGGTGGGCGGCTCAGAGCCTGCAGGCCTCGAGTTGTTGTAGGCAGCGCGGAGGAAGGAGAACATGCTCACTCCTTGGACGCTAACGGGGTACTGGAACGCCAGGAAGAGACCCTTCTTCACCCTCTTGTCTGGAGTGAGACCTAGGATGCTTTCTCCATCTATGGTTACCAGGCCCGACGTGACCTGGTACTTGGGGTGACCCATCAGCGTGTAGGCGAGGGTGCTCTTGCCGGACCCGTTAGGGCCCATAAGGGCGTGTGTCTCTCCCTGCCCAATGGTGAGATTCACCCCCTTCAGAATCTCCTTCCCCTCCACGGAGGCGTGGAGTTCCTTTATCTCGAGCTTCATTGGTTGAGAAGGAGGAGAATCCCAGTGCTTTTTAAGTATTATAACATATGTTATTGAGGCAGCCTAAATCCAGACGTTGCTCGCCTTCTTGGCGACCGCCTCAAGGAACTCCCTGTCGAGCGAAGAGAAAGCGTCCAGCTGGTCGCCGTCTATGTCTATCTCACCGACGACGACGCCTTTGTCAGTGATCGGGACAACAATCTCAGACTTTGTCGACATGAAGCACTGCATGTACCTGGGGTCCTTGCTCACGTCAGACACGATTTCGGTCCTCGCTGCTTTGGCAGCGAAGCCGCAGACCCCCTTTCCGATGGGTATCCGTGTGTGTTCAGTCGCGGCCGGCCCCGCCCAGGCGTCAAGGACCAGGTCCTTGCCTTCGACCGCATAGATCCCGACCCAGGAGTAGCTAGGGATCGTCGTGTTCAGGAACTTCACCATCGACTCCCTGCAGGTCCTGCCCCTGGACCCCGCTATGGCCGAGTCGAGCCTGACCAGCAGCTCCCTGGCCTGCTCCCTTGTAAGCCGATTCCCGGATTCTCTCAAAGGCGCGTCTCGCCCTCGACTGGAGTTATTTATCTCCGCGTCCCCCATTCCTAGGGGTCCTCGAGGAAGCAACAGTATGCGAGAGCCGCGGCGCCCCTGAGATTCGTGTATAATGGGTGGCGAAAAACATCTGGAGCTGAGCCCAGCTTCCATATGCCGACTTGGGAATCACCAGGGCTTGGAGCAAGGGACCAGGCACGGGGAATTCATATATACCCCCATCGGTTGTATACCGTCCAGATTCGAATGTCAGCGGCAGGACAACCCGTGATAATTCTGAAGGAGGGTTCCGGCGAGTCCAGAGGCAGAGAGGCTCAAAGGAACAACATCTCGGCTGCGAAGCTTATCGCCGAAGTCGTAAGGACTTCGCTCGGCCCGCGCGGGATGGACAAGATGCTCGTCGACTCAATGGGAGACGTCACAATCACGAACGATGGCGCCACCATGCTGAAGGAGCTAGACGTACAGCACCCGGCAGCCAAGATGATGGTGGAGATAAGCAAGGCCACGGACAATGAGGTGGGGGACGGTACCACCTCGGCGGTCGTGGTCGCGGGAGCGCTCCTCGAGAAGGCGGAGGACCTGATAAACAAGAACGTCCACCCAGTGGTCATCGTAGACGGCTACTCTCGAGCAGCAGAGAAGGCCCAGAAAGTACTCGAAGAGATAGCGGAAAAAATAGACCCAGAGAACAGGGCGGATATACTGAAGGTCGCGAACACGAGTATGCTGACGAAGCTCGTCAACGAGGACTCGCCCCACCTCGCGGGGATAGTTGTAGACGCCATCCTCGAAGTCGCAGAGAAGCGTGAAGAGGGCTTCAAGGTCGACATAGAAAACGTGAAGGTTGAGAAGAAGGCCGGAGGGGCTCTGACTGACACGAAGCTGATCCAGGGCATCGTGCTCGACAAGGAGGTGGTCCACTCCGGAATGCCGAAGAAAATCGACGAGGCGAAGATAGCTCTCGTGAACTCAGCGCTGGAGATAGAGAAAACAGAGTTCTCGGCGGAGATACGCATCAACGACCCCGACCAGATGCAGAAGTTCATGGACGAAGAGACGAGCATCCTGAAGGGGATGGTGGAGAAGGTCGAGGCGGCGGGGGCAAACGTCCTGATATGCCAGAAGGGCATTGACGACCTTGCCCAACACTTTCTCGCAAAGGCCGGAATCCTGGGCGTTAGAAGGGTCAAGGAGAGCGACATGACAAAGCTCGGGAAGGCAACAGGAGCACGCATGGTCACCAACCTCGACGACCTGACCAGCAAGGACCTGGGCTATGCCAAGCTCGTGGAAGAGAGGAAGCTCGAAGAAGACAAGTGGGTCTTCGTCGAAGGGTGCAAGAACCCCAAGGCAGTGACGATCCTTGTCAGGGGAGGGACCCAGAGGATAGTTGACGAGGCTGAAAGGGCGCTGCACGACGCCCTGATGGTGACCAAGGATGTGGTCGAGCTCCCGGCCGTGGTTGCAGGCGGCGGTGCCCCAGAGGAGGAGGTTTCGGTCCAGCTCAGGAACTGGGCCCAGAAGCTATCAGGGAGGGAACAACTGGCAGCCCTGAAGTTCGCGGACGCCATGGAGAGCATCCCGCTGACGTTGGCCGAGAACGCGGGGATGGACCCCATCGACACGCAAGTCGACCTCAGAGCAAGGCACGGTAAGGAGGGGAAGTGGTACGGGGTCGACGCGCTGAACGGCAAGGTAGCCGACATGTACGTGAAGTCCGTCTGGGAACCACTCGCCGTCAAGCTGCAGATACTCCGTGCAGCCACCGAAGCGGCGTCCATGATCCTGAGGATTGACGACGTCATAGCCGCCAGCAAGATGAAGGCCCCACCCATGCCTCCGGGAGGAGGTGGCGGAGGGATGGGAGGAATGGGCGGCATGCCGCCAATGTAGTAGATCAGAACAGCACGACGCTGGGGTAGGACCTGGACCCTCTCGCCCTGTCGTAGCTCATGCAGGATACCGCCACATCCTCTGGCGTCCGAATTGAGGCCCTAGTTCTTCAGCTTCTGGGCGGAGGCCACCCAGAGCTCGGGTGTGGGGTTCCAGGCGCTGACCTCCTCCAGTGACACGAACCCTTTCGTGGCGATGAGACCCTGGCCGTCCCCTTCTTAGTGGACTAGCGTCAACGCGCCTATGCTTCTTCCTTCTTCTCTTCGGCTTCAGGCCTGCCCCAGCGCCCCACCTTGGGGAGGCTCTTGCTTCTGAAGAGGGCCATACCCTGCTGGTAGCGCTGGAGCTCTACCTCAAGGAACCGTATGTCGGACATCAGCGTCGCGGCCTCCTTCTTTTTCCCCTTCTTGCCCGTGATTTCTGCCAGCTTCGTCTTCCTGTCACTGATCATCTTTGAAAGGAGCTGCTCGTACTCGGTCGTCATCGAGAATTACAACTCCAGGTCTTTCGAAACTATAAAGGCCTTACCGAGAAGCGGGGGTTATGCGCCCTCAGCTCCTATTCGGGGGTCTCCTGGTAGCAGGCATGGGGGCGGGGTTCTACCTTCTAGAGCTCCCTTTCGTGTATTTCTGGAGCCTCCCCTTCGGCGTCGCGGGGGTCATCATGATGATAATGGGTTTCTTCGTCTCGGAGAGTGCGGGGCCGGTCCAGCCCCCGGAGGGGCACAGATTCTGTCCGTTCTGCTCGACCCCGGTGGAAATCGGAGTTGAAAGGTGCCCCCACTGCAACGGTGTTCAGAGAGAGGTGTAGTGGGCTCGGAGATCGAGGGCGCCGTCCTTTCCCGAAAGGCAAAGGTGGTCGTTACTTTCCGAGGGCATCCTATGGTAAGGTCCGCCCACCCCACCACCATAGAGGTGACCACCGAGAGCCATCTCACCCCCAGGGGAGACTGCATAGTGGGGGTGGGCGCGTCATCGGGGTGCGCCCAACTGGATCCAGAACTCAAGGAAGGACTGAGGAGGAAGGGGTCCAGAGTGACAATCTGCATGTTCGTCGGCCCGAACACTTTCGAGGTGAAAGCGGAGGGGGATCCGAGACTGGAGCTCTCCCATCCCCACGACATCGTAATCCGGAAGAGCGACTACATCAGTAGCAGGACCATCGCGGTGCATGCGAACGCTGCAGCAAGGGACATCCCGAGGGAGATAGTCCGCCAGCTCAGAGAACCGGGAACAGTGGGCAGGCTGGAAATAGAAGTGGCATAGGATGAAGGAGTACAGAGCGGTGGCATTCACGATGCAGGCCCTGGTCAAGTACCATGGGCTGAAAGACTGGAAGCTCAGGCTCCCATATCACGACAGCATTTCTGTGAACACCACATCGATGAAGACCGAGGCGACTATCACGGACTCCAGGAAGGGGGGGGTCTTCACCGAGGGGAAGCTGAACGAGTCAGCTAACGAAAGGCTGCAAGCAATCGTGTCGAGGCTCAACCCGTCAGGAGGTGTGACTGACTTTAGAATCGACAGCCGCAACCTCCCCCAGTCAAAGGCGAAGGGGATAGGATACTCGTCGTCGGCAGGGGCGGTGCTCACTCTTCTCTGCCACAGGCTCTTTGTCGGCGGAGAACCGGATCTGGAGAGGCTGTCAATGACAGCCCGACTCTTCGCCGCTTCGGCGTCGAGGTCCATCGTGGGAGGCTTTTCGAGGCTGTACGCGGGCAAGGGGGACGAGGACACCTATTCGGAACGGTTCGCGGACGCGAGAGACTTCGACCTTCGGATGGTGATCGTCCCCCTCCCCTCTCCCGTCAGGACGGAGGACGCCCACAAGGAGGTGCTCAGCTCGCCCTTCTTCAGAGCCAGGATTCGGACGGCCCAGAAGAGATGCGACGAGATGGAGAGAGCGATACTCGCCGGCGACCTGGACACGGTCGGGAGGCTTGCGGAAAAGGATACCCTCGAGCTGCACAGCCTCACCATGACGGGGGATAGCGGGCTGATAATAATGTCAGAGGATTCCCTTCGGATAATCCGCAAGGTGAAGGAATTGCGCGAGGGGGGAATCAAGGCGTACTACTCTATGCAGACCGGACCGTCCGTGTTCATCAACACGTCCGAAAAGGATGAACGTGCCGTGCACAGGACAATGACGAAGCTGGGGTACAGGGCATACCTTTCGTCGGTCGGGGGAGAGGCAAGGATCCTTTGAACGCTAGAGTGAAGGACGTTCGGACCTACATAGACGAGCTTCAGAGAACAAAGGAAGACAGGCCCGAGCAGGTGAAGGAAGGACTTGAAATCTACATCGACCTCTGGGAGAAGGCCATAGAGCGGGGCATCATAGAGGAGACTGACGGGGTCGATGCAGCGCTGGACAAGATAGAGGAAAAAGGCGGACTGTACGCTGCCGCTGGCGAACCGAGTGGCGAGGGCTAGCGGAGAGCTTCGCCGCCGTCGATGACGACTACCTGGCCGGTGATGAAGCTGGACTCATCGCTCGCAAGGAAGAGCGCGAGCTCGGCTGCCTCTCGGGGCCTCCCGAATCGGCCCATGGGGATTGCTTTCCTGTAGGAGTCCTTCTGGTCCTCGCCGAGCCAGTCCACCCAGGTCGTCTCGAAGGAACCGAAGGCCATGCAGTTGACCCGGATCCTTGGAGCCAGCATTTTGGCCAACATCCGAGTCATGGAAACCACAGCGCCCTTTGCGGACGCATAGACGAGCCCTTCCGTATCGCCGACCAGGGCCGGAGTCGAGGCCACGTTGACAATCGATGAACCTGATCCCATGAGCTTGGCTGCACCCTGGGTGCAGAGGAAGGTCCCGAATGTGTCTACGGCGAAGACCCGCCGCCACATCTCAAGGGTGGCTTGATCTAGACTTTGGTTCCAGAGGGTGCCGTCGGACAGGCCCGCGGTGTTGACCAGAACGTCAAGCCCCCCCAGCCTCTCCTTGATCTCCCGGCACAACTCTCTGACGCCGGCTGGGTCTGACACGTCGGCGTGAACCACCATCGCCTTTCCTCCCGCGTGCCTGATGGAATGGAGAACTGACTCGCGGTGCCTCTCCCCGGCCCTGTGGTTGACCACCACCGTAGCCCCCTCCCGAGCGAAGAGCCTTGCAATCTCCCCTCCTATGCCCTGGGATGAACCTGTGACTAGCGCCCGTTTACCCTCCAGCCTCAAACGAGGAAGCCGCACGCCGTCCTCATCTTAAGGGTTCGACCCTACGGTCTGGGGGCTCTTTCCCTCGCCGTGGATCCTGCGGAGTACTGCTTCAGGAACCTGATGTTAAAGAGGGATGCCTTTGCAGAATTCCTTACCATCTCGTCCTTGTCTGCAAGGACCTTGGTGAGGACCTCCTCCGATTCTGCGCTCCCCACAGATCCCAGGGCAGCGGCCGACTCGTGCCGCACTATGGGGTCCTTGTCGTTAATGGCTGCCTCGGCGAGGGCGAGGTTCCCTTCGGCGAGCCCGATCTGGCCCAGGGAGAAAGCGGCCTCGTGCCTGACGAGCGGGTCAGGGTCGTGGAGAAGCACGTCCGAAAGGGTCGAAACCGACTTCTCGCCCCCCACTTCGGCGAGTATGCAGACGGCGTGGACCCGGAGAACAAGGCTGGGCTCGCTCTTGAGGACCTTGACAAAGTAGGACTCGTCCTTGCGCTGGAAGGCGTCCTCCATTCCCTCCATGACCTGCATGGCATGCGGTTCGTCGTCGACCACCGTGCTGGTGTACATGCAAGCGCGAGCCCGTCGGGCTCGGGCTATAAACGAAATGGAGCGCACGGCCGCCGGGGATCGTTCGTTTCTATTGCGGAGGGTAGTACTCTTCCTTTCCGTCCAGCATCTCGCGATAGTAACTGTCCGATGTCCTCCTTGTGAAGTAATAGTCGTACAGCGACCTGTGGCGGGAGTCTGGCATCATGATGTATTCGTGGGCGTGCTGGGCAGCTTCTCTCCCGGACCCCATGGCCTTCACGACGAGGCTTTCCCCCGTCACAACGTCACCCGCGGCGAAGACTCCTGGAGCAGAGCTCATGGAGTGGTCGTCGATTGAAATGGCGCCCTTCCAGCCGAGCTTTAGGCCTGCGAGCTTCTGCAGGTACGAGTTGGGGCCCCTGCCGATGGCGATGATGACCGAGTCGCACTCCATGTCAACGATCTCCCCGGTGGGCACCGGACTCCGCCTTCCGCTCGAGTCCACCTCTCCCAGCTTCATGACGGTCATGGTGGCTTTCGTCACGTGACCGTTGGCCCCGACGTACTCCTTGGGAGCCATCAGCAACTTCAGCTTCAGTCCTTCTTCCTTCCCCTCTTCGATGAGTATCTCATCAACGGGCATCTCGACCTCAGTTCTGCGGTACACGATTGTGACATCCCCTCCTGTCAGCCTTAGCGCGGTCCTGGCGCAGTCGAGCGCGCTGTCTCCACCCCCGATGATGAGGACCTTCTTTCCGAGGTTGTAGGTGGGGTGATCAAGATAGGCATCTACGCCATTGACAAAGACGTCCTCGAGGAACCTGTAGCCGTCGTAGACCCCCTCAAGCTCAGAGCCGGGAGTGTCGAACTTGGACACGTCCTTTGCTCCCGTGGCGATGATCACAGCGTCGCTGTCGGACCTCAGCTCGTCTAGTGTGATACCCTCCCCGACCTTCACTCCGGACCTCACCTCGACGCCCATGCCGACGATCCGTGCCGCCTCGTACTGCAGCACGTCCTTGGGGAGGTGATAGTCTGGGATTCCATACCATGCCGTCCCACCGAGGACCTGCAGCTCCTCGTAAATCGTGACCTCGTGGCCGTAGCGCCTGAGCAGCTCCGCCGCCGCGAGCCCCGCGGGCCCTCCCCCGACGATGGCCACCCTCTTCCCCGTCGGCTTCATCATGAGCGGATCGGGCTGACGAGCAGTCCTCTCCCAGTCGGCGACGAACCTCTGAATCATGCCAGACGCGACGGGCTGGCCTTGCGTCCCGATGACGCACGCGGCCTCACAGAGGCTGTCCAACTGGGGGCAGCACCTGGCTGTGGTCCCAAGCAGAGCGTTCGTCTCCCTGATCCTGTGATATGCCGTTGCAAAATCCCCTCGAGCGACAGCTTCGCACATCCCCCTGATGTCTGTTTGAACAGGACAGACGTCGATGCAGAGGGGATTGCCGCAGGTCACGCACCTGCTGGCCTCTGCCATGGCCTCTTCCATTGTGTAGGGGAGCTGGACTTCTTCGAAGTTCCCCTCTCTCCGTGAGGGGTCCAGCTTCGGGAATGGGAACTTCGACGTTCGCTCGGTCTTTAGGGACATATTCGGCGAATTTTGCACTAATTCTCAGCGCTATTAAGCAAATGAGACGATTCTCAGTTTTGGAAAGACGGTCTGGACAATTAGGCGACCTGATGAGAGCCCCACTTCAAGGCCCTCGCTGCACCCACCCTAGCGTCCGGACCGCACTTCAGGCCGTCGACCTGTTCGGATGATACTCGCGGACGTGTTCCCTCTTGGCGAACTCAAGATCAGAGTCGTTTTCCGACCGGATCTCCGTTTCGCAGTCGGGGCATCTCCAATACGAACCTGGTGATTGGGGAGGGGCTCTGGCGCTGATCACCGAGAATCCGCTGAAGGTGTCCCGCCCCTTCGCCCCGCCGGTACCCGAACCGAGCCCTTGTCTCCCCGTATCCCGGGCCCCCGTAAGTCTGCCCCCGAGCGCGTAAACTATTCCGCAATTCTCGCAGTAGCCGAACCCGCTCTGGCCGTCCAAAGGCCTCACGTTTCCACCGCAGACCCCGCACCCCTTTACGGACAAACGAACAGACGGCGAAGAACACCAATTTAAGCTAGGTCTGCCAAGACAAGACGTTCCGGGCCATCGAACTCCCCTTGTGGCCTGGGCGTTTGTGGAAGAGATTCGGGCCAAGCCCTGACCAACCCGCCCCGGTATGTGGTTGAGCGCAAGCGACGTTCATAGGGGGCCCCAAGAAACGCGCTCTATGAAAGCCGCCGTGCTACATGAACTGGATTCGGAGAAAACTGCTGACAGAAGTTGCTTGAGCGCTCTACGAGTGGTCGAATGCCCGTCTTATCTTCCTGACCGTTTGTTCAACCTCTTCGGCCGATGACAGCTGGTGTTCGCTGGCTATGTACGTGACACCCCTGAGTGGCTCATCCTTCTTCCACGGGACGAGCCAGAGATGGAAATGAGGGACACCATCCATCGTCGCGAGCAAGTAGACCCGCTCGGCCTGTGTGGTCTTCTTGATCGCCTCGAAAAGCCTCCTGAGTAATTCTGTCAGGTCCGTCCCTTCGGCAGCCGTCATCTCTCCGAAGTCCAGGAAGTGCCTCCTGGACTCTACTAGCACAGTCCCCGCCGTGCCGAGGTTCCGCGGGGCGTGGCAGATCGCGAAGTGCTTCCCCATGTAGATGTATTCGCCAGGGGGTGCCTCCTCCTTCCCTTGATGTTTCCTACAAATGAAGCACCTCGGGTCCTTTGCCATCGCATCTTACTTCACGATTCTCGCTATAAGTATGCCCTGACTCCGATTCCCAATCCAACCATGTCAGTAAGCGTGATGGCGGCCAGACTTCGCTGCCCCTGGGACAAGCCCTGCTAGGCAGGCTCCTCATCCGCATCTGCTAGGCAGGCTCCGCAAACGTTCTGGCGCAACTGCATGAGCAAGGCCCCAAGGCTCTACAAGGCACCATTCGAGCACAAAACAGTCCAAGCTTAAGCAGGGCTTGACGGAACCTGGTTTTCTGCCGGCGGATACTCCACAATATCGTCATTTGCGAACTCGCATTAAACGTAAGAGTGGACCCGCGGTGCTAAGAGCTATGGCAGAAAATACGAACTCGGCTAGACTTGATTACGGAAACTGGGTCCCGTGGAAGCTCCTGGCCGCTCTTTTCGCGGCCGCATTGGTTCTGTTCGTCCTCTCGTTGTTCCTCCTCTACTTGGTTATCGGCGCAGTTGTTTTCGTAGTAATCCTCATGGTCTTCGCATACGAGAGGTACATGTTCTCGCCTCGAGGGGGCAACGTCCAGGCGAAACTCCGGGACCTGCTTGTCAGTCATTTGGACTGGGACGGGAACGGGCACATCATCGACATAGGATGCGGCAGTGGGCCCGTGACGATTCGTGTCGCGAAGAAATATCCCAGGGCCGAGGTATTGGGTCTTGACTATTGGGGAAAAGCGTGGGAGTACTCCAAGGCAAAGTGCGAACAGAACGCGAAGATCGAGAACGTGCAAGACCGGGTCTCATTTCAAAAGGGCGACGCCGCGAAGCTTCCCTTTGAGGATGGATTCTTCGATGCCGCAGTCAGCAACTTGGCGTTCCACGAAGTCGGAAGTGCCAAGGACAAACGGGATGTCTTGAAGGAGGCGCTCCGAGTGGTGAGAAAAGGGGGCAAATTCGCCTTCCAGGACCTCTTCACCATGAAGCGCCACTACCATACAGAAATCAACGATCTACTGGATTTAATCAGGAGTTGGGGGGTAGAGAGCGTCAACTTCGAGAAGACGATGGAAGCCAGGATCGCCCCCAGACCGTTGCGGGAGACAGCGTCAATCATCTGGGGAACAAAGTAGAAGGGTTCATCCTTGTGCTCTAGCGTTTTCTGATCGTTTTGCTCATGCTGTCGGATGACGTCCGAGGCGGACCCGCTAGAAAATTGGTCCTCGCCTACTACTTTACTCGAGCATGGCATTGGCCCGCTTAATTTCTTAAGCTAATCCCAAAGTAATAATCAGATGACGCGACAGAACCTCCATCGTGAAACAGACCAGCGCAGCCTTCGATTCCAGATAGCCTGATTCTAGCCCTTCTCATCAAATAGAGTTCTTTCCGAGCTATTCTGAAGCGGGCCTGGTGGTATGCGCCCAAGAAATTAAGCGAATCCTACTCGAGTCCCGTTAGACACAATGCGTATTCCGTCAAACAGCAGGGCTCATCTGTCCTCGCGATGTCTTCGCGGTCCGCTCTTCCAGAATCTCCGTGAGGAGCTTCCGCTCGGCTTTCCTTCTGTGTACATTCAAGGTCGGTTCCGACATGTTCAACTTCCTCGCCAACTCCCTCGAATCTATCCTGCGCGGCAGGTCGTAGTAGCCCAGTTCGAAGGCTGACAGAATTACTTTCTGCTGCATTACGGTCAGCTTGCTCAAGGGAGAGGTTGATGAGAACCTCGCGTCGGTTAGAGAGAGCACTTTGCATTGCAACCCAGCCTTGGCAATCATGCCAAGGAAGCCTTTGACTACACTCGCGTTCCCGAGGAACCCTATCCTGAGGCGTCCGTTCCTGATTTCGTATGGGTACGAGAGGTACCCGCTGTTGATGACCCCCATGACTCGGGAGAACTCCCTCTGCATCTTCCCCTTCATGAAACAGATGTATGAGCCATCGTTTTCCGTCTCCAGGATTTGGACGACGTCAGTTGGGTCGTCGAAGTATCGTTTGACGTCGATCATCGGATCTCTGAACTTTATCCGGGCGACGAGGGTCGCTTCGGTCTGCGTCATCTTGAGCAAACTTAGCGCCTCGAACAGTTCCACTTCGTTGAGGCGTGGCTCGTGCATGTAATCCGCCAGCTCGGATGCGGAGAGCTCGATGACGACCCTTCTCATAGCGAACATCGGGGCGGACACTATAGACGCTTTTCGGTCGTGCCTATCCTGATAGTGCGAATGCTAATCCCGGCGTTTTGTGCAGGGTCCCACCGAGGGTGCTCGCATGATCGATGTCGAAGGCCTGGTCGAAACATACTCGGACGGCACAAAAGCTGTCGACGACATCACCTTCGAAGTGAAAGAGGGGGAGTTCTTCGGGTTCTTGGGGCCAAACGGCGCCGGCAAGAGCACTACCATCAAGGTGCTCACGACCCTCCTGAGAAAGACCAAGGGAAAGGTCTCGGTGGGAGGCTATGACTTGGACAAATCTCCGAGGGAGATTCGCAAAATCATCGGCGTGCTCAGCCAGGAGACGAGTCTCGACATCGACCTGACCGGCTGGGAGAACCTGCGCCTCCAGGGCAGTTTGCAGCAGGTACAAGGGCGCGTTCTTGACGAGAGGATAGAAGAGCTGCTGAAGCTCGTCCAGCTCGAAGACGTCGCGAAAAAGCCTGCAGGGCGCTATTCAGGGGGGATGCGGAAGAGGCTCGACCTTGCGTCGGCCCTGATTCATCAGCCGAAGCTGCTTTTCCTCGACGAGCCGACCACCGGGCTCGACACCCAGTCACGCACCGCGATATGGGAGTACCTACAGAACCTCAACCAGAAGGAGGGTCTCACAATATTCCTCACAACACAGTATCTTGAGGAGGCCGACCATCTTTGCCGCAGGCTTTCGATAATCGACCGTGGGAAGCTCATAGCGAACGGAAGCCCTGCCGAGCTCAAGGAGGCACTCGGCGGCGACACAATCGCCCTGACGCTGGATCCCTTACAGAGAGCAAAGGCGAAGGAAATCGTGAGTGCGGTCCCCGGCGTCCTGAACGTGGATGACTCGGGCGACGGTGTAGTGGTGCACTCGAAGGTGGCGGGTCAGGTCGTCGCGGATGTCGCCGCGGCACTGGAGAGCAACGGGATACGCCCCTCGTTCCTGAGCATCTCCTCGCCCACTCTGGATGACGTGTTTCTCAGCCGGACCGGCCGCCGGATAAGGTCCGGAGACCTTCAGCGGAAAGAGAACGAGCCGTTCATCATGTGAGGGGTTTTGATTGTCGCTTCTCTCTGACACGATGTCTCTCTTCAGGAGGGGTATGACCAAGCTCTACAGGAACCCCGCACTGGCCGTGACTTACCTGTTCGAGCCCGTCGCGTTCCTGGTGCTCTTCTCTCAAATGTTCACGAAGCTCGGCAACTTCCTTCCTCCAGAGACCGGAGGATACGTCGCGTATTTGACGCCCGGCATCGTCGTCTTCTGCGCTCTCATAACGTCGACACAGAGCGGGGTCTCGATAGTCAACGACATGAACTCCGGGTTCCTTTCCAAGATTCTCCTGACCCAATCCTCAAGGTCAGCCATACTGCTCGGAAGGTTGCTTACAGATATGGCCTTGGCCATCGCCGAATCGATAATTGCCATCGCTGTGGCCATGGTGATGGGAGTCACAATCTACTACGGGTTTCCGGGGCTGCTCCTGATACTGCTCACTGTCGCAGCTTTCGAGGTGGCCTTCTCCGGGCTCTTCCTCGCGGTAGGCATAATCACGCGCAAGACCGAGACCCTTTCGGCGGTTTCTGGGTTCCTATACCTGCCGCTGCTATTCCTCAGCACTGCCATGTTCCCGGCCGCGTTCCTCCCGGGATGGGCCCAGACCGCATCTGACTACAACCCGGTCACCTACGTTGCGAACGGTGTCAGAGAGCTGGTCAGCGGCGGACTCAACATTACCACCATCGCCGACGCCTATCTGCTCACGGGCGCCATCGCACTAGTAACATTCGCAGTGACACTGTACCGGTTCAGAAAAGTCGTCTCCTGATCGTAGGCGTGCTTGGGATTGAGCCATTGCTCTCGAAAGGCCATATAGCGCCGGATTCGACAAAAGACAAGATGAAGGTTTGCGTGTTCGGGGGGACCGGCGCGACCGGTGGCAATGTGATCCGTGTCGCGATATCCCGGGGCTACGATGTCATCGCCCTCGCCCGGCGTCCTGAAATACTCGAGAGCCAGTTTCCCGGCATCCAAGTAGTTTCTGGGGACGTTTTCAAACAAGGGTCAATCAGGGTGGCGGTTGCGGACAGTGACGCGGTAATCTCCACGCTTGGTCCTGTGGGGCGAGCGAGAGAGACGACCATCTACTCCGAAGGGGTTCTGAATATCGCAGAGACGATGAGAGAGCTCGGCAAGCGGCGATTAATAGCGTGTGCCTCCCTGATCGCATTAGACCCGCACCCCGACGCTTCTATGCCGACCGTGGCTTTTGCAAGGCTCGTTTTGATACCGATTCTCGGGTATCAGTACCGTGACGCAGCGAAGATGAAGGAGAAGCTATCGCGGGTTGAGGATTTGGATTGGACACTCGTGGGTCTCCCGAGACTTACGAACGGCAAGGCTACTGGTCGCTATAGGAACTCGGTAGGCACTCCACTACATCATCCCTCCACCATTTCTCGTGCAGACCTTGCCATCTACCTAGTTTCAATCATCAGTGATGCAGCGACGTTCAGGCAATGGACAGAAGTCTCCCGGTAATCGACCAATAGATTGAGGATTTGTCCAGTCTGAGAGGAGCCAGCTGCTCTACTCGACAATGGCTTGGGCCCGCTTGATTTCTTAAGCGAATCCTTCTGTCCATATGGATCAACATCGCCCATGCCGTTGGGATGGGAATTCGAAACCGGGTGACCCAGCTCAAATTAACCGTGTGCGCACACAGTTTAGCGAGAAGAGTCTTATTCTGGCTTGTGTGCGTATGACCCAAACGAGCCCAGTCCCGCTAATGTTTAACTCGTGAATTTCAACCCTAGGTCGCGCTTGGTCTCGACCGGGGTCCCATCCCTGGACCACCTGCTTGGTGAAGACGGCTACCCAGACAAAACGTCGATTCTTGTCGTCGGGCCTCCGGGAATAGGAAAGGAGGTCCTCGGATACTTTTTCATTCGC
>DASPPO010000027.1:0-16447 GCA_035625455.1 Nitrososphaerales archaeon | reverse complement strand
ATGCCTCAGAAGGTAGACTTGTATTGTGTATAATTCTACTTCTGAGAACGGCCTAGCGATTCTGGTGGAGTTGGATAGCTCTGGCCCATCAGTTGGTAACGTTCACAGTGAGAACGTAGACCAGATTGTTGCTTAGATTCGAGAAGTTCTGGTCAGAGGCATTCTGGATTAGAACATCAATAAGGTAGGTTCCAATGGTAGCGTTGCTAGGCACAATCAACGAATAGTCAAACTGCCAGACACCAGCCGTCCGAATGTGAATGCAGCCTGCTGTTATCACGGCCGGCGTAGTGCCGGCGTTACAAGTTGCGTATGCAGTGACGGTTGAGCCGTTCGTCTGAGTGAAGGTAATGGTTGCGTTGCACGGCTTCATACGCATAGTTTCCGAACGCATGGACGAGGCGGGCCCGGAGGGATTCGAACCCACGGTTTCCGAGGCACTCCTCTTCAGCTCCGAAGGCTGACGCCTTAATCCGTGCTAGGCTACGGGCCCGATGTGGCTGCGATAAGGCTGGCTAATTAAGGGATGAGACGAGCTATGTTCTCGCTAAGAGGAGGGTGGACCAGCCCTCGGTCGGTGATCAGAGCGGTCACGAGCTCCGGGGGTGTCATGTCGAAGGCTGGGTTCGCGACTGGGATTCCTCTGGGCGCGACTCTCCTCCCCCTGATCTCCACCACCTCCTCCGGCCCCCTCTCCTCGATGATCACTCTGTCGTGGGTCTGGCTGAGGTCGAAGGTAGAGCGGGGCGCTGTGGGATAGAAGGGGAGGCCGTGCCTGTTTGCTAGGACCGCCTCCTGGTACGTTCCTATCTTGTTGAAGACGTAACCGTCCCTGGTAATCCTGTCGGCCCCCACGATCACGCAGTCAATTCTCCCCTGGCTCATCATGTAACCCACTGCCGTGTCTGAAATCAGGGTACATGCGATTCTGTCGCGGACGAGCTCGAAAGCGGTCAGCCTCGCCCCCTGGAGGGCAGGCCGGGTCTCGGGCACGAGCACCTTTACGAGCTTTCCCTGCTCAACCGCCGCCCTCACCACCCCCAGCGCCGTCCCGTATCCCACGGTCGCGAGGGCTCCTGCGTTGCACTGTGTAAGCACGGTGTCACCGTTCTTGATCAGGTCCGCTCCATTCCTCCCGAGCCTCCGGTTCACCGCGACGTCCTCCTCTTCCATGGCCTTCACCTCGGCAGACACGGCGTCCTTCGCTCCCCGAACCGTCGAGGCCGAGGCCGCCACCCTCATCACCCTGTCAATCCCCCAGAACAGGTTGACGGCCGTAGGCCTCGTCCCGCGTAGGAGGGCGGCGCTCGCCTCCATGTCCTTGATGAAGTCTGGAAGCTTGGTGGCCCTCGAGCGGACCGCTGCGAGCGCGAGGCCCATGGCAGCCGCGACCCCTATCGCGGGGGCGCCCCGCACCACCATAGACCTGATGGCTTCGGCGACCTGCTCGGGGCGCGTGTACCTGACAAATGTGAGCTTGATGGGGAGGGCGGTCTGGTCAATCATCCTGACGGCGTCTCCTTCCCAAGTGACCGTCCGAATCGAGAAGAAGTTGTCCAAGGGATGGGGAGAGGGTGGAAGCTCTCTAAATGATTTGCGCAGCCGGACGAGCACCTTCAACTTCAAATAGACTCGGCGAAGCGCGCAGAAACGATACTGATGCAGGAACCCCCGGTCGAGGAGGAGCAGATACAGCCGTTCAGGGCTGTGCTCGAGGATGGGACTGCTCGAGTCAAGGATCGTGACCGCTTCGGGGAGTTAGAGGAGTCGGGGTACGGAGCACGGGAGGGGCAGGACCTCGTCCTGACAGACTACGAGGCTCTTTACCTCGTCTACTGCAAGAAGATGCGACTCGAGGACGGGCACGGGAAGGAGGTAGGATTTGAGAAGTTAGCGGAGCTTGCCCAGAAGAAAGCGGGGGATTCGTGGACCAAGTTCGCAATCTACAGGGACCTGAGGAGCAGGGGGTACGTGGTAAGGGAAGGGTTTGGTTTCGGCACAGACCTTAGGGTGTACGAGAGGGGAGACTATCCGAAGAAACCGGCAAAGTATGTCGTATTCGCACTGGACGAAGGAATTGAAAAGGGGATGGCAGACTTGCAAAAGTCGGTGAGAGAGATGGCCAAGATGGGGAAGGAAGCGATAATCGCTGTTATCGAGAGGAGAGGGGAAGTAATCTACTACAAGGTCAGCAGGGCAAGGTTCTGACGGGCCTTGAACCCAAGGGGGCTGTTCGACCTCGTCAGGCCCATGAACTGTGTCATGATAGGGTTCGCAGTCATTGTGGGAGCGTTCGTCTCCAAGCCTCCGTCAATTCCGTGGCTGCAGTTGGCCCTGGGTTTCTTCACAGGTTTGTTCCTCTGCGCCTACTCCATGTCGGTGAACGACGTTTATGACCTGGAGGTCGACAGAATCAACAGGCCAGACAGGCCAATCCCCAGCGGGAAGATTTCAGTGCGTCAGGCTTCGGCGCTCTCGCTAGTAATGCTGGTCGCAGGCCTGGCCTGCGCGTTCCTCTCTTTCCTTCTTCTCGCCATTGTCATCGCACTCGGCTACGCCTTCCTTTCCTGGCTGTACAACGCAAGGGCGAAGAGAACGGGCCTCCCGGGGAACCTAATAGTGGCGTCGTCGCTGGCAATCCCCTTCATATACGGCGGGGCGGTCTCAGGAGGGTCTATAGGGGGCTCCCTTCTACTCATGATGGCCCTGACCGCTTTCTTTTCAGGGGTCGGGAGGGAGGTGGTGAAATCGATGGCCGACGTGGAAGGGGACGCAAAGAGAGAGGTCAGTTCCATAGCCAGGACGCGGGGGCTTGGTTTCGCCTCGGGCGTTGGAGCCCTCTTCTTCTTGCTCGCCGTGCTGACGAGCTGGGTGCCTCTGGTCACGGGCCTCGCGAACCAGGTGTACACCTACGGCGTAATCGTGCCGGATGCCATCTTTGTCTATCTGGCAGCGGCAATAGTCGTTCGCAATGATCCCAAGAGCGCCTACAGGGTGAAACGCATCGCCCTGGCGGGGATGACGGTCGGGCTTCTGGTGTTCGTCGGGGGGGCGGTGTAGTTGTGGAGCGAGAAGTACAGGCCGAAGAGCCTCGAGGAGATGGTGGGGAACAGGGAGGGGAGGGCGAAGTTCCAGCTCTGGCTCAGGAGGTGGAAACCCGGCTCGAAAGCGGCCCTGCTCGTAGGGCCCCCGGGGACGGGGAAGACTACCACGGTCCACCTGGTCGCCAGGGAGATGGGGCTCCAGCTGGTCGAACTCAACGCGAGCGACTCGCGGACAAAGGAGAAGCTCTCCAAGAAGGTGGGGGAGGTGATAGCGAGCACGAGTCTTTTCGGCGAGAGGAGCCTAATCTTCCTCGACGAGGTGGACGGCCTTGCGGGGAGGGCAGATTATGGCGCGGTGGATTTCATAAAAGACGCGGTCAAGAAGAGCGAGAACCCCGTGGTGATGGCGGCCAACGACCCCGAGTCTGACGCGGTCAAGAAACTGGGGAGCGTTACGAGCAGGGTAGCGTTCCTAAGACCGGAACCCTCCGAGGTGGCGGGCAGGCTGGAAAAGATCTCCCAGGATGAGGGGCTCTCCGTGAGCAAGGATCAGATAGCGAAGATGGCCGAGGCAGCGAACGGGGACCTCAGGGCTGCCATTAACCTCCTCCA
Source organism: Nitrososphaerales archaeon (assembly GCA_035625455.1). Lineage (GTDB taxonomy): Archaea > Thermoproteota > Nitrososphaeria > Nitrososphaerales > Gagatemarchaeaceae > UBA183. The sequence goes on along the minus strand of DASPPO010000027.1, from coordinate 12,791 downwards.
GTCCGGAATACCGGCGAGGAAGGACGAGGAGATGACAGCGTCCGAGTCGGTGAACGCTTTCTTCGACGCTGCGGACGAGAACGCTGCCCTCCGTGCTCTCAGAGCCTACCCGGGGCAGCCCCGGGACAAGGTCAGGGACCTCTTCACCGCTGTGGTGAGGTCCAGGGTCCACGAGGAGCGAAGGGCGGGGGCACTGGACGCACTCTCGAGGGCTGATGTAGTGATGGGGAGGATAATGAAAGGCAAGGACTGGAGGCTCCTCAGGTACCTGGACCCGCTACTCGCCAACGAGCTCTGGAAGGCGCTCGGAGACGGCGGGCCGCGTTTCACCGTGGACGCTGTTCCCTGGCCCCTGCAGCTGAGGATCTGGAATGACTCCAGGAAGCTGAAGGACATGGCCGCGTTGGCGGGGAAGAGGGTGGGAATCAGCCAGAGGAGCTTCCTCGTGGAGGACATGCCCTACATTCTCCTGCTCTGTGCGGACAGGGAGTTCAGAGAGGAGCTAGTGAAGAGTCTGGGCCTGGAGGAGAACTATGCCCTCTTCCTGGCTAAGGAAAGCGGAAGAGCGACCAGACGCTAGTTGTAGTCCCGCTTGTAGTAATCCTCTGCCTCTTTCCAGTCGGTGTAAAATCGCATCAGCACCCCTGCCAGGGGGCTGGCCTGGTCGACTCTGAATATCCTTATCCTGTTGAACCTCTTCTCTGTCAGTATCCCAGACCTGGTCAGGAACTCGAGGTGACGGGCGACTGCGCTGTGGGACAGCCCCGACCTCCGCGTAATCTCAGATATGTTAAGTTCCCCCGTTTCGAGCATGATGGTGAGTACCCTGGTCCTCCCGTAGGATGACATCAGCCTTTCAAGCTCTAACGTCAGCCACCATTCCTCTCTCGAGCTCCCCCATCAGTTCCTTTGCGGAAACGAGGGACAGCCCGATCATGGTGGTCCTCCCCCTCACCCCCTTGCCCGAGAGCTGGGTCTCTATGATCCCCTTTCTGGAGAGCTCGTTGACGTCGCTCCACACCTGGGTGTGCTTGTAGGCAGCGACGTTCATGCCCTCGCAGAGGGCCGTGTAGCTCTCCTCCACCTCGCCTATGGTGACGTAGGTCGAGTCCCCCTTCTTCAGGAGCTTTGAGATGGCCATGAGCAACAGTTTCTGGTGCATGGTCAGATACGCCAGCTCCTCCTTCCTCAGCTGAGGGGGGAGCGAGGCCTTGGCAGCCCTGATGTGCTCGGGGAGAACCCTTGGGGATTCTGCGTCGTCTGCCAGCTTCCCCGCCCTGTAGACAAGGTCCAGTGCGTAGCGCGCGTCCCCGAACTGCCCAGCCACGTCGGCGACGAACTGTATGGCGTCGTCGTCCAGGCACCCGTCGTTGAACGCCTCGCTCCTGGATATGATGATATCCGCCAGTTGCTCGGGAGGGTAGTAATCGAGGGCGATTTCGTTCCACTGGAGGGAACTCAGGGTGCTCAGGTCCACCTTCTTGAGATAGTCCGTGGTCTTCGAAATCAGGATGGACGAGAGGACCTGGCTTCCGGGTGCCATCTCCCTCAGCCGCGTTATGGTGTAGAGGGCCGACGGGTCAGAAAGTATCAGCGAGTCGACCTCGTCGAAGGCTATGACCAGGTGTGTCCTATTGCTCCTCAGCTCCTCGACCAGGGCGGTCAGGAGCTCTTCGAAGCTGTAGCCCCGCGTGGGGTAGCTCTGCCCCAGCGACTTCAGGGCCTTGACCATTATGGCCTGCAATGTCCTGTCTATCCTGCAGTTGACATGCAGCGCTTTGACGAGGTTGCCGTATAGCGCCGCCTTCCTCGGCAACGACTCGAGCAGCAGCTTCTTCGCAACCATGGTTTTCCCGGATCCGATTGGGCCCGTTATCATCACGACCTGGCTCGCCTTGGAGGCGCTCTGGGCCACGCTCTGGAAGTACAGCTCGAGCTTCTTCAGTTGGGCTTCTCTGTGGGGTATCTGGTGCGGCAGATACTCCTGTAGAAGTATAGTCTCGTCCCGGAAGACAGAGCGCGCCATGAGAGAGCTTAACGATTCCGCCCTGTTCGTCTTATAACCTTGATTATGCGTTTGATAGGACGATGGATGGAGGGTTATCTGAAAGTATTCTTACAAACTAAAAAGAGGACCCGGGGGTCCGCAGGACGTTGAAGGCAGTCAGATTCCATCAGCATGGCGGCCCCGAGGTCCTTCGGTACGAGGATGTAACTGACCCGCAGCCCAGCTCTGACGAGGCACTGGTGCGGGTGAAGGCGTGCGCCCTGAACCACCTCGACATCTGGGCGAGGAACGGGCTCCCGAACGTCGCCATACAGATGCCACACATATCCGGGAGCGACATAGCGGGGGTAGTAGAGTGGGTCCCCGGCGAGGAGGAAATGTTCAGGAAGGGAGACGAAGTGGTCGTCAACCCCGGAGTCGGGTGTGGGCGCTGCGAAGCGTGCCTCCAAGGACGGGACGACCAGTGTCCGGATTACAAGATTATCGGGTACGGTACGGACGGAGGGTACGCGGAGCTGGTCAGGGTGAAGAGGACCCACCTGATCAGGAAGCCCGAGGGGATGAGTTTCGAAGAGGCGGCTTCTTTCCCTCTCGTCTTCGAGACCGCCTACCACATGCTGGTGACCAAAGCGAATGTGCGCCCCGGAGACACCGTGCTTGTGTTGGCCGCTAACTCGGGGGTGGGCATCGCTGCTGTGCAGATTGCAAAGCTCTTCGGCGCCAAAGTGATAGCGACCGCAGGAGACAGAGAGAAGGCGGAAAGGGCGAGAAGCCTCGGGGCGGACTACACGATCGACCACTACAAGCAGAACGTCCTAGGAGAGGCGAAGGAGCTGACAGGGAAGAAGGGCGTGGACGTGGTGATCGAGCACGTGGGGAAGGCGACCTGGGAAGGGAGCGTGAAGGCGCTGGCGAAGGGAGGGAGGCTGGTGACGTGCGGGGCCACAACCGGCGCTGATGTCGCAACCGATCTTAGGTACATCTACAGCAGGGAACTAACAATCTACGGGAGCTATATGGCTGGGATGGGGGAACTTCTTGCAGTGGTGAAGATGTTCCGCGAGGGAAGGCTGAAGACAGTTGTCGATTCGGTCTATCCTTTGCAGAATGCGGCCGAGGCGCAAAGGAAAATGGAGGGGAGCACGCACTTCGGAAAAATCGTGCTGAAAGTCTAGGGCACGATTTCGTAGGAGTAGCTTATCTTCGCGGCGGGCTTGAGGGTCGCGCCAACGCTGCAGAACTTCTCCGTGCTGTCTTTGATGGCCTCTTCCACAAATCTCCTCTCCAATGGGTCCCCCGACAGAACGTACTTGACCTGTATGGACGTCCATGGCTTTGGGAGGCCGTGCTCTGGTCGCTCGCCAGAGACTAGAATCTTGAGCGAATTGAGTTTCTGCTTGCGCTTTGCCAGTATCGCGACGATGTCCATCCCCGTGCAAGCCCCCAGGGATGTGAGGAGGGCCCGCATGGGGCTTATCCCCTTCTGAATCACCTTTGACGAGTCGTAGACCACCACGTGCCCCGAAGTGTCTGACCCGAGGAACAGGTTACCCTCGCTCCACGTGACCTCAGCGAGCCAATCATTTTTGCTTAATTTGAACCACCAGAGGCTTCGACTTGGAGGAAACTTCGCCCTTCTCTATGAAGCTTCTCCTCCCCCACTTTGCGTTCACGTGGGCTATGAGCTTGTGGCTCCCCGCCCCGAGGGTGGAGGCAGGAATCTGGAACTCCCTCTCCACGTCCAGCATTTTCGACTTCGCGTCCTCGACGCTCCTTGGTATCAATGGTGGGCCGCCGTCTTCGGGGACGATCATTGCCCAGATGCGGTATGGGAGGTCAGGGTCGCGACTCCAGTAAAAGCTGGCCTTGCGCACCTGCTTCTTTGTCTCGCCGAGCTTCCGCGATCTGACGACTTCCTGGCTCCTCAGGACGGTCTTGAACGTCAGGCGCAGAATCTTGTCGAAATCCTCCCAGGCAACGGTCCAGACGTCTGGATGGAATGCCTCCCTCAATCCTCCGGCGATTTTGAAACTCGAGCTAATGCGAATGGTCTCGGAGATTGAGTACGATTTCTTGTCCGCAACCAAGTGGAGTTGGATGAGCTTCGTTTCCGGCCAGGAGTAATCACCTCTCCTGTCCTTCAAAGACAATTTGATTCGTCGGCCTCGACGTGTCTGTTAAAAGCGTGATTGCGGTGGTCGCTCATATTCCCCACGGAGCGCCCCGGGTACAGGGGTTCGCCTGGACGGTGGAAACGCGTTCGAGGAGCCGTCTGAATACGAGTATGCATAGAAAATGGCAAAAATGCTTATTACGAAATCCGAAAATACATATTCCGGGGAGCAAATGAGAAGACACACCGAATCGCACACGCCTGGAATCCTCTCTCTTGTATTATGGATCCGGAATCAGTATGGCTTAAATGCGATAGCCGAGACCGTGATATCACGGCCGGGGGTGCTGACGGGTTGACCGTAGTAGAACACGAGCCACAGAGCAGTGTAAACGAGAGGACGGTCGCACTGGTGAAGCTCCTGACCGAGCTGGGCCCCGAAATCCCCGAAATTGCCCGGAGGCTGGGTCAGTTCAAGGAGTCTGTCAGATACAGGTACAAAGAGAAGATACTCAGCAAGGGCTACGCCGTGCAGGCAGCGGTAGACCACGAGAGGCTCGGCTTCGAGAGAATCATGATTATTGCAGACTTCTCCGAGACTTACCGTAGCTTTGCTCCCGCGATAATAACCGCCATGAGCGAAGTCTGCTACGTGGTGGGATTCTCCAAATCTCTGATAGGCGGAGAGTATATCGTGAACCTGAGCGTACCGACCGAACAGGCCGGAGAAATTCGAGGGTTCTTCCGGGCGTTGGGGGAGAAGGGCATGTTCTCGAAACTGGAAATATTGGACTTCGATTGGTACCGAAACGTCCCCATGAAACCCGAGTACTACGACTTTGACACAGGACGATGGGACTTCCAGTGGCAGAACCCCAGCTCCCAGGACTACGAAGGAGCGGCGTACGTACCGTCGAAGAGGGGGAAATTTGACTATGTGGACCTTCTTATCATAAAGGAACTCCAGATGGATGCGAACAAATCGCTGAAGGAGATGTCCGAGAAGCTGAACATCAATTACAAGAAGTTGGCTTGGCACCACGCCGCACACGTCCTCGGTCAGAAACTGCTGCACGGGTACACCGTGAACTGGATAGGGACGCGGTATGACTACACGCTGGAGAAGGTTCTCCACAGAAAGCACCGGTACTTCGTGCTTGACCTCTTCGTGAGGAACGTCAACGCGTACGAATCGATGAATCTAAGGCATCAGATGAACGTCCTCCCCTTCCTGTGGAGTGAGGCAGGCGGGGAGAACTACCACGCTGAGGTCGCGTTGCCTGTCGATAACGTCGTTGAAGGGCTACAATACATAGGTAGTGCGACCAGTGCTGTCAAAGACAGGCTCAGCATATACCCGGGCGACCAGACGGAGGCCGCCAGCTTTACAATCCTGTACCAGCTCTATGATCAGGTGGCGAAGACGTGGAAGTTCAGCAAAGATGATCTGCTGCAGAGGTTCGACAAGCTAATGGTTGAAATAAAATCGGGGCCCACTAGAGATGTCTAGTGGGATCCCCAACCGCCAATGATTTCGAGCGGTCCCAGGTTCAGTCCCAGCGCCGCAAAAACAATGCTTGCGCCGCCGATGGCCAACATTCCGAAACGGATCTTTTCGTCTAGGGTCATACCGGCAGGAGGTGTCGCAAGGGGATTTTTAAGGAATGAGCCTATGCATAGTTTATGGAAGGCCTGAACTACGCGAATTCTAAGAAATGGCCGATTCGAGCCGGGAATCCCCAGTCGGGGTCGACCGCTGCCAGTTTTGGCCCGAAGCCCCAAATATGGACTCGTAATATGGATTAGAGACTCCATTGGGCACAGCGGACAAGGAGAAGCATCCCCACATTCCCGCGAGGAACGTCCTGGACAGGATAATCCTCGGAGGGAGCGACGGGGCGATTGAAGGCCTCGCTACAACCTCCGCCCTGAACGGAGCGGGAGTGGCTTTGGGGACCATCGCCCTTGCAGGGTTCGCATTCGCCGTGGCCGGAGCCATTTCTATGTTCTTCAGTAGCTATCTCTCCAGGCGCTCAGAACTCAGATCCCTTCAGATAGACATCCGAAGGGAGAAGATGGAAATCGAGACAGAGCCCGAAGAGGAGGAGGGGGAGATGCGTGGGCTCCTCAGGAAGGAAGGCTACGACCCTCAAGAGGTGGAGATAATCCTTCAGAGGCTGAAGAAGAACAAGGACCTGTTCCTCAGGGAGATGCTCAGTCGAGAGCTCGGCGTGAACATCGATGACGTGAAATCGGACCCCTTCGTCTGGCCTCTCTTCGCCGGAATTACCTTTCTTCTTCTAGCTCTTCTGGCAGTATCACCCTATGCCTTCGCTCTCCCGCGAGACGACGCACTGATGACATCGGTGGCGCTCTCCCTGGTGGCACTCTTCGCACTTGGCTCAAGGGCGTTCGTGCCAAGGAATTTCAACTTCAAGGCGGGCGGAGAGTCAGCCCTGACCGGCGCGGCGGCAGCCACGCTCCTCTACCTGGTCGGAATCTTAGTCTCAAGACTCTAGGACGGCGCAAATTCAATAACCTCCGACGTCGTTGCGGACAGAGTGCAGAAGAGCGCGAGACTTACCCATCTGACTTTCGACTGCTACGGCACTCTCATCGACTGGAGGACGGGAATCGAGCAGGAGCTCGCCCGGGCACTGGGGGGCGGCGTAAGACTCGGTGGGGCGCGGCTCCTTGACGCCTACGTCGAAGCCGAGAAGTCTCAAGAATCCACGTACAAGAAGTACGGTGAAGTCCTTCGGGGGACAGTCATCTCGATGTCAGAGGTCCTTGGGGTCGAGGTTACAGATTCGGCCGCACGGGAGTTCGCAGCCTCCGTGCCGAAGTGGCCGGTGTTCCAGGACACGGCGAAGTTCCTGCGGGAGATCGGCTCGAGAGGGCTCGGGAGGTACATTTTGTCGAACGTTGACAACGATCTCCTGGAGGAGACAATCGTCAGACACGGTCTTGAAGTGGACGGGTTCGTGACCGCCGAGGAAGTGGGGAGCTACAAACCGAATCCCGCGCACTGGATAAGGTTCATGGAGAAGACTGGAACCCACAAGGGGAACATCCTTCACTGCGCCCAGAGTGTGTATCATGACATCATTCCGACACAATCAATGGGAATCGCGTCGGCCTGGGTGAACAGGTACGATGAGAAACTCGACCAAGGAGTCGAACCATTATACATCTGTGACAGCCTCGAAAATCTTGCGAGAGTTCTGGGCTAGCGAAGGCTCAAGAATCGGGCCGAAGTTCACCTGGGTGGCCATTGCCATTTTCGCAGGCGGTGCTGAGGTGGTCGCGGGGTACTTCCTCTATGTAACCTAAATCCTTGGACTTGGGCTTGTTGCGCCCACTGCTGAAGTCCCTGTTAACGTTCACCAGGCAGTCGCGGGACTTGTGGTGGCTCCCATGATTGCGGCCCGGGGGCGCAGGGATATTCGACGCAAGGGGAAGACTAACAGGGGGACCCATAGGGTAGGATGCCGTCTGAGGAATGCAGAGCACTTTCAGACGGCTTCCGATAGGCAAGATTCCGATTGACCTCTTGAACAAGAGTGTCCTCCGGCTGACAGGAGCCAGATCTGACATGATAGCAACTCCTGCAAGGGCTGGCATCGATTTCGCAGCGATAAGGGCGGGTGACGGCTACATCGTGGTCTCTGCAGACCCCGTGACAGGAGTCTCCAAGGAAATAGGGAGGTACGCCATGAGGGTGAGCGCAAATGACGTCGCCACCTGCGGCCACAGACCCCGATTTGCGGAGTCCGTAATCCTATTGCCGGAAGGGTCGTCTACGCGGCAGTTGAGAGAGATTGCATGGCAGGTCCACGAGTCGGCTAAACAACTGGGGATCGCCATCGTCGGAGGGCACACGGAAGTGACACCGAGGCTGGGCCACCCCATCGTAGTTGTCACGGCGTTCTGCTACGTGGATGACTACGTCACCTCGGCAGACGCGATGCCTGGGGACACCATCATGGTGACCAAGACTGCTGGCTTGGAGGGGACAGCGGTGCTAGGGGGTTGGAAGCGCTTCCTCGACAGACTGAGCGTGGTCGAAGAGGCTGCTACCGCATATGGTACAGGCTACGTCCATGCGATGCACGATTGCACCGAGGGGGGCGTCCTTGGGGCAGTCTTCGAGATGTCTTATGCGTCCGGGCTTGGCTTCGAGCTCGAGGAGAGGAGGGTCCCGGTCGCACCGGAGACGGCGAAGCTATGCCGTAGACTTTCCATCGACCCCCTGAGGCTGATAAGCTCAGGAGCTCTCCTGCTTTCTGTGAAGAAGGGGAGGGAGTCGCAGGTGACGGAGGCGCTTTCCCCCATAAGGGCAACGGCGGTCGGGACCTTCAAGAAAACGGGGAGGACCTTGGTTAGAGACGATGGGAGTGCGATGAATCTGCGCGAAGCGCCCGAAGACGAGCTATGGCGGGCTCTCGCTCGCGCGCCTGGCCGCGGGCACGGGCCTTAGTTCAGCCGTTTCCCCCACCTCCCGGTTCCGGGAGGGCTGGAGAGCCCATGAGAACTTCCTCTGCAGTGACTTACTGTAGACCTTGGCCCAGTCGAGGCCGACATAATCGCACCATGCCTTGTAGACTCGTGGGTCGATGTAGTTCTTCAGCGAAGTGTTCAGATTGTAGTTCTTCGCCCTGACGTAGAAGTCGAGTTCACGTTCAAGCTTCTTCTGCCTCTTGTCGTCCCTCTTCCCCTTCGCCCTCACCTCACTCAGCTTCTGCTTCTTCTTCTCGTAGGACTGCTGCCACGTCTTGGGCAGGGTCCTCTGGTGGTTGCAGAAGATCGCTGCCTGGAGATTCGCCTCCTTCGCGTGGTAGAGCTTGTCTATGTCGTCCATCCCTTCGGCGCTCTTCGACTCCAGTGTGCGCTTCGCCGTAGCAGTAGCGTGCCACGTCCTGAAGACTTTCGCCGTAAGTCCGGGGACGATGGAGGAGAGGAATTGGTTGACCATGCTCGAGGTGACCTCATGGAACACCTCCGTCTCCGGCGACTTGCCCTTCTTGAACTCCTCCAAGTTATGCAGTACCTGAGGGAGGGGCCTATCGGTCTTCTTCCATGGTACGCTGTCCTTTCCGAGGAAGTCGAATTCGACTGCGCCATCCTTCACGTTGATGTGCTCGACTCTGAGCGTGCTGGCACCAACAGTGTCCGCCTCGTCCTCGTCCTTCTCGTCTCCGACCCTCATTCCAAGCCTGTGGATGAGGTAACAGACCGTGGCGACCTGCCGCATTTTGGGATCCTTCGAGGAGAGCTCATTCTCGATACGGGCTTCGATCCTTCTCATGTTGGAGCCCACTCGCGCGGCGTTGTCATACTTCGCCCGACTCCTGGACTGCTGAATAGGTGTGCTCTCGTGTAGCCAGACGTACTTCTCCTTGTCCGTGAGCTTATCGATCCACTTCGCCATCCACATCGAGCTGTGGTCGTGGACCACCTCCTTCCAGTTACCCAGCGGGACAGTCGCACCCTCCCCGAGATTCAATATGACGTCGGAAGCTTGGACCCGCGGCTTCCACTTCCCCCTTAGGGGATGTTTCCCGCGCCCCATGAAGAGTCCGGGAGGCTCGACCATGTAGTTGGCAAAGTCGACCTCTTTGCCGTCAAGGATTGCCTTCCCGTAATTCGACTTGAGTTCCTCGCGCCTTTCCTTCCTCGCTGCCGCCAGCCCCCTCCGCTGGTCCTTCGTCATACTCTCCTTCGCGGCCTTCTCTGCGTCTACTTTCCTGTAGAGCTCGTAGAAATCTACCTCCTTGAACTTGACTCCTCTGCACCAGGGAGGGAGTTGCGTCGCGAAATCCCCCATGAAATTGGCTGTGAACACCGGGTCCTGAACGTAGGGGGTGTCTTTCTTCTTGGCGAGGTTGTACGCCATTTCCTCGGCCAGGGGGGCGAGCCCGACCTGTGTCCCCTTCACGGAGATGTGAAGGCCTTCAGGTTGGTAGAGGTCGGGGAAGTTCACCCCGTTGTGGGAAAGAGTCTTCCAGTATGATTTCATGAATCGGCGAAGTTGATTTCGAGCCTCCGTGTATTTAAGATGAACCCGAGGAAACTGAATTTTCTGCGACGATGGTTAAATACGTGCGGGGACCCTTTGCCAAGTGTTCCCTGATGTGGATCGACTTCGAGGAGAACAGAATCCCCGCGCTCAAGAACCCGTCGATGATAGTCGCGGTCTCGACATCCATGCCGCAGTACAGAGCGCTCTACTCTCAAGCTAGAGAGCTGGCGGAGTACCTCCTGGGGAAGATGGATTTCAGGAAAATAGGCACGGTCAGGGCGTCCGCCTTCCCTCCTGAGGTCCTGGTGAGGCACGACGGGCTGTCGACCCTTCCCGAATGTAGTTTCTACATCTGCAGGGGAAAGAAGGACCTGCTCCTTTTCGCGGGGGACAGCAGCCCCGCAGACGAGCAGTACGAGTTCGCTCAGTTCGTCCTGAAGGTGGCCAAAGATTTGGAAACTAAGGAGCTGTATTCCGTGGGGGCCAGGTGGGCCGAGACCCCCGTCCCCGCCGAAGCGGAACCGGTTACGACCGGGTTCTCGACCGATCCAACCGGAGTTGCGAATCTGAGGAACCACGGAGTCCGAATTTTGGGAGAGGAGCCCGCTCCCTTCTTCGCATCCATGGTGGTCGCAATGGCGAAGGACGTAGGGATAAGGGGGTACAAGCTGTCCGTAGACCACGGGGAGCCAACCCCTCACGTTCGTTCGGTAACGAAGCTCCTGGAGATTCTATGCGAAATGGCTTCCTTTGAGGTTGACCTGGGCGAACTGAAGGCCAAGTTCGCGCCCGCCTCTCCAGGGAGGCAGGCGTCGAACAGCACGATATACCACTAGTCTGAGTTGACCGTTATCGCTTCCCGGTCGAGGGCGTCCAGCTCTGGCCCGAAGCCCCAGTCCCTAGCCAGGGCGTCTGCGTCCCTCTCCCTTTCCCTTGATTCCTCGGGTCGGACGTGTTCGTTGAGCCACGCATGCGCCAGCTCGTGCGCTATCACGGCGGTCGCGGCCGAATCGGAGAGGGCTTCGAGTAGGGAAGAGTAGAAGGTGATGGTCTGGCGGGGTCTGGAGAGGACAAGGAAATACCTTACTCGTGAATAGCGGGTGAGGCCGACGGTTGTCTTCGTGGGTCTTCTCGAGAGCGTTATGGAGCGGACCGAGGTGATCCTCGGCACGGCGCCCGGCGGCCTCAGGTTCGCCTCAACGAAGAGCCTTCGGAATCTTGGGTCGTGTGTAAGGGTGTACGCCCCCGCCACCAGGCCCGAATCCTTGCCAGCCAATTGCAGGAGACTTCCCCTAGGCGCCCTTGGCCAGCCATCGCCCCGATACGGCAATTGCGAGCCCAACCCAGGATGGGAGTGGTCGGGGTAGCAGACGGCAGGATTGAACTATGGTCAGGCCCGTCTTGCCTAAGGGAGTTCACTCCGAGGGTTTAATTTCGCGGACCCGACAAGATTCGAATTGGATTTGCACCTATCTGGTAACGAATCCGACCATCCCCACACTTCTCCCACGTGCAACGTCCATGGCTACCGGACTGCTTCGTAGTGCAAGACCAGCTCCCCGTAAGGAAGCGTTTTGACCGAAAGGAGCCTCATGGTTCTCTGCTTCTCCATGTCGCCCCAGTAGCGATGGCCCCGTCCCAATATCACTGGCTGGACGACCATTCGGTAATCGTCGGCGAGTCCACGCCGGATGGTCTCCTTGGTGAGGGCTGGGCCGCCTTCCACTATGATGCCCTTTCCCGGCTGGGACTTCAGTTTCGCAATGATTTTACTCAAGTCGCCCGACATGATTGTGGAGTTCTGCCATTTCGTTTCCTTCAATCGATGGGAGAGGCAGACCTTCTGCACCCTGTCCAGCCACCTGGAGTACTCGAACAAGTACTCTGGGTCTTCGGGTTTCCTTGCTGCCTCTGAGTGGACCCTCAGGTGACCCTCGAACGAATGACGTCCCATCACCACCGTGTCGACAGAGCCGTACTGGTTGACCCACATTTCTGTGAACTGGGCGTCGGGCTTCGGGGGCACCACGTCGGAGCCTGGATACTTAGGGAACTCACCGCGTCCGTCGAGAGTCATATACATATTGGCGGTGACTTTTCGGGCCATGGGACTCGAGGACTGTCTAGCCGCATTTAAGTAAAATGAACCTGAACGGGGCCTTCTCGCAGCCTTGACGGCTCGAGAGCAGGTGCGTCACTGCTCAAGCCCGGTGTGCCTCCTCAGCTTCTCCACCAGCTCTCCATACCTAGGGTCCTCCCTCGCCTTCGCCAGGGGCGGCGGATAAGAATTACGTGGCATCAGGCAACGGCTGGGCAGAGTGCGATCCGATTGATTTTCTAAGAGAACCCAAATGGACTCGAACCCTGTAGAGATATTCTATGTCCCGCTATCCCCCCGAGGTCTGCCGTCTTTGGCCCACACCTCGGCCTCTGCTAGGAGTGAAGAGTTCAGCCGGATTTGAACCGTCACTTTTTGTGGGGTCGGACGACTCGACGGCCTTTGTCCTTAGGTGACTGTGAAGTGGAGGATGACCGCCTGCCCCCACTCGTCGTCCACGACTAGGGTGTACAACCCCGAGGTGAATAGATGCTGGGGAATCGGGCTCTCTTCTGGAAAGTTGAATGTCACGGCTGGCGAGCAGTAAGAT
>DASPPO010000026.1:0-49864 GCA_035625455.1 Nitrososphaerales archaeon | reverse complement strand
GTAACGCTCCTTGATGAGGTATGCAGCCAGGCACCCATTCCCGGACCCGGTGGCCGGGTCTTCAGGGATGACATCTGGCAGCCCGAGCACGCGGACATTCAGGTCGTTCTCCTTTGAATAGGTCTCCGGGCTGAACAACAGAATCACGGTGGTATCCGTCTCTTTGAAGAGGTGGGCCAGGCTCGTCCTGTCGACCTTGATTCCCTTGATTGCTTTCAATCCTGTAAGCGGGACGACCACGAACGGCACTCCTGTGGAGACAAGCCTGACGGGGAACTTCGGGTCTATGTCCGAGCTCTTCAGTCCGAGTATCTTCGCAATCCGCTCTCTGCTGAACGTCCCTCCGAAGGTGGGATTCTTCTGCTTCATCCAGAGAACATCGGGTGCGCCATCACGGTAGGAGAATGTAACGGGAATCTGCCCGACCTTCATGTTGAGCACCACTTTTCCCACCTGCTTTCCGATGACTTGGGATTGGACGATGTAGGCGGTACCGAGGGTCGGGTGCCCTGCGAATGGGAGCTCGTAGCCTGGGGTGAAGACTCTGACGTCGTAGCCCCCATTGCGGGGCTTTTCTGAAGTGATGAAAGTGGTCTCGGAGTAGTGCATCTCCTGTGCGATTTTCTGCATCGACACCGTGGACAACTCTGCGCAATCCCTGAAGACTGCAAGCTGGTTCCCCGATAGTCTCGACTCGGCGAAGACGTCTAAGATGTAGAATCGCAACTGTGTGGCCCCTACTGGGCCACTATTTGGGGTTCGGTGGCCAGGCCGAGCTGCTTACCAAGGTCGGCGCGCAGCCCCTTGTACCTGTTGCGGACCGTGACTTCGGTGACGCCCGCTGCCTCCGCTATCTCCTTCTGGGTCTTAACTTCGCCCTCGATGACGCCAGCGAGGTATAGCGACGCGGCCGCCAGTCCCATGGGAGATTTGCCTGCCGAAATCTCCCTCTCTTCAGTTATCCTGACGATCTCGATGGCTTTGCGTGCGACCTTCTCGGAGAGGCCCACATGGGAGGCTATCCTGTTGACATTCCTGGCCGCGTCGGCGACGGGCATCGTGAGGTCCATCTCCCTCAGGAGGATTCTGTAGTCCCTTGCGACCGACTTCTTGTCGAGGTTGTTGACGGACGCTATGTCCTTCAGCGTGCGAGGGGTCTCAGTATCGCGCATGGCCGCGTAGAGCGCCGCTGCCGAAATGCCGATAATCGAGCGTCCTCTCAGGAGACCTCTCTCGAGGGCCTTGCGGTAGATGTACGCTGCTCGCTCCTTTACCGCCTGCGACACCCCAAGCTTGTCAGCCATCTTCTCGAGCTCTCGTAGGGCGATGCTGAGGTTCTTCTCCTGCGAGCCGAAGGCAGGAGACCTATTGTCCCACTTCCTGAGTCTGTCGATGGTGCTCCGCATTGGCGAGTCGAAGGAGCGCCCGGAGGCGTCCCTGTTTGAGCTCCCTATCATCGTCGAGAGTCCCATGTCCCTGTATGTTATTGATGTGGGGGCGCCGGCCCGTGCCCTGTCCTCTCCCTTTTCGTCGCTGAACGAGCGCCACTCGGGGCCCTGATCAACGGTGTTCTCTGTCACAACGAAGCCGCAGTTGCTGCACGAAAGCTCTCCTGTGTTAACATCCTCGACCAGCGTCCGTTTCCCACACTGGGGGCACTTGTCCGAAACCTGAAGAGCGGAAGTCCTTGGATATCCCATGCTATTTCACTATACAACCTTTGGTGGATGATTAGATATATAAACCTAGTAGTGGAATCTGACTGCCTAGGTTAACTCCAGTTAACTAGTCGTCTCATGCAGCTGAGAAACTTATCCCGATCCAGTTTGCATTGAGCTGGAGCGCGGGGTCAGCCGTTGGAGGCCTTTCTGACAAGCTGGGTCCCGCAGACGGGGCAGACTGTCAGTTTGGGGTTGGTGTAGGTCTTGCCGCATCCCCTGCAGTAAATCTTCCACGTGATATTCCTCCACTCCCCGCCCTTCATTGAGGTTGGAGCAAGGGGAATGTTGAGGACCTCCGCAACATTTCGTACGGCGAAGTCGTCCGACACCAAGTTTACCCCGCCATCCCCCTTCATCAGGTCGAGCCCGAGAGCAAGGAGGGACATGTCGGTCTGGGAGAGGCCACCGATGTCTCCGGTCTTGGCTGCGGTGGTCTTCACCCTTTCTAGGGACTGCGGGGAGGGCTCGGTGACCTGGACCCGACTATGTATGAGCGATGCCCCAACGCTGTGGTGTTTTACCTCCTCGAGGACCAGATACGTGGTGTAGTAGCGCCCGTTCCCCTGATATGGTATCCCGGCGTAGAAGGCGGTGGAATCGAGGACGTATGCCGGTTCAGACAAGTGAAGGTTCCTTCAAGGATTCATTCTTACCTGTGTGGCGCAGAGCGTCTGACTCGTTTTTGCGTGATCATTAATGCGTACGAATTGGTCTTCTAATGAGACGTTTATTTAGTTTAATGACGAGGCCCGCCCGCTAATCTTGAGCAGTAGACCTGCTGAACTTGGGAGTGTCAAAGAAGGGAGTTACATCATCATCGATGGGGAGCCGTGCAGAGTAGTCAGTCGGGAGCACTTTAAGCCCGGCAAGCACGGGAGCGCCAAGGTCAGGCTGGTCGCGATTTCTCTGTTCACAGGGTCGAAGAAGAGCTATGTTTCGCCTGCGGAATCAAGGGTGGACATTCCCATGATTGACAAGAGGTCGGGACAGGTGACGTCGATAATGGACAACACTGTCCAGATAATGGACCTGGCAACGTTTGAGGTCCTTGAGACCCCCAAGCCCACACCTGAAGAGGCGGCCGAGCTGAACGGGACCCTGGCCCCGGGCGTCGAAGTCGAGTACTGGTCGATGATGGGCAGAAACAGGATAATGCGAGTAAAGGGCGGAAGCTAGGAAACCTAGACTAGGCTGTTCAAGACTCCTTCTCCGCTTTATCCGTACCTGATTATCCTGAGAGTGTGGGGTCTCGTTCAGAGCCAACCCCTGCTTCGCGATGCAACTCAAGGCCGATCGAGCAGTTCACCCTAGAAGTCGAGAACGACGTGGACAAGCTAAGGAAGTAGACGTCCACAAAAAGGCCTCAAACGCGAAACCTCGGACTAGTAGACGTAGGTGATGGTCTCGGTTACGATTGCCGCACTGCAGCCGAGAAGATCACAGCTGTCGTTGTGCAGAATCACAGTATACGAGTGGCCGCTCGCAATGGGGAAGATGACGTTGCTGTTAGAACTCGCGCTGGCGCTTGTCATGGTGACGCCATTCGCGTCGAATTGGTAATGGACGTTCTGGGTAGAGGAGTAGCTTATGATGATGTATCCGGAATACATCACTTGGTAAGCCCAGGCCAGGGAGGGTGTTGATGAAGACATCTGCACCACGTAATTTGATTCCAATGTCTGCGAATTCTGTAGGTTGATGATTGCGGTTAGGGTGTTGACTTGGTCCGTAAGGGAAGTGATCTTGGCCTGGTCTGCCGTTATCGTGCTCTGGTCGTTCGAGAATTGGGTCTGGTCGGAAGAGACCTGGCTTTGCAGACTCTGAATCTGAGATGTGTCGGTGGCAATGGTGGATTCGAGGCTGTTGATTAGTGAAGAGTTGCCGTTGAGCCACTTCCCGTCGGTAGAAACCTTGGACTGTAGAGCGGGGATGTTGTAGCTACCCATTCCGTTCCCGTACTGGAACCCAAGAGGCAGGAGAACGAGAAGGAGTAGGATTACAAGGATAACAACAGCCGAGATGAGGCCGAGGGTGAGCGGACTACGCCACGCCAAACTACAATTTTAGAAGTATCATTGTTACTTAATAATTGTCCTTGGAGCAAGGAAACGCATGTAGGTATTCGGGGCGAATAAAATCAGTCTCACAACACCCTCCTTGGGCTTCGCCACGAATACTGGCATAACCAGCATCGCTCTATCGATGGTTTGGCTCTTCATCGGATATCTCAGACGGCTCTTCCCGAAAACCCCTTCATCTAGAGCGAAGTCTTATGGTGTGTCTCAGCATATAGGTGTGTTGGTCAAATGAACATC
Source organism: Nitrososphaerales archaeon (assembly GCA_035625455.1). Taxonomy (GTDB): domain Archaea; phylum Thermoproteota; class Nitrososphaeria; order Nitrososphaerales; family Gagatemarchaeaceae; genus UBA183. The sequence continues at coordinate 45,828 of DASPPO010000026.1, read as the reverse complement.
GGCTCGGCGAACTCTTACAACTCTGCGGGACTAGCCACCCATAGAAAGGAGTTGTCGTTGGCTCAGTCCACAGAGATGAAGGGGGAATCTTCAAACGATTCAGGAAAGATTCCGGAAATTCACTAAATACAACCAAGACGAGGTTCGTTCGTGGACGCGAAACCCCCAGGGCACCGAAGGGCTGTTGTTGTTCTCGTTGTGGCAGCGCTCCTGATCACTGCAATTGGTGTATATCTCCAAACTGCGGCCAGGGGTACCACAGGGAGCCTCTCCTCCGAGGTCAGCACGCTCAAGTCGCAGGTCACCGACCTAGAACAGGCCAATTCGAACCTACAGTCGCTTCTGGCATCCGGGGCCGATTCGGATTCCAACGCTTCTTCCTCCTCTGCGGGGAGCCTCTATGCGAAGTATAGCGCGAGCGTGGTGACCATCCAAGGCTATGAAGAGACAACACAGAATACATTCTTCGGTCAGTTGAGCTCAATAGAGAGCATTCAGGGCTCCGGATTCGTCTTGGATTATCAGAACTCGTCATACGTCGTCACCAACAACCACGTCGTTGCCGGGGCTTCGAACATCACCGTGACGTTCTCCGATGGAAACTCCTACCCGGCTTCGGTCAAGGGGACAGATCAGTACAGGGATCTGGCTGTGCTCACTGTCTCGGCGCCAGCCTCGGAGTTCCACCCGCTCAATCTTCTGTCCTCGACAAATGCGGTGATTGTCGGTGAGACGGTCTTCGCAATTGGAAGTCCCTTCGGTCTTTCTGGGTCCGTGACAGGTGGCCTGGTAAGCCAGGTGGGTAGGACGATAACTGAATCCACGAATACTCAGATTACAATCCCCGACGTGATTCAGTTTAGCGCTGCCATCAACCCAGGTAACTCCGGAGGGCCCCTCCTCGATTCAAACGGGAACGTCGTCGGCATTACGACCGCAACAGCCAGTAATTCTGAAGGACTTGGATTCGCCATACCCGCAAGCACCCTTTCCCGAGAGTTTCCCTCGCTCGTGTCAAACGGGGATTACACACTCCACCCTGACCTCGGACTCGGGTCCACAGCCGACATGACCTACCAGCTAGCCCAAGTGACAGGCTCCAATGTCACCTACGGGGTCCTGGTGGAGTCGGTGGTCAGCGGGGGTCCCGCGGACACGGCCGGAATCCATGGTGGGACGAATACCGTAACTGTAGAGGGACAGAGCTACGTTGTGGGAGGAGACATCATCATCTCGATAAATGGCGTCAGGGTGGTCGATTCTGATGCCCTCGCGAGCTACCTTGAAGAAAACACGACGGCGGGGCAAACCGTCCAGCTGGGTATCATCAGGTCAGGCACGTACACCAGCGCAAGCGTGGTTCTCGGTGCGTACTAGTGGTAACCCCATCCCCCAGGTCGCGACCTCGAACCAGCGACGGTGGACCCACCCGCTCGACGATATCGTTATTGCGTCCGGCATTTGTGGTCAATCATGAATTGGACGCCTTTGAGCGGCTCCTATGGTGGTTGTTCGCAGGGAGCGCGGGGGGCAAGACTAGGAAGCTTGTCCTTTCTGCCATTAGGCAGCAGCCGAGGAACGCCCAGCAGTTGTCTGAAGCGCTGCACTTGGACTACACGACAATCAGGCACCACCTGAAGGTCTTGGAGCAAAACCACCTGGTTGTGACCGAGGGGGACGCCTACGGGAAACTGTATTTCATCTCAGACTCGATGGAGGCTCACTGGACGACCCTCGAGGCGATCCTCAGGAAGGCGAAAGGGGGGAGAGAGGATTGAGCGCGGAGCCGGGGCAACAGAAGGCGAAGAGACCGGCATGGGTGCTGGTTCCACTGGTTCTGGCAGTGGGAATACTGTTGGGAATAGCATTGTCATATTTAGTCCCCTTGCCATTCGGTTTCGGCCCGTTCCCTCCATTCGCGCAATTCAGAAACCTCATCATAGTCCACATGGTCCTTTCCACCGTCATCATTGCCCTTCAAGTGGCACTCGTCATAGTGTATCTCGGAGTCTACGCAGAGACCGGGGCAAGGTTCTCACTCGGCATCCTCGTTGTGATGTCAGCTCTTCTCCTGCAGTCGTTGTTCCAGTACCCGCTGCTCCTGGGCTTCGTAGGGAGGTATGCAATTGAATTCGGGCCGTATCTTTCAACCGCTGACCTGTTCACAATCGCTGCCTACACAATCTTCCTTTACCTCAGTCTGGATTAGCCTCGAAGCGAAGTCTATGACGGATTTCGCCGTCAAATCATGGATTAAATCTCTAATGATTTTGGATGATTCTTGGAAACGGGATATTAACCGAGCCGACTTCGGAAACCCAGTAAGACCTTGGTAAGCAAGCTGGTCATGGGAAGCGTCGTTCTAATCGCCGTCGGTCTCGTTCTGGTCGTGATAGGCAACCCCTCTCTGAGGCTGGTGACTGGGGCGACTCCATCAGGTACAACCTTCACCTTTACAGGCACAACGTTCACACGAACTGGGAACTTCTCGGGCACCTTTCCATTCAACTTCACCAGGACTGCGGGGACCTTTGGTGGCAGGGGGAGCCTGACCACCGACGAAGTCGAATCACTGGTGGGTGTCGCCCTGGTGGGAGCGGGGCTTCTCCTGGAAGTCTTCTCGGTCTTTATTCGGCCCAAGCCCGTCAGCGCCCCGGCATAGGGCGGTGTACATGGACCTGCAACATGCGACTGACGGTACCGACGCCTCAATTCAGGCGGTGGATCTCGGCAAGCGCTACGGCTCAGGGGCAGCCTCCACTGTGGCTCTTCACAACATCAACTTCAGGGTGGAGAAGGGGGAATTCGTGTCGATAATAGGGCCCTCGGGATCGGGAAAGACCACCCTACTCAACCTTCTGGGAGCCCTCGATCGTCCTACAACGGGGAAGGTCTTCATTGACGGGATAGATATCTCGAAACTCCCCAATGCAGAGCTGGCCAAGGTCAGGAACAAGAAACTAGGATTCGTATTTCAGGACTTCAACCTCATCTCGCGTATGTCCGCGGGGGAGAACGTCGAACTTCCCCTTCTCATCGAAGGAGTCCCCGGGGACGATAGGCGACGGAGAGCGAAGACCCTCCTGGACAGGTTCGGGCTGGGTGCCAAACTAGATAGAAACGTGAACAAGCTCAGCGGGGGGGAGAGGCAGAGGGTGGCTGTCGCTCGCGCTCTCGCGAACGACCCGGCAATAATCCTTGCGGACGAGCCCACCGGGAACCTAGATACGAAGAACACCGAGGTGATGATGGAATTCATGCGCCAGCTGAACAACGAGTTCGGGAAGACGGTGGTGATAATCACCCACAACCCTGATGTGGCGATGAAGGCGCGGAGGCTAATATCCATCCGAGATGGCGAGATTGAACGGGAGGAACTCCTGAATTGAGGAAGACGGCCCTGACACTGGTCGCAATGGCGCTTCTGATCTCATCGGGCGTGGTTGCCAGTGTCCCAGCCGCTTCTGGGTCGAATCTTCTCGCGTTCATCCGTGACGTGAACACCTCGTGGGGAACCCCAACCAGCCCCACAGGAGCCGCTCCAGGAGACAGGGACCTCCCCTTCACCGTAACTCTCCAGTACCTCTATCCAGCAAGCGCCTCTTCCGTCGAGGGCCTCTTGACCCTCCCAACAGGCTTCACTCTTTACGACGGCACCAATCAGACTTTTGCGACTGATTCGACCGGCGTCTCGACCAATTCGGTATTCCAGATCACTTTCGGCGGCATCTTCCTTTCGCCCTCTCTCTCGCTGGGATCATACAACTTTTCCCTGAATCTGTGGGCATATCTACCGACGTCTGGGGGATCCACCATCCTCCCAGAGAACTTGACCCTGAGTGTTTTCGTCGAAGGGACACCCCAGCTCCAGTTCAGCACTTCAACACCTTCCCTGCCGTCGGGGCAGGTGGACGACATTCCCGTTCTGGTGACCAATAGCGGGTCGGGTAACGCCTCCCAATTGTCGCTTTCGGTCTCCGCCCCCGGTATCAGTATCCTTTCACCCCTTCTCGAGATTCCGTCCCTGGCGGCTAACGATACCACCACCATGAACGTGGAGGCTTACGTCCCCTCTTCGGAATCTGGTTCAGCGCTCTCACTTTCGATTCTTGCGACCTATGAGGATCCGTACGGCGTCCAACAGACGACTAGCCAAACAGTTGGGTTCTACGTTTCCACCATGCCAGTCTCGCAACTGTCCGTACAGGCCGGGGACTACTCTCTCGTTCCTGGCACGACCAACGACGTTCCCATCACCCTCACCAACATAGGGACCAGTCCCATTTTCCAGGTTCACACGACGGTAACCTCCCCCGCGCAGGCGAGTGTCCTCACCCAGTTTCCCGCTATCTCCGAACTGAAATCAAATGCTTCCGCTACCGACTCGATGGAAATCTATGTGTCTGATTCTATCGCCAACTCTCCACTGGAGCTCACCTTCTCAGCCACGTACGTCAACGGTCAAGGCGTACCAGGCTCCTCTACGCAGGATCTAGGGTTCTACACCACCGGCTCCAATTCCTCTCTTCCTGGTGTGGTCGTCTCGGTCTCTCCCATCGATAACGAGGTTAGTGCTGGGACACCGTCAGCAGTCTCTTTCAGGGTTGAGAATGTGGGGACGACCTCCCTCGGTTCCCCGGTCCTTTCTCTGAGCGTCTCCTCACCGCTGGTCGTGCTCCAAAACTCCAGTTATGCGGTTCCGAACAGGACGTTGGAGTCAGGCGGATCGGTGACCTACGAGGCGCTTGTAGGTTCGAGCACTTCCGCGTCTCCGGGATACTATCCTGTATCCGTGACGATTACATACCTAGGCCAGACGGGAACTGAAATGAGCGCAACCTTCATCTCGGGGCTCGTCCTCGTTGGAACAATAGATTTGGTTGTCCAGTCTCCTCAAGTCACCCAGGGGAACACCACCCTGTCTGTGAGCGGCGAGATCCTCAATGAAGGGTTTTCGAGTGCCTACTACGCTAGCGTGACGGGCTCCATAGGTGGGGCCAGGGGAACAAGCCAGGCTGACTACGTCGGAGAGATAGACCCCAACACTCCTGTTCCCTTCAGCTTGACCATCCCCTATACTCCAAGTCGCTCGGCCGTGAACGCCAAGATCCTGGTGAATGTCGCGTTCAAAGACAGCCTAGGCACCACAGGGATCTACAACTCTACCATTCAGACGACACTGGCCGCCGAATCGTTCGCAGGTTCCAGTACCTCTTCAACCGGTTCCTCGTCCGGGGTCGACCTATTTACAATTCTCGAGCTAGGAGTAATTGCGGCGCTTGTTGTCATGGCAGTGGTGGGCTTCATCTACATAAGAAGAAGCAGGGCGAAGGTATCACCCTCCGAATACGAAGAGAAGGAGGACAAGGGAGTAATCTAAGGTGCGGGTGACGGATGGTTGCGAGCCAGAGACCTGCTAAGGTTTTCCACCAAGGCCCTGACTGAAAGGAAGCTCAAGGCAGTGCTCATAGTCATTGGCATAATGATAGGCCCAGCCACCATCGTTGCCCTTGTAGGGGCAACTCAGGGATACAGCAACGCGGCCTCGGGGCGCTTCTCCAGCCTCGGTGCGACTACGATCCTTGTCAGCCCGGCGGGAAGGGGGACCACTCTCACCACCGACGATGTCTCCACGATGCAGAGCCTACCCGGGGTCTTCCAAGCCCTGGCGTATGACTCGATAGGAGGCCAGACCACCCAGGGAGGAGAGACGGTGGGGGTCACCGTAATTGCGACGGATTTGACCCAGCTTGAGAAAGTGCTCCCTACGCTCACTCTTGCCTCTGGGTCGGTCCCTTCCCCTTCTAACCAAGTGGGCGCGGTGATTGGGAATTCTGTGGCCTACCCTGACATCCAGGGAGCCAACAACGTCTCCGTGGGACAGGTCATAACCCTCACAAATGTAGGAAGATCCACGTTCACATTCGGTGGTGGAGGGGTTGCATTCAGTCAGAGCTCCTTTTCGCCGTCTGCAAGCAGCACAACAACCCAGCGGTCCTTCGTTGTCGACGGAATCTACTCCAGCTTCGGCCAAGGGTTCGGGATTGATCCAGACACGTCGGTCTTCGTTCCCCTTTCGACCGGCCAGCTAATACTCCACAGCGCCAGCTACTCTGGCATAATGGTGGTGGCGTCGAGCGCATCGGACGTGAACAACGTCATAACTGAGATAGACAACATCTATGGTGATACCGTTAGGGCGACGAGTGTTAGCTCGCTAACGTCCGCTATCCAGTCGGTGACCGCAGGGACGACCACCCTACTGGAGGCGGTAGCCGCGACTTCGGTTCTGGTGGCCTTCATTGGGATTATGACTACCATGCTGACATCGGTGGTCGAAAGGACCAAGGAGATCGGGATAATGAAGGCCCTCGGAACCAGCAGCAAGGGGATAATGCTCACCTTCATCGCCGAAGCGCTGGTCGTGGGGCTCGCTGGGGGGGCTCTGGGAGCCGTGACAGGGGTAGGGCTCTCCTATCTGATCATCAACCTCCTTAGTCGGTCCGCTCTGGGACTCGGAACAGGAGGAGGTGGTGCCTTTGTCAGTAGTTTTACGGGGAGGGGGGCGGCTTCCGGCGCTACCTCAGCCGCAGCCTCCACCACCCTCTCGATTACCCCTGCCATTACACCGGAGATAATAGGACTGGCAGTGGTGCTAGCCATCGCGGTTGGTGTGGTCGGAGGCCTCCTACCCGCCTGGAGAGCTTCGAGGATGAACCCAGTCGAAGCCCTTAGAAGATCGTAGAGTGTATCCGAAGTTCATGGCTCCTGGCAGGTCCAAGTCCTGCCCAAGGCTTAGCGGCTCGACCGGTGCAGCGTTCCGCAATCGATAACAAGGCCACCACCGGTTTGAGCGCCGTGGAATTCCAAAAGGTCGTTCGCCGGCGTCGTATGGTCAGGCACTTCACCGGTGAGCTGGTGCCGGTGGAAACGATTGACGAGGTACTCGAGCTGGCACAGCACTCCCCCAGCGCGGGGTTCAGCCAGGGGTGCGCCTACGTGGTCGTAACCGACGTCGACATGAAGAAAAAGCTCGCCAAGCTGCAGGGGGAGGAGGATTACAGCACCGCGGGGTTCCACAGATGGATTTCAGAGGCCCCGGTGGCCATCGTCGCCTGCGTCAGCGAGAAACTGTACCACGACAGATACAACGAGCCCGACAAGCTGGACGAGGAGGGGAAGGAGATAGAATGGCCGACCCCATACTGGTTCTTCGATGTGGGCGCGTGCTGCATGGTCATCCTGCTTGGAGCAGTGGACTCCGGGCTCGCAGCGGCGTTTTCAGGGGTGTTCGACGTGGGGGGAGTAAAGGAACTGCTCGGGATTCCAGCACATTTTCATCCCGTGGGGGTCATTTCCATCGGGCATGGCGCAGAAGATGTCAGGTCTCCATCGCTCAAGCGGGGAAGACGGCCGCGTGCCGACGTCGTTCACTATGACAGATGGTGAGCCCGCGTCTGGGAATCCTACCCGACATCCTCTGTCGGCGATTCGCGTGCGGAAATTGTAAAGGTAGACACTTATAGCCAATGATATGACCCGGGGTCTGACCGGGTTGTCTGGAGCAACCACTTGGGTTCGGCAGGCAACGGGAATCGTCCGTGGCGTCAACCCGCTAACGATGTTCTGGGCGAACATGGGCGAGATCGGCTTTGGCGGAGGCTTCCTGTTTCTCAACATCATATTCGCGGCCGCCATCAGCTCGATACCTGGAGGGTCGAACCCCGAAGAGATTATCCCTGCCGTGGCGGTGTTCACCGTGGCGGTCGCCTTCGAAGCGTACCTCTTCTACTACATCACCCATAGCGTAGCAAGGACGGGCGGCGACTACGTGTGGCTGAGCAGGGTCATCAGTCCGACGTTCGCCGGCTTCCTAATGCTCGGTTTCGTCTTCACAGGGATTCCGTTCATAGCGGTCGATCTGTTCTTCCTGTTCTCGACGATGGCTCCCTCGTTCGCAACCCTTGGTCAGGTGACAAACAACGCGGGACTCACCTCCGCAGCGACAGGGCTGAACTTCTACGGAGGGAGCTTCAACGCGCCTGAAGCAATTGCAATTGGGCTCGTGATAATCGCTGTGATAACGGCCATAGACATAATCAGGCCTTCGCTCGGATTCAAGGTTCTTGCCGGGTTTGTAGCGATCGGCACAGCGGCCGCGCTGGTGATGGCGATCGTCTTCCTCGCTGCGGGGCCCTCGGGAGTCCAGTCTTCGTTGAACTCTTACCTGGGTACCTACGGGCTCTACTACTTCAATGGTACAGGGTATTCGGCTGCCACCAACATCACTCAGCTGGCCACTGTACCTGCGCTCGGGGGCGGCCTCCCCTCGTTCACGTGGCTCGGGGTCTTCCTCCTCCTTCCCTTCGTAGCAATCTACATGCCATGGATCAACAACGTGGCAGCCTTCGGCGGCGAGCTGAAGAGCATAAAGAAGTCGGCTATGTACGCGACATTCCTCGTCGTCATTGTGAGCGGATTCCTCCTCATTATCTTCTCTCAGCTGTACATATCGTACGTCGGCGGGAGCGCCATCACCTACGGCTTATCCCAAACGTCGGCAACGATGCTTAGTGTGGCGACCATGGTAACAGGGAACAATGCGGCCCTAGGGTGGTTCATGAACCTTGGATTCTCGCTCTGGTTCCTCGCGTCCATTGCCCAGACCATCCTTGTGATATCCAGGTATCTCCTCGGAATGGGCTTCGACAGGTTCATCCCCACCTGGTTCGCGAATGTGAGCGACAGGTTCCACTCGCCGGTCAACGGTCTAATCTTCCCGGCTGTCATCTCAGGTCTCATAACAATCTACATCATGTATAATTCGTTCCTTTCGGCGTTCACGACCACGGCCCTGGGGACCATCTACTTCGCGGGTATAGGTCTCACAGCAATGATTTTCGCATACAGGAAGAGGGCGGAACTCAAGGCGACATCTTCGGCGCTCATCGCGTGTGGTGTCGTAGTGCTCATCTTCTTCGGTGTCCTTACGGTGGAGTTCTTTTACTATCCGTACTTTGGCGTCAGCATTGGCAACCTGGGGGCTGCGATCTCGGCGGGGATGAATTACACCAACCCGGCCGGCGTCACACAGATCTACGGCGGCCTCCCCTGGCTCATCGTAATATTCGGCTTCTGGATTGTCGGCGCCCTTTGGTTCTCCTTGAGAAAATGGTACTTCAAGGGTAAGGGTATCGACCTGTCGGCGGCTTACAAAGAAATCCCTCCAGAGTAAGTCGCGCGGTCGAAATCTTCTCGGGTTTCCTTCGAATATTTCAAGAGAATATGAGAAGGAGAGAGTTATCGAATAAATCTTGGAATGTATCCCAAGACGAGATGAGAGGTATAATCTTGGCGATCTCTGCTTCGGTTTCTTCACGCCGTCGTCGTCTATAGGTTTTTGTGCATGCTCTTACTGGTGCGATTTAGAAATGGAGGTGCAGAAGGAGACGGGGGCGAAATACTGGGGAGCCCTCCTCGTCGTCGTGGTAATAGCTGTGCTCGGAACCTACGCGGCCGCATCATATCTTCACCCTGGTGGAACCACGACCATAACCACCACCGCCAGCTCCGACCAGTCGCTGATCAACTCGCTTGAAAGCCAGAACGCGCAACTGGAGAACGAGCTCGCGTCGAAGACCCAGATTTCTAACGGGACGGTCCTAGGGCTCGACACAGTGAAGATCTATGAAGCGGACTCGGCCGGGGTCGTGACGGTCCAGGGCACGACGTCATCGGAGGGTGTCAACGAGACAATTCTTGGATCAGGGTTCGTCATCGACTTTTCAGGGTCAGATTACGTCGTGACAAACTACCACGTCGTCAAGGATGTCAGCGGAATCACGGTCACATTCCAGGACGGGGATGCCTATCCTGCGATGGTGGTGGGAAGCGACGGGTACAGTGACCTTGCGGTGCTGAACGTGACGGCCCCGGCCTCGGAGTTCCAACCACTAACGGTCGTCAGTTCGTCGACGCTTGTGGTCGGCCAGCCCGTAGCTGCCATCGGGAACCCCTTCGGGCTTTCAGGGTCCATGACCGTCGGTATAGTGAGCCAACTCGGGAGGACGATATCCGAGTCTCTGGCGGGGAACTTCTCCATAGCCGATGTGATCCAGTTCAGCGCACAAATCAACCCAGGAAACTCCGGAGGGCCTCTCCTCAACGCCAACGGAGCCGTGATTGGTATTACCACTGCGACGGTCGAGAGCTCCCAGGGTGTTGGTTTCGCGATTCCAGCGGACACGATACTCAAGGAACTGAATTCGCTCGTGACGACTGGAGGCTACAACCTGCACGCCTACATGGGGATATCCGGAGCTGACATGAATTACCAGCTGGGCCAGCTCCAAAAGACCAATTACACCTATGGGGTGCTCATTGAAAGTCTGGTTAGTGGAGGGCCTGCTCAGAAGGCGGGCCTCGTGGCAGGCACCCAGACTGTCACGGTGCAAGGGTCGACCTACCTGATAGGAGGAGACATAATAGTGTCAATCAACGGCACCAAGATGATCAACACGGACGCCCTGTCCACCTATCTCGCCGAGTACTGCCTCCCGGGGCAGACCCTAGTGTTGCACATAATCAGAGGAGGGCAACCGATGACCGTCGATTTGGTTCTTGGGACCAGGCCGCCCCCTCCCTCGTAGCCTTCGAGACAAGAACCGCGTCTGTAATCTCCAGGTAGCCCGAATCCCCCCTCCAGTGTTTCTCCGACGAAAGAATTTCAATCCGCTTTGAGAAGAATGGAGCGTCTGTCACGAAGGTCTCCCCTTCGCCTCCTTCGAGCCCCACATGGAACCTGAATTTTCTCCCCAGTGCGACCAGCTCGTCTATGCCCGGCCCGTCGAGCCTCCTCCCGAGCCATGTCTGGTCAAGCCCGAGGGCGGATACACTCACCACAATCGCGGCAAAGCCTTCTACGACGAGGCGGCGCAAGTGGGCCTCGGGATCGGTGCCCCACGCCGGGGAAACGCACTTCAACGACAGGCTGCCGCAAATTTTCTCGACCCTGGTCTTCTGGTATACGCTTGCGAGGGCGCCTGTGTAGATCCCCTCCAGCCCGAACCTGCCCTTCGCATTTGCGAGGGCGCGCTCGAGGTCTGCCAGTTCCTCCTCCTTGACCCCCTCGGTCTCCTCCGTGAGGAGCGGGACGCCGATGGATTCCGCTTGCAACGCCGTCCATCTCAGGTTGGGGAAGTGAAACATGTACGACATCTCTGATTTGGGGAAGAGGGTAATCAGGCAAGAGAGTTCATCTTCTCTGGATGCGACCCAGGCCGCATAGGTCGAGTCCTTCCCGCCCGAGAAGAGGGTGCCGACGCGCGTCTCAGTTCACTGAGATGCAGCCCGGTCTCAAGGTATTAAATAGACGAAGCTAAGTCGAAAAATTGATGCTTGATTCACTGAGAGAGGGCCTACAAGCAGCGGTGAAGAAGCTCGTTGGGTCCAACGTCGTAGACGAGAAAGTCACGAAAGAGTTCGTACGTGACCTGCAGAGGGCCCTGATTCAATCAGACGTCAACGTCAGGATTGCACTAGAGGTCACCGAGAGGGTTCAGAATCGAGCACTGGAGGAAAAGGCTCCAGGCGGGGTAACAAAGAAGGACCAGATAGTCTCGATACTCTACGAGGAGTTGGCCCGACTCCTGGGCGGAGAAGGGGGCCTGCAGCTCAGCAAGGAAAAGACAAACGTCCTGGTCATGCTGGGTGTCCAGGGTTCAGGAAAAACAACGACGACGGCGAAGCTCGCCAGGCTCTACACCAAACGCGGATTCAGGGTCGGGGTGGTCGCCGCAGACACGTTCAGGCCAGGGGCGGTCGCCCAGCTGAAGACCCTGGTCGCATCATCTGGCGTGGAGGTGTTTAGCGACGACAAAGAAAAGGACTCCGTGAAAATCGCGAGAGAGGGGAAGAAGCACCTCGAGGGGACGAAGAACCTGATGATCATAGACACAGCGGGGAGGCACAAGGAAGAGAAGGGGCTCCTTCAGGAGATGAAAGACGTGGTGAGCGCGGTCAAGCCTGACTACACGGTGCTCGTCATCGATGGAACCATCGGGCAGCAGTGCTACAACCAGGCGCTGGCATTCCACCAGGCAGCTCCCGTCGGTGGGATAATCGTCACTAAGCTGGATGGCGCAGCCAAAGGGGGTGGAGCTCTGGCCGCGTCTGCGGCGACAGGCGCCAAGATTTTCTTCATCGGCACGGGCGAGAGGATCGACGACCTGGAGGAATTCGTGCCCACCAGGTTCGTGGGACGTCTCCTGGGCATGGGGGACCTGAAGTCGCTCATGGAGATGGTGAAGGACGCTGAGGTCGTGGTGGACGAGAAGATGACCCAGCGCATGATGTCCGGGAAGATGACGATGAACGACCTCCTGGTACAGTTCGAGCAGATGAAGAAGTTCGGGTCCCTGAAGAAGGTCTTGGAGCACATCCCAGGGTTCTCGGGGCAGGTTGACGTAAGGGAGTTGGACAAGGCCGAGGACAGGGTAAGGGTCTACAAGTCAATCATCCAGTCGATGACGGGCGAGGAGAAGGCTGACCCCGAAATGATCAACTCGTCGCGCCTCAAGCGCATTGCGAAGGGCTCAGGGCGGAGCGAAAAAGACGTCAGGGAGCTCCTGTCGAGGTACAAGCAGATGAAGACCCTGGTTAAAACGAGCAAGGGAAGGGAGCTCCGACAGATGATGCGACGGATGGGCGAACAGTAGGATGCCCCTGGCCCTGCAGACTTACCGGCTGTGCAGGATGTGCGCAGAACGGCAGGGAGCGGAGTCTGTCCCGTTCGAAATCGTCCAAGGAGGAAGGTGCTTTGTCTGCCAGGGCATGATGGACGCAACCGTGAAGATGGCGGAGGTGGCCACCAAGAGGGCGAGGCGTTACAAATTCCGGACGTTCGCCGTCGGCGTGACCCTTCCGGAGGGGGTCCAAGAAAGGGAAGACGAGCTGAGATCGGGACTGAAGTTGAAGGGCAGGGAGACTGTCAAGATTCAGGCAGCGAGGCTGGTGTCAGGTCGGGTCTCGGGCAGGCTGAGGAAGCGCGTCGACCGACAGAGGCCGGATCTGACTCTGTTGGCGGACTTCGGGGCGGGGAGTGTATCCGTCACCGCCCGACCCGTGTTCTTCTACGGAAGGTACACGAAGCCCGCCGGTGTTTCTCAGCGCAGGTCCTTCTGCGAGCAGTGCCGTGGAGCGGGGTGCAAGAAGTGCCACAACACTGGCTTTGTTCAGGAGCCTAGCGTCGAAGCGGCACTGAGGGCGAAGCTGGCCATTTTCAGCGGGAGCCGGAAGATGACGTTCACGTGGCTGGGGAGCGAGGACAGGGAGAGCAGGGTCTATCCCCCCGGGAGGCCATTTGTAGCAGAAGTGAAGAACCCGAGGAAAAGGACCATGCCTAGGAGGTTCGGCGCGAGGCTCGGAGGAGGGCTCGTGTCCGTCTCGTCAGGGAGGACCCTGCCGTCGAAGCCAATCCGCCTGCCCGCCTTTAGGTTCGTCACTAGGATCAGGGCGACCGCAGGCTCCAGGGTGAGCCCCGAGGGGCTGGCAGAACTGAAGTCGAAGTTCAGGAAAGCCGCCGTCCGGTTCGACAGACCTCACAACAGACCCACCGTAAAGACAGTATACAGGGCCTCGGCCAGGGTCAAAGGGAGGACCCTTTTGATAGAGGCAGAGCTGGACGGGGGCCTTCCAGTCAAGAGGTTCGTCAGTGGGGAGCTTGTCTCACCTTCGGTGTCGGAAGTCTTAAAAACTGAAGTCGGTTGCCGCAGCTTCGACATCTGCAGAGTCAGGGAGATAGGGGAATTCGGATTTGCCGAAATCACACGGGGCGAGGAGAAGAACTAGGTCTCTTCTGAGGTCGTCAGCGAAGAAGGGACTGAGCAGCCTGCTTGTAGATTATTCCCCGAACGACAAGGTCGTCATCAAAATCGATCCCGCCCAGGTCAAGGGAATGCCTCATAGGAGGTTCAATGGGCTCGTTGGGACAGTGACAGAGGTCGGCAGGAGGGCGGTGACGATTGACGTGAAAGTGGGGAACAAGGTAAAGAAACTCGTGGCCCGTAAAGAGCATGTGGTCCGCATGGAGGGGAGTTGATGTCAGAGAAGGCAGAGAAAAAGCTCCTGACAATCCCGGAGGCGAACCAAATCCTGTCGAAGATTGATGTGGAGAAAGCTGACCAGATACAGAAGCGGACACTGGACTACACCACCAAGTTCTCCAAAGTCCAGGCCGACTCTGCGAAGAAGCTTCGGAAGGAATTGGAGACAGAATGCGGTCTGAGCGAGGAGGAGGCTGTGGAGCTGGTCAACATCATGCCCAAATCCGTGGAAGAGCTCAGGACCTTCACCTCTGGATGGAGGAAGCTCCTGTCGACGGAGACCCTCGAGAAGATACTGAAGATCTTACGTCCAAAGCCGTAGGACGCTCAATCGTTAAATAGCAAGGCAGCCTGTTTTGCACAGGGGAAACGGGTGACACACAAGCCGGGTATTGCAATCTTCTTCGAAACTAAGAGGTCCCCTTCGAACTAGAGCACCCCACCAGGAGCTAATTCTAGTAAATGTTACCAGCAGACAAGAAGTACGAGGAGTACGCCTACGTGCTTGATTTCATGTCCAGGGGAAAGTCAGCCGTGATAAAGGGACGTGAGGGGCCCATGGTCCAGGCGATAGGAGAGGAGAGACTCACGCTGCTCGAACTCCTGGCGATGGAGAACCAAGATTTCGAGATGGGAGAGAAAGTCAAGATAGGCAAGGAGGGGAGAGAGAAGATAGTAAGCGTTCTCGGGAAGCTAACCTATGAAGAACTGTCCCCAGAGGCCAAGTCTTTGCTGCCAACAGTGGTGGAGAACCTGGTGAAAGAGAACGAGCCCAAATATGTGGCCTACTTCAATGACCTGCAGCCCCTGACGCCGAGGCTGCATGGTCTCGAGCTCATCCCTGGCATCGGGAAGACATTCATGAAGGAAATAGTGGATATGAGGGAGAAGCAGCCGTTCACAAGCTTCGACGACGTCCAAAAGAGGGTGGGGCTGAGGGAGCCTGCGAAAATGATTGCAAAACGGATTGTCGAAGAGCTCGCTGGGGACTCCAGAGTCAGCATATTCGTCAAGAAGTAGTGAATGAAGAGACGTAGACTAGGGCAGCATTATCTGGTTGACCCAGAGGTAATCCGTAGAGTCGTGTCCCTGGCCGACGTCGGACCTGCAGATCGGGTGCTGGAGATAGGCACAGGGAAGGGAGCACTCACAAAAGAGCTGGCAGGTCTCGGCGCATCGTACCTAGGGTACGAAGTCGACAGAGCCAACTTCGAAGAGACGTCCGCTCTGGTACGAGGAACGGCCGCTCGCATCGTGCTCGCCGATGCCTTCCAGGAGCGCCCCGATTTCGACGTCCTCGTCTCCAGTCTCCCCTACTCTGAATCAGCCGCATTCGTGAAGTGGCTAAGTGGGAAGGGATTCAGGAGGGCCGTGGTCGTGTTGCAGGATGACTTTGTGAGGAAATGCATGGCACCTCCCGGAAGCAGGGACTACAGAGGAGTCTCTGCGCTGTCGCAAATTTGCTTCGATGTCAGAGTGCTCGAAGACGTGCCCAGGACTGCCTTCGTCCCGCAGCCGAGGGTAGGCTCAGTGATAGCGTCGTTCACCCCCGTACGCAGGATTGGAAAGGTCGAGGTGACGAACATCTTCCGCCTGTTCTCCCTGAGAAGAAGGCAAGCCGACTCCGCCCTAACCGAGTTCGGAATGAAGGGAGCGGGGAGCTTCGGCAGGAGAAGGGTCAACTCCCTCCGCCCAGAAGAAGTCCATCTTCTCTGCGGTCAGAGACCTCGGTGACGGCTTTATCATCCTGATGTGAGGGACATCCGTGCTTCCGCGGGGAGTCTCTGTGACGCTGGTCGAGCCCAGGGGGCCCGTAAACGTGGGTCATGTGGCAAGGCTTGTGCAGAACTTCGGGGTCGAGAAGCTCTACCTAGTCGAGCCCAAGGTGGACCTGTCCGTGGCATCGGTTTACGCGTCTCACGCCGCCAAGGTGCTCGACGACGCCGTCGTCACGAGCTTCAGAAAGGTTAGGAGGGAGAACGAGTTGCTCGTGGCCACCACCGCTGTGAGGGCATCCAAGAAGTCAAATGTGATCAGGAGGGTGGTGGCGCCTGACCGCCTCCGTGGGATTCTGCTGTCGGCCAGGAACTCTTCCCTGATCTTTGGTAGGGATACCACCGGGCTAACGAACAAAGAAATCAGGGAGTGCGATGTCACCTTGACGATTGACACCTCGCCGGGTTACAAGACCCTGAACGTCGGACACGCTGCGGCCATCGTCTTGTATATCGCGTCGAGAGGGGGCCGAGAGAGAAAGGGAACCCAGGGGAGGATGGCAAGGGAGGTTTTCGCCCGGAGCTTCTATGAGCTCGCCGAGGCTTCTAGGCTCCCCAAGCATAAGACGCAGAACCTATTCGAGGTCGCAAAACGGATAGCCGCCTCGTCCGGAATCACGGACGCCCAGCTCAACCTCTTCTCCGGGGTCTTCAGGAAGGCTGTCGCCACCACGAATGAGCATCAGACACGTGGCTCGAAAACATAGACTGCGCGCCTTACCCACCGGGTGCTTTCGAAGGAGAGCCGCACTGGATATTCGAATCCGACAGGCCCCGGCTGGTAGAGCCTCAGCCCCAGTTTCCTGCCCTCGAGTGTAAGCGTAACTTCGTCCCCCTCAATGGTCTGAATCACTGGGACGACCACCACAATCCTCCCCTCAGTTTGAATTGATTCGGCCATGGATGCCAGGGCGTCGTTGTAGACCCTTGCGGATGCCCCGATCATCTCCCGTGCGGTAGATGTCTTTGGGCGCGAGTGCAGCTGCGGAAGTAGGAGCGGCTCGGTGACGATGGCGTCCACCCTGGTCCCCCTCAGCATACGTGACAGGTCCCTTGCGTCCCCCTTCCTGATGTCGTATCCCCTGTCAGTGACGCCTCCTATGGACCACCGGATGTTCTCTCGCGCCTCCTGCACCCGTGACGCCCTGTTGTCCACCCCGAGGCACCTGAGGGATTTCGAGTAGGCCTCGACCAGGATGGTGCCCGAGCCGCAGAAGGGGTCGAGGAGGATCTGACCCGGTTTCAGCCCCGCCAGGTTCACCAGTGTCCGGGCAAGGCGAGGGGAGAGGGAGATATCGGAGTGCGGGGAGGGCTTGCGTGTTCCCCTCTGTCTCATTGCAGCCGAGTCTGGAACCCACGCGGTGGGGCCTACGGCGAAGCCACCATGGTATGGAAAGGCGATGACATCGAGAGCCTCTCTGGTCAGGACTCGTTCGGACAGAAGCTCGTTCCCTTCAGGCCTCAGGAGCCTCACCTTCTTCAGCCCCGCTTCTCTGATACCGTCGAGCATCGACCTAACGAGGTCCTGATAGTCGTCTTCTCCAATTTCATACCCGCTTAGGGAAACGTTAGACTTGGCCTCAAGATTCGACGCCATGAGGCCGGTGAGGGCCGTCATGTCCGCGGATGGGGAGTCTAGTACCGAAGTGACAGGTGCGCACTTGTGCGCACCTGAGAGCTCAGCGATGTATTTCGGCGGCAGATGGTCAACGTGGAAGACCGAAACCCTCTCGCAGGGAGCCTCGGCCTGAGTGACTGTCCTCCCAAGGATGGTGCACGCCTCGAGGACAGACAGTTTGCCGAACGCGAGAACGAGCGATATCTCGTCTGTCTCGAGAATCTGCGGGGGTAGGACGAAGGGCATCTTCGGCCTGCGCCAGGCCTCAGTCGGACTAGAACTTGTTGGTTAGATGATTCGCTCTTCCCTGCGACGTCCTGCTTGTCTAATCCCACCCTCGAAGTGAGGTAGGATGCGTTTCCGACAGGGTAACCTAGTTCTGTCAGTGATAGAGCGCGTCGAGTATCCGCTCACGACCCACCGTTCCGGCCCCGATGGCACGCCGTCAAACCTGTACGCCAGACGCGACTGCGCCTAGCCTTGGGTTACCCCGGCACCGCTGCACCCTGCATCACGTACAACGAGAGATGGTTGTCGGCGTCTCTGGCGGTGGGCGTCCACCCGTCGAAGGTCCACTCGTAGGAAACCACGCGGGTCCCGGGCCTGAGCTCGGCCATCAGTTTCGACTCCAACCTCCGGTTCGTCCCCTGTGAAAGGAACATCGTGACAATCGTCGCCTCGCTGAGGTCGACTCGGAAGAAGTTCCCCCAGATTATCTTGGCGCGACCCTCGAGATGCAGGAGGGAAATCATCAGTTCGGAGAAGAGCACCCGGAAGGGGTCAGCTTCGACCCCGACTGCCTTCGCATGGAACCTTCTCGCGGCCTCCACCACGATTCTTCCGTCGCCTGATCCCAAATCGTAGATGATGTCGGTGGGGCCAGCCCCGCTCATCTCAAGCATCCTCCTGACTTTCTTGCGCGACGTAGGCTCCCAGCCTGCGCCAAGGGGAGCCGACCAAATCACAAAGATCCCGAAGGCCAGGGCGAAGATGATGACTGCCCAGACCATGATTGACGCCAAGTGCCAGCATAAGAACTCTGAGGCGTGAGTATGAAACGATTTCCATTCGAGTAATCCTGCCGGAAGATTTCGATGTGTTGTGAGCTATGGTTCCTGCAGCGTTGTCGAAAGCTTCTGTGCCAGCAGGGCGTTGTCTCCCGTCTCATCGTGCCTCAGGTATACGTAGCACTCGCTGGCACTATCTGATGCTTTGCGAATCCTCTCGGACCACCTACCCATGGTCTTTTCGTCGTATGAGTCCTTTCTCAGACGAAAGTAGGCGAAACTTCCGGTGACTTTGAAGATTGGCTCCATGTCCTCGGTCTCGGCTATGCAGAAGCCTGCACCATGGTCCTCCAGAAGCCGATAGGTCGAATCTGTGAACCAAGACGCGTGTCTGAACTCGAAGACCTTGGGTTCGATGTCGGTGGTGTCTGAAAGGAATTTCTGCAGGAGGTCATGGTCGAATCTGGAGAATGGCGGGAGCTGAAAGAGGATGGGGCCGCGGCGCTGGCCAAGGCCGTTCAATGTTGCGTTCAGCTTCCCACTCGCTTCAGGAGCGCCCCTTCCCAGCTTGAGTATGTGGGTGATTAGCCGAGGGGCTTTGAACGCGAAACGGAAGTCCGTGCCAGCCTTGGTGGACCAACTCTTGATCATGGCCGCGCTGGGGGGTGCGTAGAAGGAACTGTTGATTTCGACGCTCCCCAGGTGCTTGGAATAGTAGCCGAGAAACTCCTCGCCCTTGAGGCCCTTCGGATAGAACCTACCCACCCAGCTGGGGTAGCTAAATCCCGAAACTCCTACGAATACTTTCACGGAAGTGTCTCCTCTGGCCATGTGAAAAAAGTGTTGGCAGTTTAGCAACGTTAATTATCACGGGACCCCTAGAAGAGGGAGATTGCCGAAGAAGGACATCTTCTCTGAAGTGGAGAAACAGGCTGAGAGCGCCGCCGTCTCACGTGCTTCGTGGCGCGGAGTCCTAAGTCTGAACATCCCAACCCTAGGGTTGGGAGCGGTCGAGTACCATTTGAGGGCCGCAAAGGCACATGGGGATCTCCAGCCTGTGAAGGTTGTCAAGCTGGACAAGAAGAGCGGCAAGGAAGTCGTAAGCAGAGAAGTGCCGAGAATCTATCGCTATAGGGAAGGGCCGAACGGGGAGCGACTCGATGTGCAAGAGGTTTCTCCGGAAGAGGCCAAGAAGTTCGTCAGATACAAGGGGGAGTTCCCGATAACTGTCAGGACTGAAAAGAGGTACTTTCTCAAATACGAACTGGAGTTCGAAGGGAAATGGATTGAGATTCCTCTTGATCAGACGGCGGACAAGCAGGAGGGGGAGGAGGTGGAACCTTTCGAAAGGACCACGAAAGTAGAAGTCGATTCCGATGGTTTCGTCCCCATCGAAAGGGTGTCTGAGTACAAGTTCAAGGAGGTCTATCAACTCGCTCCTGACTCAGACAAGAAGGTGGGGGAGACCAACTCTAGGGTCACCCAGCTCGCGAGATATCTCATTGAGAAGGACATGGCTCTGGTGGCTTTCTTCTCTTGGGGAAGAGGCTACAACTTCTACACCTGCGTGGTCTACCCCTACGAGAGGAAAGACGGTCGCCTGTGGTTGCTCATGGGGTTGAGCGAAGGAATCCTCAAGCTTGACGACGCTTGGGCCCTGGTGGAGGAGAAAGGGGCGTCAAGGCTCCCTGCTGTCCCCGTTGCCCGGAAGAAGCCAAGGGTAGTCCTTTCGAAGTAGCTTGAGCGAAGAGCTACCGACATATGTCCAAGAGAACTATTCCAAGGCGGTCAAGCTCGAGCTTGGCAAATGGTTGGCGAAGAACCCTCTTCCAAGCCTTGTTGAGACGAAGTACGACGGCATCCGGGTGTTCCTCTTCAGGAGCGGGGACAAGCTCGTCCTTTCTAGCAAGCACGGCGGAATCTATACTCCAAAGAGTACTCCGCAGGTTTTCTCAAGGGTGCCCGAATTTCTCCACGCACCGGACCGCATGATTCTGGACGGAGAGTACGTTGCCAGGGAGGCGAAGGGGCTCTTCGTCTTCGACGTCCTCCAGATAGACAACCGCGATATACGGGGAAGACCTCTTACAGAGAGGAAGAGGATACTCCATGAGATTCTCAAAGACACCGGGCTCGAAGTGCAGTACACGGTCGCAAGGAGTTCTGAGAGAATCATGGAGCTTCGCGACGAGGCTGTAGAAGATGGTCGGGAGGGGGTGATGGTGAAGAACCCTCAGTCGAGCTACGGCCAACCAAGCTCTTGGCTGAAGCTGAAGAAGTTTGACACGGTTGACGTCTTTGTCACAGGGACTGTGGAGACCAAGGAGATGAGGAGCACCGGGATTCCTAGGTCTTGGTCCGTCGCCGTCTACGACGACAACGGGCAGATGGTGGAGCTTGGAAATGTTGGGTCGATGGTTGAACGCGTGGACCCGCGCAAGGTGAAGAAGGGTTCGGTGATTGAGGTGAGGTTCCAAGAGGTGACAAGGGACAAGAAGCTGAGAGCCCCATTCATTCTCAGGATAAGGCATGACAAGACCCCGGATGAATGTCTGCTCTCCCAGCTTCCATAGAGGTCTCTCGTTTGTCTTACAAGAAAGACGTCACACTGGACGTCGCCCAAGGTATTGCCATTGACTTCCTGTCCAAGACCAGGGACCTTTACAAGAGGTACCTTCTCGCGGGAAGTGTCAGGAGAAAGATGCCCATCGTCCATGACATCGACTTCGCCGTAATCCCGAAGGGGAGGACCTTCGGGCCGTGGAAGGAGAGGGTCAACAAACGGGTAATAAGAATCGGAGGGAGAGTGACATCGTTCGGAGAGACGATATCCAATTTCGTCTACAGGGGAATGCAGATCAACCTGTTCATCTGCACAAACGAGGATGCCTGGGGAGTGACTCAGATGTGGGCTACGGGGCCAAAGGGACACACCATCGGGATGACCATCAAAGCCAGGGACAGGGGCTTAATCATCAATTCGAAAGGGCTCTGGACGCGCGATAATCCTCCGAAGCTCATCAAGACGGAGACAGAGAAAGATGTCGGCAGGTTGCTAGGATGGAAGTACAAACCCCCCGAGGAAAGGGGAATAGGAGAGAAGAGAGGGCGAACCTTCGAGTTGTAGTCTTCGGGCGCTAGCGGTGTTCAGGGGGTGACTTCATCCAAGCCTTCTCTTCCTTGGTGGGGGTTAGGGGATATCCAACCATGTAGAGAAACATCCGGGCGGTCGACGGGCCCATGAACTTGAACCTCCTCGGAAGGTCTTCGAGCAGTAGGCGAAACCATCGAACGCCTTCTCGAAGTCAGGCCATTTCTTCTCCGCCATCCTC
This sequence comes from Nitrososphaerales archaeon, assembly GCA_035625455.1. Classification (GTDB taxonomy): domain Archaea; phylum Thermoproteota; class Nitrososphaeria; order Nitrososphaerales; family Gagatemarchaeaceae; genus UBA183. Next base: position 23,994 of record DASPPO010000026.1, on the reverse strand, counting down.
CAGTTCAACCCGGCAGTGAAGATTGCTCTGGACATGAGGTCGAAGCAGCCGGCGTCATCCTTTGGTGGTTTCGTGCTCCAATGGGGCACGGTAGTGGCTCGAGGTGGAGCGACAAAGACTTTGCGAATTCGCTTCGAGATGGGATGGAATCGCCATAATCTTCAGGTAAACCAGACAACTTCGAGCACGAAACTTAATTAGCGATGCTCGGAACCGGCTTTTTGAGGAAAGAGATCCATCCACGGGAAGAACTACAGAGAACAGAAGGGGATGTTCTATAACAAGAAATTCGCCCCTGGCGCACCCAACCCCAAGGTGGCCCGTTTCACTACGGGCAAGTACAGGGACGATTATGACCACATGTTCAAGCTAATCTCAGAGGGAAGGGTCCAGATCAGGCACAACGCTCTTGAGGCGGCCAGAGTGGCTGCCAGCAAGAAAGTCGCGCTTGTCGGTGAGGAGAATTTTTACCTGAAAGTGGTGACCTACCCGCACTTGGTCCTAAGGGAAAACAAGATGATCGCCACTGCCGGGGCAGACAGGCTCCAAGAAGGCATGAGGAAGGCGTTCGGGAAGCCCATAGGTCTCGCGGCTCGGGTAGACATAGGAAGCACAGTCCTCGAACTGAGCCTGAAGGCGGAGAACTTCGAGAAAGGGAAGGAAGCCATGAAGGCCGCGGCGACGAAGCTACCCATGAAGACGAGGGTAGAAATCGTCAAGCTGGAACACGCCGTGGCACCGCCCCAAGCCAGCGCCTAAAGACAGATAGTCCGCGCTCACCAGACAAGCCGCTTCCTGATGGGTGATGCAAACTCCTAGGTTACCAGGACATTAAGTCCTTGAAGGAGGGGTTCTTACGAGAATGGTATGGGATGGAGGATGCAGGTGTCCGCAGACTACCAGAAGTATATAACGGGCCCGCGCCGGCCACGACTGAAAACCGGGGTATCTCGAGGTTAACGCGATGACCGTCAGGATAGATGAAAACAAAGTATTCGAGATTATCGAGGCGAAGAAGCCGAAGGTTGTGCTGGTCAACGCCCCCGGCGGGCTCCTCAGGCAGACCAAAGAGCTCATGGAGAGGGTGAAGCAGAAGTACGGCGTCGCCAGCATTCTCTCGGGGGACAGCTGTTTTGGCGTATGCGACACCGTCGACGATGACGTTCAGAAGCTTCAGGCCGACCTGGCATTCCATATTGGACATAACGCGGCCGTGACCGAGGTGGGGGACTACACCTATCTCGTGGATGCCATAGACGATGTGGAATTCGGGAAAGTGGTAGACGCCGCAGCCAGAGTCCTAGCCCCATACAAGCGCGTAGGGCTCGCCACCTTTAGCCAGCACCTTCACCAGCTAAAGCCGGTAAGGGAGAGGCTGGAGTCGAAGGGGTTCCGGGTGTCGATAGGGAGAGGAAACAACCTGATGCTCGAAGGACAAGTGTTCGGCTGTGACTTCTCGACATCCTATCCTATCCGGGGTCAGGTGGATGCCTTCGCATTCCTCGGCGAGAGCGAGTTCCATGCGGTGGGACTTGCCCTGGCCACTGGGAAGCCAACTTTCATGCTCGACCCTTACATGAACGAGGTGACAGACATGGAGCAAGCGGCCGAAGAGAGAGAGAAGAGGGCAGTTCTCGCCGTGTACAAGGCCTTGGACGCCCGAGTTTTCGGCGTCATCACAGGGCTCAAGGAGGGACAGAAGATGCTTGGAAGGAGCGCGTGGATCACGAAGCGACTCGAAATGAATGGGAGGAAGGTGATCCGGCTTGCCATGCGCGATGTGACAGCGGAGCGACTCGCCCCTCACAGGGAAATCGAGGCTTTCGTACAGACGGCATGCCCCAGGATATCAATCGATGGGTTCGCATTCGACAGACCTGTTCTTTCAATACCTCAGGCAGACGCTTTAGTGGCGCTTATTGAGGGGAGGAAACCGGGGGAGTTCCTCGAGAGGGCGAAGTGGATTGAGCTCACGGTGGGGTTAATCAAGAAATGAAAGAAACCAAAGCTAAAGCCCTGGACGCGTTGCCCGGGGACAAGCTCGCTGTGTCAGAGGAGTTCTTGCCAGGTCCGAACACATACGACGACTCCGGTCGCATCCGGGCTCTAAGGGCCGGCTCCGTCTTCAAGGACGCGAAGAACATGGAGATATCGGTCAAGCCCGCAGCCGAGCCTGAAGTAACCAAAGTGGATGACTGGGCGACCGGCCAAGTGGAGGTTGTCCAGGCAAACTCGGCCAACGTCCACATCTACTTCCACAACGGGAAGCCGACATACAAAGACTTCTCGGGGATGCTCACACTCAGGGGACTGACTGGAGGCGGCCGCGGCGCCCGGCGGACGACCCCCGTCAAGACCGGGGACATCGTGAGGTGCAGGGTCTTCAGTCTCGTCAACGGGATGATTCATCTGACAATTGACGAGCCAGACATGGGCGTCGTCTACGCTCTCTGCGGCAACTGTGGCAAACCCCTCTTGAGGGGGAGCGCCACTCGGGCAAAGTGTGACGAGTGTGGGAACGTGGAAGAGAGGAAGCTGGCCAGGGACTTCGGGACGACCCCCATCGAGCCCTGACCGCCGGACGAAACGTCGGACTTGAAACGGTCCTTTCCGTACATTTATAATGAAGAATCCGAGGGCGGTCAGGCAAATTGCAGGTCCAGACAACCACAGAGGATGAGAAGGGCCTGACGGTCGAGATCACAGGCGAAGACTACTCGCTGGCCGAAATCGTCCATCACGAGCTCCTTGAGGAGAAGAGTGTCACTTTCGCGGGAGTGCTCCCTCCCCATCCATTAATCAAGAAGCTTGTTCTGAAGGTGAGGGCTCAGCGCATAAAGCCCGAGAAGGCGTTTTCGAATAGCGTAGAGCGAGCCATGGAAACCACCCAAGAGCTCCTCGACGGTGTCAAGAAGGCACTGGGCAGTGGATCCACCTGAGCCTAAAGTTCTGTCCGAAGTGCGGCACCCGCCTTAAGCTCAAGCAGATCAAAGGAGCGAAGGATGTCACAATCACACTCGTCTGCGACAACTGTGGATATACCAGCAAGCCTCCGACTCAGACGGTCAAGCAGTCGACCGAAGAGGAGCTTTCCAACACCCCTCAGATAAAAGTCGTAGGAGACAAGGAAGCGAAACTCAGCTCCCTTCCGACAACGAAAATCGAATGCCCGAAGTGCGGACACAACGAGGCATTCTGGTGGTTCCTGCAGACAAGGAGCGGGGACGAGCCCCCCACCCAGTTCTACAGATGCGCCAAGTGCAACCACACATGGCGTAGTTATAGCTGACCACGTGAAGTCCCTTCGCCGAACTCTTCGAGGAACCCCTTCATCTTCCAGAAAGTGTCGAGGAACTCCAGGCCTCTAGGAGTAATCCTGTACGATACCCCTTCTTCGTCCTCGGACCTGTTGGCCAGCCCGTAGGAACACAGCCTGTTTACAAGGGGCTTCAGCCTGTCCACAGGGACCCCGACCCCGTAGGAGAGCTTCGTTATCCGTGCCCCCTCGGGGTAATGCGTGATAACTTCCAAGATTTCGGCGTACAGGTCCGTCTTCGACCTCTTGGAGCTTTTACTTTTCACATGAGTGTCCTCCACTCACTACTACTGATTCCCTAGAGAGGAGCGTCGGGGAGGGAGGCCACCTTTTTCGCGGGCCCCTCTAGGTGGACGCCAGCCGGGACATCCGCTTCGTGGGTGTAACTCACATCGTCCGCCATGCTGCCTCCCTGCATCTTGACGACCTGGGCGTAGATCCTCTTGGCTCTCGAGTACCTGTCAATCGTGACTTCCTTGCCATAGACATCGTCGACCCTAGTTGGGCGGCCTACCGAGCGCCAGTTGGTTGCGTGAGCCCAGAAACCCCTGAGGTCTAGCCCCTTGCCGATTTCGACTGTCTCTCCGATGATTGGACCGTTGACACGCGAGCCGGTTCCGACCTGAACCGATTTGGCTTTCAACCCCCTTGTGGTCCATACCTCCCCTGCCACTTCTGCCTGAGAGTGTGAGACGATGCTGTCAGAGACGAGCCGACCCCCGACAGCCAAAGCGCCACATTCTGTCTTCCCCCTTGCCTCTGCAGAGCCGAAGATCTCCGCCTTCTCCGCAATCGTCAGGGACCCGTCGACGGAGAGCTTCCCGTTCACCTTGATGCTTTCGGCCGAGCAGTCGCCGTTCACTTCCGCTACTCCGTTCACCTCCATTACCTTACACGATGCATCTCCCTCAAACTTGATCTTCCCCAGGGCGGTGAGCCGCTCGCCCGTACTCCCTGCCGGAAGCTTCATCTTCCCGAACACATTGATGCTTCCAAAGGCCAGTTTCTCCTTTGTCTCGAAGTGACCCCTCACTTTGATCTCCCCCCGTATGGTGCCACCTCCTATCTCCGCGTGACCTCCCGCGCGGAGGTTGGCTATGTCGACTTGACCGTGGACCTTCAAATGGCCGCCGACATCCACGTCACCCGACTTCAGATCCCCCCTCGTTGACAGATGTCCACCTACGCGAACCATCTTGGAAGTCACCGACCCGCAGTCTAGGTGACCCCCTATGTCGAGGCGTTCGGTCGTGACATCCCCCTCTATCTCCACCGAGGCATCAAGCTCGGCGTCTCCCTCGACCGTAAGGTCGCCTCTGACCACGACGTCTCCCGCCGGGCCAAAACCCTTCCCTTCCACTTTCATCGACTTGCATTCGAAGTCGCAGTCTATGGTGACCGGGCACTCGAAATATGCGCCGTCGGCGACGACTACCTTCCCACCCGACTCCGCTCTGATGGTAGCGTTGCGCCCGACCCTGAGCCCCCCATCGACCCTGCCCAGCTTGGCTATGGCGCCCGGTTTAATCGTGAGGTCGTCCATTTGTCTCATGATGCCTCGGGCGCGTTTGACGCCAGTCCATTTTTGGCCATCATCATTCCACCCTCAGACCATGATTTGAAGCGAAGGCTCCCAGAATCGTGCAGATAATCGCGAAGGTCCCAAGGTAGGCGAAGTCAGAGGTGACCATAGTGAGGGTGGTCCCGCTAATCGAGCCCTGAATTATGAGGTACCGGATGATGTCTGCTGCCTTAGAAATTGGGTTTACCCCCGCGACTTCGCTCAGCCACGCCGGCATCGACGCAGTAGGTAGAAGCGCACTGCTCGCGAAGAGCAGTGGAAGACCCAAGGTGCTACCGATGGCAGCAAGCGTCTCGAACCTCTTTGCCCTTACTGAGATGATCATGAATAGCCACAGGAAACCGATGGAAAGTAGTGTCAGAGCGCCAAAGATGCCCAGGAGGTCTACGACGTCAAAGCTGTTCCCAAAGACCAACCCTCCGGGCAGGACTATCGCCACCACCAGGAGTATCCCCGAGAGCAGGACCCCCTTTAGGATGCTGGAGAGAAGCAGCGAGAAGGTTATTGCGGTTCTAGAGATTGGCGCAACGAGCAGTTTGTTCAGGTAGCCTAGGGACCTGTCGGTTACAAGTGGTCCACCTGCCCACATAGCCCAAGTCACTACCAAGAAGCAGAGCATTCCTGCGGTCAAGAATGTGATGTAGTTAGGGGCCCCGCCGAAGGTCGACTGCAGAATCTGCGATTGGATAGCGCCGCTGCCAGGGAATGAAGGTACCATGTTCGTGGGATTGAAGGCGTTGCCGAACAGCACGAGCCAGAGGACCGGCTGGACCAGTGATGCGAAGAGCCATGCCGGGGACCTGAACCACTTCTTCAGGTCGCGGATCATCAGTTCCTTGGTCTCTGACATCATCCTCGTGCCCTCTCCGCTCTGGCCCTGGCGACCACGGCGTCACCGTTGTCGACCACTTCATCCCTGATTGACCTCCCTGTCACGTTCAGGAAGACCTGATCTAGGTTGGATTCGGTAATCCGTGAATCCATGACCCTGAGACCTAGCCCCCACAGCCCTACCGATATCTCCTGCAGGGACCTCCCCGTGTTTACCAACTTCAGAGAGTACACGTTACCACTTCTGCTGACCTCGCTCACCCCTTCCATGGACGAGAGTTCGGCCGAAACGTCCGGCCCATCCGGCAACTCTATCTCCATCACATCGCCACCCAAGCCTGCTTTCAGAGCCGAAGGCGAGTCAAGGGCCTTGATCTGCCCGTGATCGATGATGGCGACCCTTCCGCACAGTGAATCCGCCTCCTCGAGATAGTGGGTGGTCAGGAAGATGGTCGTGCCCTCGTCTGCGTTGATTCCCCTGATGTATTCCCACATCGCAGTCCGCGTCTGAACGTCGAGGCCGAGGGTCGGTTCGTCTAAGAACAGCACCTTCGGCTTGTGGATCAGCCCTGCTATGAGCTCCAGTCGCTTCTTCATCCCCCCGGAATACGTCCGTGCGAGCCTGCCTGCCGCGTCCTTCAGCCCCACCATGCCGAGTAGTACGTCTGTTCTCTGCTTTGCGACCTCGTCAGGGACCTTGTAGAGTTTCGCGCTGAGCATGAGGTTCTCTGTACCAGTGAGGTCACCGTCGACAGCGGCATCCTGCGGGACGAGTCCTATGCTCGCCCTGACTTCGGCTTCGTTGGATTTCACGTCATATCCCGCGACGGTGCAGGAGCCTTCGGTGATGGATGCGAGCGTGGTGAGCATCTTGATGGTAGTCGTCTTCCCCGCGCCGTTGGGGCCCAAGAACCCGAAAATCTCTCCCGAGCCAACGGTGAAAGAGACTCCGTCGACGGCTCTGGTTGACGGCGGGTAGACTTTCGTTAGGCCCCGGGCCTCGATAGCGTTCATCTCTGTCACTGGGGGGAGACGAACCCGGCGTCAGGATAAATAGCCAGTGCACTTCAGGTGGTCACTGAATGTTAGTCTGACAGCGGTCATCAGACGTCGTCTCTGGTGTAGACTTCCACAGCTTCTCCCCCCGCAATCAGGATATCAGCACTTGCGGCAGGAATCGAGGCGACGTCGTCCGCTTCGTAGGGGCCATAGCGCCTCATGTCCAGTCCCACGAGCTCATTGACTTGCTTGACGAACCTCACGGTGATGCTCCTCTGAGACTCGTTGAGATGGGCGAACTCGACAAAGGAGGGCTGGCCGGTAGCGACGGCGTCAACGAGTGTCTGGAAACGTCTCTGAAACTTCTGCTCGGCAGAGCAGACGTACCTTTCCTCGGGGAGAAGCTGCAAGAGGGCGTTCTGTTGCATGGCCTTCCTTGTCCTGAGCCGAAGTATCTGCCTCACCATTGATTCAATCATCCTCGATTGGGCTGCGATAAGGTGGATGGACACCTCTGAGGCGCCGGAACTCGCAGATCTCTTCAGCTTCTGGCTATAAGCTGAGATGCTCGAGTAGAAGTCGCCGGGGAGGGGGAGGAGCGAATCGGATGCAGACTCGGAATCGAGCCTCCTCTTCAAGTTTTCAAGAGTGGTTTCAGGCATTTACACTGCGACCTCGCCGAGGCCCCGGGTTAATATCGAGACTGCCGCGTAAGAGGGTAATTCGACTGTCTCTGGCTTGGGGAAAGGACCGAAGTCCTTGTGCTTCATTCTGAACCTGGGATAAAACTCTACCTTGACCCTGACGAGCCTGTCTCCCAGTACCACCGGGTCCTCCTGCGGGTCGAAGCTTTCCGCCGACTCAATCCTCTTTTTCAGCATCCCCGTGTCTCCGTGGAGGGTTCCCGATAGTCTGAAAACGCGGTGGATGTCAGTCGTCACCGAGGAGTCAACCATTGCACACTGTGACGATATCGCCTCGGACACGAGTTTCTGAAGAGTTCCGGTGTAGTCCTGCCTTCGTTCGTCCACATACCCGGTTATTCTCCTCGTCCACCCCGCCCCCTGGGGTCCAGTCAGGGGCCTGCGCCTCAGGGACGACGCCAGCGTCTGGTTCGGAGGAAGACCTGACCCCCGCATGTACTCGGCAATCTCTCCTCTGGCCGCCTGATCTAGCGGGTCGAACCTCTTGTCGAAAACGTGCAGGTGATAGCCTCTGTTGCCGGAGAAATAGAGTTGGATTAGTTTGTGCTCTACACCGAAGTCATTCACCAGGAAGGCGATGACTCGCATGGCATGGTCTTTGGCAGCGTCCAGACACACCTCGCACTTGCCGTGGAACTCCACCACCGGGCTCCCGCATTTCGTGCACTTCTCAGGACGAGGGAGCCTTCCCGACGCATGACATTTCTCGCAGTACCAGAGGTCGTGGCCCTTCTTGCAGGCAGTTGGGATGTCGGTTGCGTCTATGTCAAAAATCAGCTCGGAACCCAGCCACCCCTTCTCTTCGATCGGCCGGGCGGGATGTTCGTATCGAGCGTTAGAGCAGTAGACCGACGAAGGTGACTGCTTCAGAATCTCGGCCAGTGCTTCGCCCCTGGTCTTGAAGGAGAGGTGCCTAATCATGCCTCCGCCGAAGGGGATGTAGCCGAACTCCCTGGCTTCGGGGTCTTCAGGTACCTCTATCTTGTCAGCTCCATGGAAATAATACTCTCGATAGGCGGTTCTGAGCCATGCCTTTGTACCGTCGTTCATTTTCGCCCAGTTCCTAGGCGGCGTGCAGATAAGGCATCCGCCACTTCTTGGTCGTTAAGAAGGACGAAGGGCTATTGTGCGGCTTGAGGGTCCCGCTAGAGGCCTACCTCTCTGTGAACGGAGCCAAGGTATACTCGCTTGTGGTCGGGGTCCCCTTCTCCCCCCTGGATATTGACCTAGGCCACCTCGCCAGAGGGGAGTGGAACGCGCTTACCGACAGGTTCCGTGTCTGGTTCCTTCCCAAAGAAGGTGGGAGCGATGGCCAGCCTACGTGCTATGTGATGATTCGGAAATTCGATGCGCGAGTCGGAGTCCTACAGTACGGCCACGTAGTAATCAACACCGAAGGGAAGCCAGGCGCTGAGAACCCGCAGAATTTTACAGTCGGCATCATGAGCAACGACGAAGTCCGGGCGCGGTTCATGCTCAATTCCATGCTTGAGATCCCCCCTTCGTTTCACCGGAGGAGCGAGGTCAGGCTCATAGAACGAAAGTGGCGGAGCGACCCTGACGCTGTAATGAGATTCCTTGCAAACATCCATTCTATCGTTACCCAGATGGCTCCAAATCCGAGCGGGAAGGTCCACGCACTGAAGTTTGAGCCCCCTCCCGGAATGATGGGGGAGCTTAAGCGCAATATGGGCACCTGGTGGTAGAAGGGGGTAGTTTCAGGGACGGACACAAGTGTCCACTCTCTCACGACCAAGGCTTATTATCCGACCCCGAAAAGGCGGCTTGAGGGCAGTTTCGATTGTTTCTGGCCAAGACTGCAAGTTCATCCGAATGGAAAGCAATAGCCGCGGCCGTCAAGACACTCGTCGAGGAAGCAACGTTCGAAGCGAACAGCGAGGGCCTGACTTTCAGGGCAATGGACCCGTCTCATGTGGCTCTTGTAGACTTGGCTATGCCGAACTCGAGTTTCGCCTCGTTCGAGTGCGACAAACCGTTCAAGTTCAGCGTGCGAGTAGAGGATCTGGTAAAGCTCATTGGAAGATCCGATTCCAAAGACAGCGTGGAAATATCAAGCACCGAGGAAGATGCGATTGCCGTCAAGCTGAGCGATGGTTACAAGCGCGAGTTCACGATACACTTAATCGAAAGCACCGCAGGGTCGGCCCCACTCCCCAAGCTCGAGTTCGATACGAAGGTCTCGCTGACCAAAGCCATCTTGGAGAAGGTGCTGGGAGACATCTCCGTCGTTTCTGACCAGGTTACGATTCAGGCGTCCAAAGAGAGACTCACATTTTCCGGGAAGTCAGACGTGGGTAAAGCCGAAATTAGCCTGGCGGCCAATGACGCCGACGTGTTAGAGCTGAAGGTGGGCGCTGACAGTAAGGCGACCTACTCTATCGATTATGTTTCCGGAATCTTGAAGGCGCTGGGCGGGGTCACCGACACAGTCCAGCTGGAGTTTAGTACCAAGAAACCCATCCGCCTCGAAATGAAATTGAACGACCAGGGAGCCAAGCTCTGGTACTTCTTGGCGCCAAGAGTCAGCGACTAGGTCACGTCGCGGCGCGACTCTTTATCTCGCCCCTTTCAAGGCTGGCCGAGACCTCGTTAGCTTCTTCGAGGCGATAGGGCCCGGTGTCAGTACCGCTGGCTCGGACAGGCCCCTACGGTTTGGGAAATTGGAATCCGTAAATATCTCAGAGGGAAACCGAATTTCGTTGCGGGCGTGAAGGCAGAACGTAGGGTCCTGGCGTGTCTCCTCCTGGCGCCGCTTTTGATTCAAGGGCCTGCCCTGTCAGGCCAGAGGCCGAATTCGGCTTCGACGTCTTCGCAAATTCCCTTCATATTGCCACCCGGTTATTTCACCTACTTCCCTGTCGACGCGTTTACGAATGAGACAATCGTCCATTACTCTCTTACAAGCAACACCAGTGTGTCGACGGCGTTCATGACAGCCGCGCAGTTCCAAGACTTCAACAACAGTAATGGGCTATTGTCCAACTCGATGACCTATCAGAACGGGACAGAAAGCGACCGGACTCTGCAGGTGGCCGTCGGTTCGTATGATGTCCTCGTATATGCGTATGGCAGTACGGCGAACGCGAGCCTTGATTTGGCGGTCTTCCCGAACAACCCGCTCAGCTTCGGCCCCCTATCGCCCCCTGAGCCGTCAGGGATTGTTTCCTATGGTCTCACAAACCAGTCAGGCATCGACGAACCGTACGCGATTGCCTCCACGGATGTCATAGGAGTGGCTTCGGTCTCTTCAATCAGCGCCTATAACTCCACGGCAGAGTCGGTAGGAGAGAACCCGTCGGGTGCCACGCTCCAGCTCAATTCCGTCCTCGTGGTCGACGAGAAAGGAGGAGGGACCCAAGCCTACTGGTGCCAGAACACTCCCGATTTCGTGACGTCGGCGTCACAGGTGGCTCTTGCGGACAATGTCTGGAACTACAGCGTTAGTGGCTTCCTTTCCAACGACTCCATCACGTCAGAAGGAGGGGGTGGTTACGTATCCACCTTCCAGCAAAACGGGACTACCGAATACTACTACTCCTATGAAGAGAGTAACTCCTCCTACTCGCTCCCGCTCGGCCTGGCCCTCCTGATTAATGCAACCGCAGAACCCGGTACGGGAGTCTTGGTCCAGTTTGGGACCTGGTTGACCGGCGGCACTTTGGGAGCCGGGAGCGGGACTGACTGGTTCGACAATGTCACCATCCACGACCCCACAGTCGCTGGCGCCTACTTTTTCACAGCCGGAAACTACACCACGCCTATCGGCACGTTCTATGACACTGAACTGGTATTCGGGGGCGAGGGCGGCGGAGAGGCGACCAGTTTCACGCAGCTCGGAGCAGATCTCGGACTATTCTATGCCAACAGCACCAGCGACAGGTTGACCGCGTTCCCATCGTATTTCAGCTTCGGTCTGGACACCGCCGAGGCCGCCTACAACGTGATGGTGAGATATCTGGGGAACGGAACCGCGAGTGCGTCGGTCGGCACGCCCAGCTATGGCTATCTGGGCGCGGCTTCGGGACAGGTTTCCTTCACATCAGTGGAAGCCGCCCTTGGTATTACCGGCTCGGAATCATCGTCCTCGACCACAACCGTATCTAGTTTCGCTTCAACCACAGGCAGTGGAGTGCCTGTGTTCCCGTCTCAAGCAGTGGTTGCCACGGTCTTCGTAGTGGTGGTCTTGTTCTCTTACCTGGTTGTGAGAAAGGGTGTGATTGCGAGGAGCCGTCAGTGATAATCAGATGATTGGCGTGGCCCATCCCGGACACAAGCATAGTCTGCTGGGACAGCGTTCTTCCACCTCACCCTGCTGTATTCATCTGTGTTCGTGGCCCCAAGGCGCCCGTGCTGAATTCTCTCCGGGTCAATTCTGACTCGGGCATGCCTAGCGCTGAGATTTTGCATGTTTGGCCGGACCAAGCTTAAAAGCACGAGTAAAAGCGGGACAAATCGCCTCGTGAGAGAGATGAAGTTTCCAAAGGAAATCCGTCGGAATTGCCCTTGGTGTGGGAAACACACGGTGCATTCAGTGGCCCTCTACAAGAGGGGGAAGGAACGTGCGGGTTCTTGGGGCGCCCGGAGGCAGGCCGGCAGAAAGCGCGGTTATGGAGGGCAGAAGTTCCCCGAACTGATTCGCACTGCCAAGACTACCAAAAAGGCGACCTTGAGATTGAAGTGTAAGGAATGTAATCGTGAGATGATGACCTACGGCATTCGGTTAAGGAAGGCGGAGATTGCGGCATGAAGCGCGAACGTGAGCCTATCCCGAAGACCAGAAGTGCGTTCATTCTTGTTAAGTGTCCTGACTGCGGGGAAGAGAGGATTCTCTTCTCCAACTCTGCGAAGGACATTGGGTGCAGAGGATGCGGCAGAAAGCTCGCCGAGAGCAGGGGGGGCAAGTCCGTTGTCCTCGCCACCTTCGTGAAGCGCCTAGGCTAAACGCCAAATACCACGCATGGATGGCTCGTCTAGGATGAGCACAGAGAGGCCACTCCCTGAACCGGGTGAAGTGGTCGTTTGCACGGTCAGGGAAATCACATCGCATGGCATCTATGTCAACCTCGACCAATACGATGGGACCAATGGCTTCCTCCATGTGTCAGAGATTTCCACCGGGTGGGTAAGGAACATCGATAGGGTAGCGAAGGTCTCGCAGAAACTCATTCTGAAGGTGATCAGGATCAACAGGGCGAGGAGGGAGATTGACCTCTCGCTCAGGCAGGTGACCAATGAGGAGCGAAGGGCCAAGGTGATTGAGTGGAAGCGGGAGGAGAGGGCTGTGGCCATCATAGAAGCCGTGAAGAAGAAGCTCGACCTGGACGATGTCCGTGAGAAGGAACTAGGGCGGAGGCTCGAAGAGGAATTCGGTAACCTCTACACTGCGTTGGAGACGGCCGCCCGGAAGGGGGAGAGGGCCCTGGGGCCCCTGGCCCTCCCGGAAAAAGAGGCAAAAACCATAGCGGAGATTGCGTCGGAGAAAATTGTTCCTCCGAGATATGAGGTCGGGGCGCTCGTGGAGGTTTCGTCCAGATCTCCTGAAGGGATTGAGCAGGTCAAGAAGACGCTGATGGCAGCTGCCAGCGCTCCGTCCGCCGAAGTCCACATCACCTACGCTGGCGCCCCGCGCTACAGGGTCAGAATCACCGCTGATGACTACAAACAGGCCGAAAAGGCGCTTGATGGGGTTCTGGAGAAGATTAAGGATGGCGTAGGCAAACACGACGCCTTCAGCTTCAAGCGCGAGATATCGAGAAAGTACGGCGGATCTTCATGAAGAGTCTGATGTTGAAGTGTACCCGCTGCGGCAGGTACACTCTGTCGGAGGCGTGCCCCAGCTGTGGAGGGAAGGCGGTCACGGTCCATCCAGCAAGGTACTCGCCTGATGACAGGTATGCTAGATACAGAAGCCCTATGGCCTACAAGAGCGAATCTCAGTAAAGGACCTGATAGAGGAGTATGGTGTTGAAACACTGAAGCTGGGAGTCACCTGGGCAGGGGGAATTACCGGCCTCTGCGGCAGCGAGGCTCGGCGAGACGTAAGCTAGCCTAAACAAATTCGTGCTGTTTGGCCCGTAGATGTAGCTGCTCGGATATGTGAAAGCCTCTATTGGCGGGGCTCCGTTGGAGCCATAGGTGTATGATGTGGCAAATTGTATCGAAGTCTGACCGTTCGAAGTGACGGTGTACAGGTACCCAGCTAGCTGGAACGGCAGAAGCTGGCCGAAGAGACTATTCGCCATGGCATAGGGAGTGAGGTTGAAGTCGTCCACGCCCTGGCAAGCCTGGCCTGCGGATGTCAGTTCGTTGGGAGTAGTACCTGAGCATTCAAGGTACTTCGACTCTGTAAAGTTCCCGATGCGGATGAACCACTGCTTCTTGCTCTCGTCTCCTCCACCCGCGGTAAAGCCGCCTGAACTGGGGACCTGAAGGACGTAGTAGGATTGCGACTCCCCTGTCGAGCTGGTAAGCGGGAACACGCTGCCCGTGATGAATATGGCTACGTATGCAGGCCTGTAGCAGGAAGTCGAGTTGACGGGCGTGCAGCCTGGAATGTAGGCCATCTGCTTCGCCATCGCGGCCGACTGGGTTGCGTTAGACATGAGCAGCTGGGCCACCTGGGCAATCCTAGTGCTGTTCAGCGTCGCGTTGTCGACGACCGTGGTCCTGTTTCCCATCACAGCAAACCAGTAGCCATAGTCCCACCAAGAAATGATTATGGAGTTGGTGGGTGTATTCTGCCGCACCCACGACAGGGTCTGAATCCAGTCACCGAAGGGCGAGCGAGAGTAAATCGTTGCACCATTGACTATACTCACGCCCGAGTCGGCCGGGCTGTTGTTGCAGAAGAGCTGACCGGAATAGGTACATTGGACTGGGTTGGGAATCCAATAGGAGCCGGCGGGGAGGGCAATGAGCGCAATCACGGCGATGGAGAAGACGACCTTCATCTCATTTCTGGAGGTCGGAGTCTGCTTTGCCTTCTTCACCAGCGGTGTGGTGCTGGGTTTCACTATGGCATAGGCTAGCTCGGCGAATCCGATGCCTCCGAGAACACCCAGGGCTATCGAAGAGTAGACCAAGAGACGTGAGAAGGCCGCAGAGAAGTAGAGGCCTGTGAGTCCGAAAACAAGTGCGTAGATCATGGAGATTCCCTTGCGCCTGAACGCCACCACGGCCCCCGCCATACCGAAGCAGAGGATGATTGCGTAGGAGGTGAAGTAGTCGGCCCCCGTCGGGACGGCCTGCTCCGCCACTGACTGGACGAGTGGGTTGGAAACGCGTTCCCAGGGGGCAATAACCGTCAGGTACCTCAGGGTGAGCCCTCCCACCAAGCCGAAGCTGAGTACAGTCAGCCCTGCCAGTGCGAAGCCGAGGAGGAATTTGAACATGGTCGACCTGTACTCGGTCGGCTTGGTCCATGTCTTCGCCCACTGACCCACAAGGGTAAAGAGCGTCCCTCCGATGAGGACCAGCCCGATGGGGTTGGTGACTATGGCGACTCCTGGCCTCGGGAAGATAGAGCTTACGAAGAGAGCGAACGCCGTGAATGAAATTATGGCAGGCGTGTAACCCGCGAGATCAAGGTTAAGGAATGGGAGGAGGACGAAGATGAGTCCGAAGGCGGCGGCGAAATAGTCTCCTCCGCCCCAGGCGGTTTGGGAATAGCCTATCAGAAAGCCCCCCAGCGCGGCCCGGAGAATCCTGCTGCGGACTGCCCTCTCCTTGTCGAAGACTGTCAGCATTACATAACTCGCTACGACGAAAAGCAGAATCGCAAGCGGCTCAGACTTGAACCATCCCAGGTTGCCCCTCTCGATGAGAGGCGGAGAGACGGCGAACATCAGGGCGGCGAATAGGCCAGCGGCGTCTCCTGCTATCTTCTTTACGAGGAAGTAAAATGCAATGCAGGACAGCGAACCCAAGAGGACCGGAAGAATCACAAGCCAGTCGTAGAGTGTGATTTGGACCCCAAAGACGTTGTGGACCAGCAGATAACTCATGGCGCCGAAGACTTGGAGCCCGCCCTGGGAGGTGGCCGCGACGTCCCTTCCCACTGGGTACCAAGTGGTAATGTCATGCCAGTAGAAGTACCCCTGCATGTTGTGGCAGGCCGTGTAGACCGTCGGGCCGCAGTTTGGGGGGTTGGCGAACAGGGCGTTCCAGAGTCCCTGAGACTGGGCGAGGTTGACGATGTGCTGGGCGGCATAATAGTCGTAGTAGGGGTCGAACTCGTTCAGGAAGTACCCGTATTTCGCGGCGTAGGATCTAATCAGGACGGCAATTGCGAATACTATGGAGAGTACCATTGTCGCCATGATTGCCCTGCGCGATACCTCAGGCCTGCGTATCTGGGACCTTAGGGTGTCCAGTAGACCCAATTCTGGATAGCGAGTTTCATCGGGTAATTTAAAGCGTGCTTTTCTAGTTCTTCACAAGAGTGCTCAGGTGAGCGGCGTACGTCTTGGCGTCGAGGAGTCTCTTTCTCTCCGCAGCTAGATTCGAGGGTTTCACCTCCGCCAGCCATCCTTCCCCGTATGGGGACTTGTTCACGAGTTCCGGATGAGAGTCGAGCTCGTTGTTCACCCTAGTTACAGTCCCTGAAATCGGAGAGTAGACTTCGGAGACGGCCTTGATGGACTCCACGGTCCCTATGGTCTTCGCTTGCTCGATTCTGTCATTCACCTTCGGCGACGTGACGTAGACGACGTCATTCAGTGTTTTTGCGGCATAGTCTGTAATGCCGATTCTGACTACCCCGCCCTCCTCCTTCGCCCACTCGTGTTCCTTTGTGTACATCAGTTCTTCCGGAATATGGTATCCCTGGAAATCCATCGGGATGACGCCCCTTCAGCGGACTAATTACCCTTCTGTCTTTTCCAGCCGTAGAGCTGTTCGTCGTAGAAGGGGGGTTTGGTGACCGTAGCTTCCTGTTTGGCGCCCCTGACATTCACGCTGACCTTCGTGCCGAACCCGGAGTTGTTGTAATCAACACTGCAGAGAGCGATACCCTTCTTGATTATCGGAGAGAAGCCGCCGCTGGTCACCACCCCCACTGAACCCGTTGCTCCTTCCATCTGGAAGCCGTGCCTTGGGATGCCTAGGTCTAGGACGAGCCCCCGGCGGATTGAATGGGGGGGCTGCCTTGCTGCTTCGGCTATGGCCCTAGAACCGACGAAACCCGTCTTGCCCGCTGAAATCACCCAAGACAGGTCGGCTTGGTAGGGGTCGGTGCTCTGGTCAATGTCCGACCCATGCAGGGGGAGCCCGGCTTCGAGCCTGAGCGAGTCCCTGGCGGCGAGGCCACAGGGGGTCGACGATTCGGCCAGTCGCTCCCAGACCCGCATGGCGCCCTCAGGGTGCTCGTTTGATGTGCCGTACACTATGACCTCGAATCCATCTTCGCCTGTATAGCCTGTCCTCGACACCAACACCTCCTCCCCCGCCACTTTCGTCTCCGCACAACGGAAACGTTTGAGCTGTGCGAAATCCAGCTCGGCCAAAGGCTGTAGAGAATCGACCGCCCTGGGACCCTGTACCGCCACCATGGCTGAATCGGAGGTCATGTCGTTGATTTCGAAGCCTTGGGGCGCCAGGGCCACCATGTGTTCCATGTCAGTCTTTTTGTTGGCTGCGTTGACTACTACCATGTACCTGGCGTCCGAAAGCTTTTCGATGATTAGGTCGTCTATGATCCCGCCACCATCGTTGAGCAGAAGTGTGTAGAACGCTTTCCCCGGGGGTTGCGACTGTACGTTAGTGGGGACCAGACCCTCTAGGAAGGGCCCTGCCCGGCTTCCCTTGACCATGAACCTCCCCATGTGAGAGACATCGAAGATTCCCGATCTGTTCCTGACCGCCATGTGCTCGCCAGTGGTTGTCGTGTACCAAAGGGGCATCTCGTACCCTGCGAACTCGGTCATCTTGGCGTGCTTCGTGTGATATCCGTACAGCTGGGTGGTCCTGAGCACGGTGGTCCGCGACTCCTGACTCTATTTAAGAGAGCCACGCTTCGCTCCGCCGCTTGTTTACGCTGATGCCGGTCGTTGTCCGGCCCAAGAACTCGAGATTCGATATCGTATCCCTTATCGAGGAGAGACTCGGCGGGCGACTGAGGGACGGGGATATCTTGGTAATCTCCAGCAAGTTCGTAGCTGTCTCAGAAGGGAGGGTAGTGAGGCTCAGCTCGGTCAGGGCAGAGAATAAAGCCAAACGACTGGCGGTGAAGAACAGGATGGACGAGAGGCTGTGCGAGCTAGTCCTTCGGGAGTCCGATGAAATCGTTGGCGGAATCCCCGGGTTCGTGCTTGCCAGCAAGGACGGACTCCTTACCCCTAATGCGGGCATAGACAAGTCGAACGTGAAGCACGGAAGTGTGGTACTCTACCCCAGGAGACCCGAACTCTCCGCTTGGAGGATACGAGAGGCACTCAAGTTCTCTCGAGGAGTCTCTGTCGGTGTCGTGATTTGCGACAGCAGGCTCTCGCCGACGAGGAGGGGGACAACCGGGGTAGCCGTTGCCTCGTCGGGAATAGAGGCAGTGCTCGACATGCGCGGGAGGAAAGACCTCTTCGGAAACGTGCTGAAGGTGACTTCGCAGAGCGTCGCGGATGATTTGAGCTCTGCCGCCGAAATCCTGATGGGGGAGTCTGACGAGGCTACGCCCATCGTACTCGCGAGAGGACTGAATCGAAAGCTTCTGAAGAACGCGGAGTACGGCGGCAGGAAGTTCTCGATACCTATGGACGAGGACGTCTACTTACGGAGCCTCCACTACTCAGGGCCAGCTTCGTAGGGCCGGAATACTGCTAAATGCCAGGCGTCGGGCGGTGCGGGCGTTGACCTACGAAATCGTCTGTTCGTCGTGCGGGGCGCCGCTCTACTCTGGCTTTGACCTCAGATCCCCTGGGGACGTGCTGAAAGCTGCAGAGTACAAGTGCAAAAAGTGTGGGATGAAACTTTCTCCGACGAGGTTCGAGGTCGACATCGAGAAGATAGACGGGTCATTTTCGTGAGATAGGCTAAAATTCCCGCAGATGCACCAGATTTTCCGCGGCCCCTTCGGAATGAACCACGGATACACCTTGGTGATTTGTGAAAAGCCTGATGCAGCCAGGAGAGTCTCTGAAGCCCTCTCTGGAGGCGAATTCCGCAGCGAGCAAATCGAAGGAACGACGGTGTTCAGGTTCAACCGGAAGGGAGAGGAGTTCGTTGCCTGCGCCGCCCAAGGTCACTTGTACGGCGTCTCTGACCCCGTCGGGGAAAGGACGGTCTACCCCATCTTCGACGTCGAGTGGTACTCTTCTGACCTTGTTGACGAAGACAACGCAAACGCGGCGAGACGGATCTTGGCCATCAGAAAGCTCGCGACGAGGGCGTCGAAGTTCGTCAACGCCTGTGATTTCGATGTGGAAGGAGAGACCATTGGGTACAACCTGCTGAAGTATGCGTGTGGAGGGAAGGAGAAGAACGCGCTGAGAGCCGCGTTCTCCACGCTCACAGAAGAAGATCTAGTGAAGGCCTTCGATGGTCTGAAGCCTCAGGCGGGACCGGGGCTCGCCCGGGCCGGGAGAGCCAGACACGCGATAGATTTTGTCTGGGGGGTGAACCTTTCGCGGGCGCTTTCGCAGTCGGCGCTCGGCTCTGGGCACAGGTACAGGACCGTCAGCATCGGCAGGGTCCAGGGACCTACCCTGGGGTTCTTGGTGGAGAGGGAACGGGAGATTAGAACGTTCGTACCAGTCCCCTACTGGAAGGCCTCGGGAATTTTCGAGAAGGACGACTTGAGGTTCACGGCAGGACATACCAAGGACAGGATTGGGACCAGACAGTCAGCTGAGAAGATCAAGGAGGAGTGCTTGGGGAGGGAAGCAGTTGTGACTTCCGTGTGCAGGAACTTGATTCAAGTCGGGCCTCCGGTGCCGTTCAATATTGGCGACCTGCAGAAGGAGGCTTATCGGACGCTCGGGTACACCCTCGGCCGGACCCTCCAAATCGCTGAGAGGCTCTACCTCGGGGCCCTCATCTCGTATCCTCGGACGGGAAGCCAGAGACTTCCACCGTCAATCAATTACGGGGGTATCATTCAAGGCCTAGCCGGGATCCCGGAATACTCCGCACATGCGGCTGAGCTTCTAAACGAGAAGCCCAAGCCTGTACAGGGTGCGAAGTCCGATGCTGCACACCCTGCCATCCACCCCACCGGTGAAAAGCCGAAACGCTCCCTCGGTGCTTCAGAATCGGCCGTCTTCGATTTGGTCGTCAGGAGGTTCCTCGCCGCCTTTGGCGCTTCGGCTCGGAGAGAGATGGCCGTAGTCACCCTCGCCGTGGGCGAACATGAGTTCAGGTTGGCAGGGGGCAGGACCGTTTTCCCTGGCTGGATGAAGTACTACGGGAGGTACGCTGGACACAGAGATGTCGAATTCCCCCCGGTCTTGGAGGGAGATAGGTTCAGGGTGGAAGGTGTGACGCTGGAAGAGAAGTTCGAGCAGAGGCCACCTAGGTACAACCAGAGCACTCTCCTCGAGAAGATGGAGAGGGAAGGGATAGGGACCAAGGCCACCCGCGCCGACATGATTGCAACTCTCGTTGAGAGGGGCTACGTCTCTGGGGAGAACATGGAGGTGACGGGGCTCGGGCTGTCCGTCGTGGAGGCGATGGCAGAGTATGCTCCATCGATTATCAGTACGGGGCTCACCCGCGAAATAGAGGGCAAGCTCGAAGCGGTCGAAGACGGGAGCGAGGGAGAGGCCGAGTTGCTGCGGGAGACCGTGCGGTCCATCGTCAGGCAGCTCGCGGACCTGCGCGCCAATGAAGAGGCGGTAGGGCGAGAAATCGATTCAGCTCTGACTGCGAACGTCGCCAGATCCTTTGTGTTGGGGATGTGCCCTGTCTGCAAGACAGGGAATCTGAGAATCATCAGGTCAAGGACAACGAAGAAGAGGTTCGTGGGGTGCTCCAACTATTCGAGTGGATGCCGCGCGTCGGCCCCTCTCCCTCAGAGGGGGACTCTTAGGACTGTCTCGAAGCCCTGCGAGCACTGCTCTTGGCCCGTCGTACACGTGGCGGGGGGACGACGTCCCTGGAGGCTCTGTGTCAACCCCAACTGCCCGGGAAAGGGGAAGCCATGAAATGCCCTATCTGCGGGAGGAAGGCAGTGGCAGACCTCTGCCGCTATCACTCCGAAGCGAAAGAGAAGGTGCGGGTGGCCTACCCCCTCTGGGTGAAGGCCTATGGGGACATGGAATGGAAGGACTTTTTGGATAATGTTAAACGCAACCCCCAAATGGGCCAGTGGGCAAAGGAAATAGCTGAGGTTCTGAAAGAGGGTGATTAGATGCTAAGAACAGCACTCGAGTCTGCTTACAAGAAGACCATAGGTACGCTCAAGAATTCCTTGGTGCGTCTCGTTTCATCACTCACGAGAGGGGGCGGCCTCATCGAGGCCCTGTACATCGTCATCCTGGTTGCTCTGATGGCGGGCTTCGTGAACGCTGTGTTCTTCCCTGTTGCTAACCAGAGCTACATCCCGTACCCCGAAAGCGGCGCCATGACGATTCCCGAGGCCATAGTCGACGCTTTCGTAATCGTAGTTGGAGGTGCAGGGGTCTACCTCGTCTACCAAAGCGGGAGGCAGACTGTGCGTTCCAGGACTGTCAACCTGTACCTGGCCCTGGCACTCCTACTGCTTGTGGTGGCCGTGTTCGTTGGCATCGATTTGGCTATCCTGAAGGGATACGGGTAGAGAAGGCTCCACCATCCCAACCGGGGCCTCGCTCGGTCCTGATGAACAACTGCTGGCTTCTGGTGTCTACCGAAGCGGTAATGTCAGAGAGACCGGAAATGGATCGCCCAGTCCCCGAGTAGGTGAGGCCTTCGCGCCTGTACATAGAGAGGAGTACTGCCTTCGCATTAGTCCTTGCAAGATAGGCCAGTGCCGCAATTGCGAAGTTCAGCTTCCTGCTGCGCGAGCTTCTATCCCCCTGTGAGACTAAGTGGTAGAGGCTGTTGAGGCTGTCTATGATTACGACTCCCTGATCGCCCTCGAACATGGCTGCAAGCTCTTCCTCAATCTCCGCTCCAGGCTCAGGGACCCTGAGTGTCACCGTGGTCGACGAACCGAGTGACCGAAAGATGCGGTCAGCGTTCGACGCGTACAAGGCGTCCAAATCGAGAATCTCGGCTACATCCGGCGTCTGTGCCAGCAGACCAACGACGGTACGCGCGAAGTCGAGATTGGCCTGCCTGTCCTCCAGCAGGAATGTCGCCGTCTTCCCCTTCAGGGGAGCGAAGAACGACTTGGCTTCGCGTGATTCGATACTCATGTGGACCCGGGGTTGGTTTGAATTTGCGTTTAAAATGCTAGTCCGCAGGTTCACGGGTGAAACGGTTTCTCTGATTGTTGTTGACGGAGGGCGTTATAAGGGCAGACCGTGTTGTTGGGCATGGGGGACAGTCTTGGGCGTCTACGCTAAAGCGAAGAATGGTGGCTCACGTTCGATGTCGTATCTCTATTGGGGTTGGGTTCGTAGAATTGCGAAGGAGGAAGGCGTAACTCTTCCCCAAAGCGGTTCCTCAACTGATTCGTTCACTGATGCAGAAGCGAGAAAGCTCGCCTCCGCGCTCAGAGCCAGAGCACAGAAGATTAGGAAGGGAATTGCCCCGGGGGATGCCAGCTCTTACGTTCAACAGGTTGACAAAGAGTGGTTCCCGCCCGGGGCCGAAGGAGAGGATGTCGGAACCGTGAGCGCGGATTTTGATAATCCTGACTACGTGGATGACACCGCCGAGTTCTTCGAATCTTCCGGCGGAGTCACGCTAAGGTACTGATGAAAGGTGCGGCAGCAGAGTCTCCTTCGCTGTTACCCATCTGATGTCGATAAGACCGATGTTCCTTCGCCGCAGGGCGGCTCTGAAAGTGTCGCGCAAATTCAAGGGCCTGATTATTCCCATTGTGCCAAGCCATCTTTCGGCCCGTTTCCTTTGGCACGCAATCAAGTAACCATCGAGCTGACCTAGGTCAGCCTGCGAACCGAACTTCCCTCCTGCCAATGACGATTTCACCTCGATGAAGAGCGACCTGAACCGACCTCGCGCGAAAATGTCCAGCTCCCTCCCGACGACAATGTCGTAACCCGCTTTGCTGAGCACTCGGGCAAAGAAGCTTTGAACCATTAGCCCTCTCGTTTCGGGACTGGTGGCTTTTACAGACTCCAACCAGGGTGCGACATCATGGCTTGTTGGGTCGAACAGAAGACAGATTGTCCTCACCTTTGGCCCGATCGCTAGAGCGGCCCTGAGTCCGGCGCCAGCATCGTCGATTGATTCTGCTTCTGTCACTATGCGGGATGAGTCAAACAAATGCCACGAGTTCATCCGTCGGTTGTCTTGGGGAAGAGATTATCCAAAGTATTTATCAATTACATCAGAAAGTTAGAATATTCCTGATATTCTACGTGGAAGCCACGAATGCACTTCCGTTATTTGTCGTATGATACATAGCTAATGGCATATGTATTTATGTATATTCCGAAATAGGGGGTGACGTCCGAAAGTGGTGAAACCGGCTGTTTTGGCCTTGGGATTCGATTCATCTGTAATAATAGATAGTTCTATGGTGGAGGTGGGCGAGCAGATTTGGTCTTAGAGCCCGCCGCTACGACTGTTGACGCGGGGAAGCGTGGAGATACAAATTCCAAGATTGCTATGATGGTCAACCTGATTACAAAGTACGGCCCCGAAATCAATCGAATAGCAAGGGAGCTCAGTATACACAAAGAGACAGCCAGATATTGGTACAAGGAGAAACTGCTGAAAAAGGGGTATACTGTCCAAGCTGTTCCTAATCATGAAAAGCTCGGTTTGAGGAGAGTGATTGCGCTCGCCGAGTTTTCTGATGAATTCAGATCGTACGCCGACGCCATACTGATGGCAATGAGTGAATTATGTTATCTGACGAGCTTCGCCAAGACCTTACCTGATGACTTCTATTCAAT
Organism: Nitrososphaerales archaeon; assembly: GCA_035625455.1. Classification (GTDB taxonomy): domain Archaea; phylum Thermoproteota; class Nitrososphaeria; order Nitrososphaerales; family Gagatemarchaeaceae; genus UBA183. The sequence continues at coordinate 546 of DASPPO010000026.1, read as the reverse complement.
TCATGCGAACGTTCCACAAGAATATGTAGGAGATTGGATTCGATTCATGCGGGAATTGGGACGGCGTGGATTGTTTAACTCGATTCAGACAGTTCCTTTCGAGTGGGCTAGGGTAGTCCCCATGAAATCGGAAATTTACGATTTCGAGAATGACTCTTGGCAGTTTGATTGGGCATCAAAGCCTAGGTTGAAGCCGGGTTCTCTATCCTTCAATCCTACCACTAAGATTAAGTTTGATTCGATAGACCTTGGCATCATCAAGCTTCTTCAGCTAAATCCAGATGCTTCTCTGATTGAGGTTGGAGGCAAGCTTCAAGTGAATTACAAGACCCTCACTTGGCACTATCGCTCCCATTTAGTAGGAAATGGCTTGGTAAAGGGATACCTAGTAAATTGGGCAGGAACGCGATATGACCCGAAGTTGGAAAAGGCGATGCACAGAAGACATCGATACATGTGGCTCGAGTTACTATTGACGGGGTTAACCGAGACTGAACGAATGGAGATCATGGCAAGAGTCAACCAATTGCCATTTGTCTGGTTTGA